>DATAEJ010000077.1:0-63646 GCA_036258095.1 Candidatus Angelobacter sp. | reverse complement strand
AGCGTGGTTCTCAGCGGCAAGGACCTTGATGCTCTTTCCGATGATCCCGATGAGCTCCAGTCTGAACTTCAGGCGCTCGCTGGTCCTTCAGCCGGGCCGAACGGCGGCCAGATCTATATTGACGGTTTTACCGGAGGCCAGCTTCCGCCGAAATCATCGATCCGCGAAATCCGCATCAACCAGAACCCCTTCTCCGCGCAGTATGACCGCATGGGGTTCGGCCGCATTGAAATTCTGACCAAGCCGGGAACGGACAAAGTCCACGGACAGTTTATGTTCAACGACAACCATTCGTTCTTCGACTCGAAGAATCCATTCGCCGCCACCAAGGGCGACTTTAGCACGCAGATGTACAACGCCAGCATCGGCGGCCCGATTAACAAGAAGGCCTCTTATCTGCTGAGCCTGGAACGCCGAGATATCAATGACTTGTCCGTGCTTTCTGATCAGCTTGCAGATACCGCTGCCAACGCGGTGCCCGGCTTCAGCTGCGGGACTACCATTCCCTGCTCGGTAGCCACGCCTCACATGCGCACGAATATCAGCCCCCGCGTGGACTACCAGCTCACCACGAACAATACTCTCACGGCGCGGTACCAGTACGTGCACGACACCCAGGAGAACGCCGGTGTTGGCCAGCTGGTTCTCCCGACCTTTGGTTACAATAGCGCGACCACGGAACATAGCGTCCAGATCAGTGACACGCAGGTGATCGGGGCTCGCGCGATCAATGAAACCCGCTTTGAGTGGCAGCACACCAACCTCAATCAGAACGCGCTCAACTCGGGTCCAGCCGTCATCGTGCAGGACTTTGTCACGGCCGGCGGCAATCCGCTGGGGATCAACAATTCAAACAACAATCATTACGAGCTTCAGAACTACACGTCGCTCAATCGCGGGCAGCACTTCATGCGTTTCGGCGGCCGGCTCCGCGCCACGTCACTGTCCAGCGCCTCCACGCAGAATTTCAATGGTACGTACCTGTTCACCTCATCGGACGCATTGAAGAATGGACAGCCCAGTCAGTTTTCCATCACCACCGGCCAGCCAAACCTCTCCAACAACTTTCTGGACGTGGGCTTGTATGCCGAAGATGACTGGCGGCTTCGACAGAACATGACTTTGAGCTACGGGCTTCGCTACGAGACACAGAACGAAATCAACGATCATGCTGACTGGGCGCCGCGCATCGGCTTTGCCTGGGGTATTGGCGGAAAGAAGAATGCAGCGCCGAAAACTGTGCTTCGGACCGGCTTCGGTATTTTCTACGATCGCGTGCCGCAGAATGTGATTGTGCAGACGCTGCAGAAGAACGGCGTGCTTCAGCAGACCTTCTCCGTAAGCGACCAGACGGCCGGCGGAGCGACGCTGCTGGCGCAATCGTTCCCTAACCCCATTGCGCTAAGCTCGCTCTCGGCTGCCACGGGCACAACTGTTTACCAGCTCGGCAGCGGTTTGCGCACTCCCTATTCGATACAAGCCGCTGCCTCGCTCGAGCACCAGGTTACGAAAAAGGCGACGGCGACTGTCACCTACATCCACTCGCGTGGCGTACATCAGCTGGTGCAGATCAATACCAATTCACCGCTGGTCCCGCGTGATCCGTCAACGCGTCCTGATCCCAGCCTCGGCAACATTTTCCAATACACATCAGGAGCCGATTTCAAGCAGAACCAAGTGATGGGCAACGTGAATGTCCGTGCCAGCCAGAAGCTCACTCTGTTCAGCTATTACAGCCTGAGCTTCGCCAACAGTGATACCGGCGGCGCCAACAGCGTAGCCAGCAACTCGCGAGACATCAGCGCCGACTACGGGCGCGCGGCGTTCGATGTTCGCAGCCGGTTCTTTTTCGGTGGCAGCATCGGTCTTCCCAGAGGCTTTCGTGCAGCCCCGTTCGTGCTCTTCTTCAGTGGCGCGCCATATAACATCACAACCGGTCTGGACAATAACGGTGACTTCGTTTTCAACGACCGGCCTGCGCTGGACACCGGTATTCCCGGCCACACAATCATTTCCAAGCCTGGCTTCCCCGCGTTCGACGTCACGCCCTCAGCCGGTCAGCCACTGATTCCCATCAACTTCGGCGACGGCCCCTCGCAGTTCACTTTCAACCTGCGACTCAGCAAGACGTTCGGCATCGGCCCAAAGCTCGAGGCTGTGGGCGGCCCGCCTCAGGCTGGTCAGGGCCCGCAACAACATGGCCCGATGGGCGGCGGCAGAGGCCCAGGCGCTCCCGGCGGCGGAGGACATGGTCCCGGCGGCGGCGGCCCGTTCGGCGGCGAACGCTCCAACCAGAAGTACTCGCTCACGTTCAGCGTCAACGCCCGCAATCTGTTCAACAACGTGAATCCTGCTGCGCCGATCGGCAATCTCTCTTCGACACTGTTTGGAACATCCACCGCCCTGGCCGGCGGAGCCTTCGGCCCATTCAACTCACAATCGGCCAACAGGAGAGTAGATCTGCAAGTAATGTTCGCGTTTTAAGCGAATCATCGAGAGCTCGTGTCTTGATCTGGTCTCAAACGATACGAGTGAGATCTTCAGGTTTCCAATCGAGGGCGGCTTTGAGCTGCCCCCAACGGCTTGCGATAAACTTGTCTTAGCCTGAATGCCAAATAAACTGATCCGCGTCGTCATCTTTCTTTGCCTCGTCACCACTGCCTTTGCGCAGTGGAAGAAAGCTCCGCTCGAGCCGCCCTCGGTCATCAACCCCAATCTCTACCGCGCGGACGCCAATGCCTCGGCTGAAATCCAGCACGCCATCGCCGCCGCCCAGAAGCAGCACAAGCGCGTGCTTCTCGTTTTTGGCGCTAACTGGTGCATTGATTGCCACATCCTGGATCGCGCCTTCCACCAGCCTCGGATCGCACCGCTGCTGGAAAGCAACTTTCTGGTGGTCCACATCGACGTTGGCCAGTACGAGCGCAACCTGCAGCTTGCGAAGAAGTACCACGCGCATCTGGAAAAGGGCGTACCGGAAGTCTCCGTGCTGGAATCAAACGGCACGTTCCTCTACTCCAGCACCGAGTTCGAAAAATCCCGCTTGCTCACCGAAGAAGATGTTGTCGCTTTCCTCGATAAATGGAAACCCAGGCGGACATCCGCCCAGAGCGTATCCCGCTGACGCATGGCTGTTCTTTTGCGCCAATAGATTGGGAGCCGTGGGTAGCAGGCGTGAATATTCGCCTTAGTGGCGGAACTCACATAAAAGTTGCGCTATATGCAATGAACCTCGAAATCAGGAAGGACCAGACGCATGCGCAACCGGAACATTGCCGCTCCTGGACTCACGTTGCAGTTGAAAGAGCGGGCATACGAAACCGTGGTTCGATGTACCGGGAAGATTGCCGGGAAATCCGCGGACACGCTTGAAGAGGAGATACTGGACCGGCTCATCCCGGAATCACGCGGGAAAGGCGCCGCCTGCAACTGCCGGATCGTGCTCGACATCGCGGAAGTTACTTTCATCGACAGCCGTGGACTTGGCGCACTCTTCTCCGTGTGGAGCGCCGCTCAGAAGAAGAGCTGCGAAATCGAGATTGCGAACCGGCGCCCTCAGTCGCAGTCGTTCCTGAACATGATGAAGATCGATCGCGTGATCAGCAGAATCCGAACCCGGTTCGGATCGGTTGGTGCTTGAAAGTACTACGTCACAGCGTCGCTCTCTTCACCACCGCCGCCAGCGCTCGGTTGCGCTCATACTCCGTGCTGATGGAATTCGCCGCCTTGATGTAGCTGTCGCGCAGCGCGCCATCCAGTTGATAACCCTGGGCGACGGTCTGTAACACTCGCGACTTCTCGTAGTCGGACTTGATTCCCCTGGTCGCGTCGATCACTTTGCCGATGGACGCCGTGCTGAGCTTGTTCTGCTCCATCAGTGCCAGCAGGCAACGCGACCGTTCATAGTCGCTGCTCATGGAGTCCATCACCTTCAGGTAGGTGCCCATCTGGCTTTCGTCGAACTTGTTAGCTTTCACTAGTGTGGTCAGCACGCGCGATTTCTCGTAGTCGCTACTCGCTTTTGAGATGTTCTCCATGGCCCTGCTCGTGGACGCGGGGCTGAGCGTGTTGTTCTGCATCAGCTCCAGCAGGCTGCGTGAGCGCTCGTAATCCGAGTGCATCGAGTCCACTACCTTCAGGTAGTTGGACATCTGCGCTTCATCAAACTTGCCCTGCTTCGCCAGTCCCAGCAGGAGCCGCGACTTCTCGTAATCGGAGCTCATCCCCGCGGCGGCTCCCATGATCTGGTTGACCTGCTCCGGTGTGAGCCTGTAGCGCTGCATCGGCGCCAGCAGATCGCGCGACTTCTCATAGTCGGACTGGATTGTTGATACCAGCTTGAGATACGGATCGACTTCTGACTGGTCGAATGCCTTCTGGTCCATCAGCGAAAGCAGCACGCGGGATTTTTCGTAATCGCTCTTGAGCGATGCTGCCGAGCCAAGCGCCAGCCGCACATTCTCCTTCGAGATGTTCGGCCGCCGGAGCAGCTCAATCAGCACGCGCGAGTGCTCGTAGTCGCTGCTCAGCTTGTTGGTCGCGGTGAGGAACGCCGTGCGCGACTGCTCGTCTGCCAGGTCATACTGTTTGCCAACGGTCATCAGCACGCGGGCCAGTTCGTAGTCAGAGTGTATCTGCTCGCTTGACTGCTTTATGACGCGGATCACGATCGGCCCAGACAGGTTCGGCTGTTCCAGCAGCTTGCGGAAGTAGCGGCCACGCACGTAATCGCTTTGCAGGTTGCTGATCTCATCCAGTACGGCTGTGGGGCCGCCCTTGGCCAGCAGCGCGGGAACACGCGCATCGGCGGCAAAGCCGGTGGTGCGCTCCAACTGAAGCAGGAACTGCGAGAACCAGGTGCGCGCATCGCCTTCAAAGGGCTGCTGCGTCCCATTGAGCTTGTAGACGTACTGAAGGCCGTTGTTCGAAGGCGTAACCCGTACCTGCTTCAGACTCGAACCCTGGCGCAGGTTGACTTCGAAGTATCCTCCCGAAGAGATGCTCTGGATTTCTGTGGCCTCTGCGTTGAACTTGATTTCACCTTCAGCGCGAAGATCGAGGCTGCAGTCATCGCCAGCCCATGTGGCCGTCCACTTGCGGTAATTGCCATCGTGCGACTCGATGTTCATGTTGTGCAGCTTGGCGCGCGTACCGCACAAACTCAGGTCGCCGCCGGCCACGGAAGGAACGGCCGGCACAGCAGGCACTGCCGGTACCGAGGGAACTGCAGGTACCCCAGGCACAGCCGGAACTGCAGGAACTGCGGGCACACCCTGTACCCCGGGAACAGCAGGGATACCGGGATCGGCAGCTTCCGGAACCTCTGGGACATCGGGAACATCGGGCACTTCAGGCGGCTCGGGTGCTTCCGCGTCTTCGTCCGAAACTCTTGCGGTTGTGGAGGCCTGCGGAGCCGCCGGAGCCGGCTTCCCTGCTGATGCTTGCGGCGTGGTTGCAGGGCTGGGCTTTACGGCAGTGCTCTGCTTCGGAGAAGGAGCGCTCGCCTGCGCAGCCCCATGCAGCGCGGCCAGCGGGACAGCGACCGCCAGCGTCAAGGTCGCAACCGCGAGCGCCGCTTTTGGCGAAACTGCACCGCGCGGCAGAGCCGGATTCAATACCGCCAGCACGCGCCCCTCCAGCTGTGAGCGCCGCGCCATGGCCAGCGCGGCTGCCAACTCAGGCTCGCGCAGCCCGGAAACGATGTCGAGGAGCTCATGGGCGTAGTCGGAGGCCTTCATCCCCCCAGCCAGCACCTGGTCGTCGCATGCCCGTTCGCGTTCGGCGCGGATGGACCGCACCGTGAGCCACACGAGCGGATGGAACCAGTACATTGCTGCCGCCAGCTGCGCAACGGCATGCGTCAGCGTATCCAGCCGCTTGATGTGCGCCAGCTCGTGTTTCAGAATCGCGCTCCGCCTGGTGGCAGACCACTCGGGGTGTTCGAGCGGAAGAATGATTCGTGGAATCACGGATCCGGTGGTGATCGGGATTTCCAGCTCGCGGCTGGCCATCAGCACGACTTCGCGCTCTAATCCCATATCACGCGCAAGCGCGCGAATTTCGGCGTTCCAGCCGGAATGAGTAAGCACCGTGGCCCGACGCACCAGCGCCGCCACCCGCGACGCGTTCCTCCGCCAGCGCAGCAGAACCAGCAGAGAGCCGAGAATCCATAGAACGGCCAAGGCGCCCGGAATATAGGAACGCCACACAGAACGCTCAGCAAATCGCGTCTGTGCCGGAGCCGCAGCCGCATGCTCCTCATGAATGCCCGTCACCGGCTGGTGTTCCGGCTGCGGGATATGAGTCCTATTGGTAGCGACGGTCGTGTGCCGCCGCGTCTTCACCTGCGGTGACTGCTGCTGCGTCGCCTGAGTTTGCGGTACTGCGACTTTCGCCGATACGGGACCTTGAACAGCAGGAGTCGGCTCAGCCAATTCCGGCTTCGCTGCAAAGCTCGGAACACCGGTCACCCGCCATTCCGGAGTCACGAGCACAAAAACCGGCAGCAGCAGCAGAGCAGCAAGAGAGAAGACATGGACCATGTGCCGCGAAGCCGCCGATCTCTTCCTGAGCGCCAGAGTCGCGCACCATGTGAAGGTCAGCAGAAGGGTTGCTTTGGCCAGTGTGTCCAGAATGATTGCTGTGATCGGGGTATCGAAATGCATTGCCTATCTCCCCTCCTGTTGCGCCTTCTTGATCATGTGCAGAAGGTGTTGCTTGTCCTTGCTGGAAAGCCGCGTGTCGCCCATCTCAATCAGCGCGGCCACAGCCTGCTCCGGCGAACCACCAAAGAACGTGGTCACCATGTGCCGCAGGGCGTTGGCCCGGACCTGCCGGGTGTCGTCCGCTGGTAGATAGACGTATTTCAGGCCTTCCTGTTCATGCCGAAGGAAACCTTTTTCTTCCAGGAGCCGGAGCATCCCCCGAACCGCGGAGTAGGTCGGCGGGTCAGGCAGCTCGGCCAGCACCTCATTCACTGACGCGCGTCCGTGGCGGTAGATCACGTCCATGATCTGGCGCTCGCGGCGCCCAAGCTGCTGATGTTTTTCGTTGCTCATGCTCCTCCAGGCAGGAACAAGCACCTGCTAATGCACTAGCACATGCTAATCCATTAGCAGGTTTTGTCAAGAGGGATTGGAAGATTTTTCAAGGGGAGCCCGGCTAAGAAGAACGTAAGAAATCTATGAAGCCCAAATGGGGGCTCCAGCGCCTTTCGGCGCTGGAGATGGAAGCAAAAACCTACGGGGCTGTGAAACTCTGGCAGGAAACATTCGGATGCCAGTTCACGAATGGACCACTTGGATTATCCTTCCACGCCCACACATGCAGCGTATAGAAAGAGGGCAAACCAAAGCGGTTCGGTGCGTCAAACAGGTGAAAAAGCTGCCCCATCAGTGCCGGCGGAGCATTGTGCTGCGAGTCCCATTGGTCTTTCAGCACCAGAAAGTCGGCGCCGATCAAGCGAGGTTTGCCGCCGCCCGGCGTGGGTTCATAAATGATGATGGTTGGCTGCTGCGGGTCGAGCACTCCGCTGTTGAAGAGCGTGAAGTTCACGTAGTGCAGCCCCATCGCGCCGGCATCCGGTCCTGTCACGCAGCCAAAGGTGAGCACGTATCCGGCATGCACTGCCGCATCCACGTCTTGAAACTTTGCGGTGGCATCACGGACCACCTGCATCAGGGTCCCGGGATCGGCCTTCTGGGCGGCCGCAACATGAGAATGGGCGTCTTGAGCAAACGAGCGCACGCAAAACGCGCTCATCAGGGCCAGAGCCATCATGGCGAACTGGCGTCGGCTAAAGAATCTAACGGTGTTCATTTCTTCTCTCCTGACTGGATTTCGGGTTTCCAGCTTCAGCGGAACTGTTCTGGCTTGGCCCGCCGTGACCAAGCTAGCCGACCTCGTCAGGGGAGTCATGATGGCTGGATGAGAAAGTGATGAAAACGCGACTCCCGTCGATCGTGTCTGGAAGAGAAGCCGAAGCGAGCAGGCCGCGTTACGCCGCGGTTCTGAACTTGTACCCGTGGCCAGGGACGGTTTCGATAAGATCTGACTTGGCGCCGAGTTTTTTTCGCAAGCTTTTGATGACCGCGTCCACCACGTTGCTGCCCACGTCGTACTTGTAGCCCCACACGTCACGAATCAACGCTTCGCGGCCAACGGCCTTGCCTTCGCGCTCGCGCAGATAGTGGAGCACGGCGAACTCCAGCTTAGTCAGGCGTACCCGGGTATCATCGAGCACCAGCTCACGAGCCTCCACGTCGAGCATCTCGCTCGAGGGCACACCAAGTTCGGCTGCCACAAGCCGGCCCAGCCAGCCATCGACAGAGGCGGGACCGAAGTCGAGCATGGCCGTGTGATAAGCATCCGAGTCCAGCTTCACCTCGAGGTCCGGCTGCGGCGCAAAGCCAAGGGTCTGCGCGACTGTTCCGTAGGGTGCGATGTCCTGCAGCACTAAATACACGCGCCGCAGCCTGGGACGCAGCGCAAGATAGGTGCGCTTGATATCCAGCCACGCCGCGGCCTGGATCGCCGATGGCGCCTCGCCCTCTTCCACGCTGAGCCATCGGCGTAGAAACAGCGCTGTCTCGTTCTCCGCCAGCGGATCTTTCTCCAGGTGCTTCGCCCACTGCTTCACCACCGTGTCTTCACGCAGCAAGCGTTCAGGGACCCGCGCCGAATCACAGAGGCAATAAAAGCCCACGGTTTTGCCTTCACGATCGCGGATGACAAAAAATGTTTCGGGTGCGGCGGTCCACCACTCGCAAACCGCATGCAGGGCCTGTTTGCCTTCGTGGCGGTCGGTGATATCGCGAATCGCCGGACCGTCCGCGGCACGAGCCGGTTCCACACCAAAAGCCGGCGCGCCACTGGAGAAGAACGCATCGCGAATGCCGGGATTCTCGAGCAGGTATAGCATGTCTGCGGTGTAGCGCCAGTGGTCGACCGGTGCGGCAGTTGCCAATTCGGCTCGCAGCTGCAGCCATGCCGCCCTGCGATACTCGCGATACATCGCCGGGTCCGCTGCGCGCAGCGCGGTCGCCACAACCTGCTTGACGGCGTCATGAATGTGCAGCCCATCGAGCGCAATATGGACAAATGGAAGCGTTTTCAGCCGCGCAAAGGCATCCTGCGGGGGAATATCCGGGATGATGGCCCGCAGCAGTGACACTGTGACCCGCCGCAACACGCTCGCGGTCTCGAGCATCCGCCGTGTGACCGGATCCGCGATCTCCGCCAGATAAAGCTGCGTCAGTTCGCTGATCACACGATGAATCGCCAGATCTTCTAACTCAGGGTCCTGCCGGTTCGCTAATGACGATGCGGCCAGCGTAAGCGCAAGCGGATGTCCCTGCGCCAGGCGGTTGATGCGTGTGACCCGCGATTCCGGAATGCCGAGCCGCGCGAGGAGCAAAGTTGCGTCACCGCTGGAAAGACCATCGAGTTCTACGCTGCGAAAAAGACGCTGCCATCCGGGTTGTGCTGCCCATGCCGGCGACGGCGCTTCCCGGTCGGCGAGGACCAATCTCACCGTCGCGGGAAGCTGAGGAATGAAGGTCCGTCGTAACCATGAATCGAGCAGCCGCAATACTTCAAAATGATCGAGCGCCAGCACCACTCGGCGTCCTGCTCCACCCAGCACGGCCATCGTTTCATCGAGAGAGTTGAGGTTCTTTCCAAAACGTAAGCCAAGCGCGTGGAGGAAGCCTTGTTCGGTGGGTTCCACCGAACGGCAGTCCATGACGATGATGGTGGCGTTTTCGTGACGGGCGTGATCGGCGAATGCGGAGATCAGCCGTGACTTCCCTATCCCAGGGATGCCATGCAAATAGACAATGGCTGGCCCCGCAGGACCGAGCATCTCGCTCAGTTGCGCCAGCTCCTTTTCCCTTCCGGCAAACGTGCGACTTGCTTCTTCTGCAGCAAGCTCTTCAAAGCGCGCCGGCGCCGTCCCTGCGCTTACGTTGGGCTGACTGATCATGACGCTTCCCTTGCGATACAGCCGCGAGATTATAGGTCATTTTCGCGCCTTAAGAGCCGCTTTGCCAGCGTTTTTATAACACCAGGGTCAAGATACCCATTGCGATCAGCGCGCCAACCCAGAGAAGCTCCAGGTTAAACCAGGCGCGCCGCAGGACTCCAACGCCCAGTTTCGAGTAAACCAGCATCGCCACTGCCGCCGTGACCAGCAGGTAACCAAGCGTGTGCAGTCCAACCGGCATCCACCAGTGCGAAGCGATGGCCGGAGGCATGGTTCCAGCCATCATGACATGGTGCATGTGTTCATGGCCGTTCATGTGGTACGGATAAGCAACGACAAAAGGCAGCAGCATGAGGCCTGCACCGTGCGCCGAGGCCATAAGAAAAGACCAGAATGCCAGGTCTCGCGACCCTACCTGCATTCCCACCCAGCGTGGGTGCCGCCGCCGGATGAGACGGTACAGACCAAAGCCAATCAGAGCCACAGCGGCCACGACCTTGACGACGTTCAGCGGCAACGTGAGCTGAAGCGCCTCCACCGCGCCAATCACCAATCCTACTGAAGCCAGGTGACCAACGCCGAGCGGCAGCAGCGATCGCATTACTGCCCTGCCGCTCTTCTCTTGCATGCCCAGCGCTACCGCGAACAGCCATCCCATGGCGGGATTCAACCCGTGATAGGCGCCGAGCAAAAATAGGAGCAAGGCCCGCATGATCGTCAGGAGAAGCAGTACGAGTCAGACGACGCATCGCCACCCTGGAGTCGTACCTGGTGTGCGCGCCTGCCGCCGAAATCGACAAAGAACCTGGGATCGAGCTTCATCTCGCCGCTCGGACCAATATCAGCCTTGGCCATCCAGCCGCGAATGCCGTCCGGATAAAACTGATCGTCCCATGTGCGATAGAGAGAGTTGGTGAAATACACGCGTTTGCCATCCCGGCTGATCTCGACCATCTGGGGAGCGCCGTTCAGCTTGTGCCCAGGATCTTTAGGATGGCTCGCGCGCCGCGCGATCCCGCCCATATGAACCGAGCCGGTCATCTTAGGATTGTTCGGATCAGAAACGTCATACTGGCGCAGCTCACCCGTGCCCCAGCATGCCGCGTAGAGGAACCGGTCATCGAGCGAAAGATCAATGTCAGTGAGCAGCGGCGGCACGGCTTTGAAATCTTTCAGCATCGGCGGGAGAAGATCCGGATCAGCAGGCTCGGCCGGAATATCGATCACTTTTTTCACCGCCCATGCGCCGTTCTCGGCATGCCACATCCAGATCGACGAGGAAAGATCCTTGAGCGAAATCACCACCCCGACAAATCCGTAAGGCTTCGAGGGATCATGCGCCGGCCTCAACTCAAGAGGCAGCTGGTACTCCTGACCGAGATCGAGCACCTGTTTGTGCTTGCGCTTGCGCAGGTCCCACACGTGCAGGCGATGCCCGTACTTTGCGCCCAGCAGAAGCTCAGGATTCAGCCCGGCTTCCACCATGTTCGGCGTGCCCCATTCGCTGGTGAGCATGGTGTCATGGCCCAGGTGCCACCAAAAATCGTACGAGAGATATTGCGGGCCGCGGTCTACTTCCCATTTGCCGAGAACGTCAAACGTGTCGTGGTCCAGAATCAGGATGCCGCCAGGGCCATCACCGCTGGTAGAGCCAATGGCATTCACGTAAATCCCGTCCGGCCCGCAATGCACGGTATGAGGACGCGAGTAGCCGGCGCGCTTCCCCATCTCATCCGCAGTGATTACCTTCACGATCTTCGGATTTCGTGGGTCAGGTTTGGTGTCGAGCACGTGAATGCTGGAAGAGCGCAGCCCCGGAACAATGAGATACCGGCGCTCCACGTGTGGATGCGGCGCATACGGGCAAAGCGCGGAGCTGCACGCGTTCCAGCCGAAATGATGCAGCTCGTCGCCGGGGGCGCTCATGGGTACTGAGCTTACCAGTTGCCCATAGGTCTTTGAGTTCACGTCCAGGTCTACTACGGTCATCTCATCGGGACGTTTCGGATCACCGCTCAGCGCCGCCACATAGGCAAGTTGCTCAGGGGGACCCTGCATCGCCATTCTGGCGGAAGGATAAAAACTTGGGTCAGGTCGGAATGACATCACACGCCTCCGTGTTCGAGCGTTCGATCCTTGTTCTGGTAACGTCAACCTTTGCCGGCCATTTCCTTTACGGCCTGCGTTGAAAGGGGCGTGCCACCGATCCCCCATTCCCCACTCTTAATCTCTTCAATAATTACGGATGTCACCGGACGCATATACTCTCCTTCGATGGAGACCATGGCATCACTAAGTTTCCTGATTATTTCCTTCTTTTGCTCAGTGGTGAACACATTTTCGATTAGTTTCACCTGGATTAACGGCATTGAACAGCTTCTCCTTATTTTCTGATTTCAGGCGGGCCGGAGAGTCACTCTCATCAGCCTCGACAAGGGAGACTGTAACGCCCCCACATGCTAAAAAGCATGACGGCGAGATGAGAAATTTATGAAAAGAATGCTGAGGGAGATCAGACTGGCAGGACGTCAACGGTGCGCTCTGCGGAAGACACGAAAGTACTGAACAATGCCACCACGATCTGTGCTTAAGCCGACTGCAGGAGCCTCTGCACTTCCTTGACCAGTTGAAGCGGGCCATCCTGCTTGGGAACGGCGGTATCAGGGCAGCTGCTCTTGATGGGGAAAATCCTGTCTTCACCCTGCATCAGCAGCTTGGTGTGCGGATAATTTCCTTTCACTTCTTCGCAGAACTGAAGACCCGGCTCGGCGAAGTGGCCGACATCGAGAATGATCAGGTTGAACTGTTTCTCTTGAAGCTTCAGCCTCGCTTCATCAAGGTGCTCTGCGGGCGTGACGCGGTAGCCTTCGAGTCGCAGCGCCAGGGCGCGCAAATAGCGGATCGTCATATCCTGCTCAATGAGCAGAATCGAAAACTTTGATTCTGGGCGGGGCATATCAAGGCCAGCGTAGCTGACCGAGAGCTGCAGGTCTATGACCTGAGTACCGTAGTCTGGCCTTAGTTCAGCGCCGTGAACTTACCTCAGGTAAGTGTCAAACCAGCTCACGACGCGTTCGATCACATCACGCTGGTGTTTGGGATCGGCGAAGGAATGGCCCTCATGCTCATAAATCACAAGCTCGGTCTTGACGCCCAGGGTCTTCAGCGCGTGCCAGAACTCGAGCGACTGCGGCGGCGGACACTCACCGTCACTGTCACCCACAATTACCAGCGTGGGCGTTTTCACCTTTTTGATGAACGTAATCGGCGAGCTGCGCGCGTAAACCTGCGGATCGTCATAAACAGACGCGCCGAAGAACGGGATCATCCACTGATCAATCTGGTTCTGGCCGTAGTAACTCTGATAATTGGCAATGCCTGCTCCGGCGAACGCCGCGGCAAAGCGGTTGGTCTGCGTGACTGCCCACATCGTCATGTAGCCGCCATAACTCCAGCCGGCGATGCCAACGTGTTCTGGTTCGACCGGCGCATTGTGGACCACGTATTCAACTCCGGCGAGAATGTCGCGGAAATCGCCATAACCGAAGTCTTTCACATTCGCGCGGGTGAAGGCTTCACCTTCTCCGAAGCTGCCACGAGGATTGGGGAAGAATACGAAGTAACCGGCCGACGAAAGCACAGCCGCGTAGCTGTGCGATCCCGGCCAGGAAGAATGCGCCATGGCGCCAGGACCTCCGTGCACCTGAACCACCATGGGATATTTTTTTGCCGGATCAAAACCGCGCGGATAAAGCAGCCATCCCTGGAGATGAAAGTCGTCGTTGGTCCAGTGAACGCTTCTGGCTTCGCCCCATAAAGGCTTGAGGTCAGAGTTTACTTTCGTTACCTGGTGCCATGCGCCCACGGGCCCGGTCCATACTTCTACGGGACGGGTGAACGATTCGCACAGCATGGCAGTATGAGTCCCGTCTGCGGCGACCGACACCTGCGAAAGCTGCTCAGGCCCTTGCCACAGATTCGTGATAGCCCCGTTACTTAGTTTCACCGTGGCAATGCCGGTATACCCGTCAATGTCCTGCCCAATAACAAGATTTTGGCCGTCGGGCATCCAGCGCACCCAGCTGGCAGACGCTTTCATTGTTGGCGTCACGTTGCGGGCCTCGCCACCTTGTGCCGGAACAATAAACACATCACCGCCGACCGAGACCTCATCGCTCATCAGGCCGGAGATGAATGCGATGGATTTTCCATCGGGGGACCAAATCGGGTCGGCAATCTGCAACGCGGGCTTGTGAATCGACTTCCACGCGCCCCCGCTCGCGTCCAGCGTATAAACCTGCGCGACATACCAGTTGTCGTCCCCATTGCCGGGGGCGGCGGTGGTCACAAAGTGCTTGCCGTCAGGTGCCCAGTCGTACTCGTAGACGTACATATCTTCCGGCGAGAGTGCTTCGAGTTTGCCTCCGCCGGAATCGATCACCGCAAGTCTCTGTTCTGAAACCGTTTCAGTGATCACCCCGGTGCGCGGAGTCTCGGCTACGAGGGGCCCGGCAGCGCGCTCGGCATTTTCCGTCCAGAGAAGTGCGATGCGTTTGCCATCCGGCGACCAACCGGGCGAGGCCAGGAGTCCTTGCGCATCAGTAAGCCTCTTCGGTGAACCGCCGCCGGACACGTTCATGACATAGAGCTGCGGTTGGCCCGGCTTGACTGCGTCTGACAGGAACGCCAGGCGCTTGCTATCGGGCGACCATGCAGGCGAATCTTCGCTGCGCGTTGCTCCGCCGGAGGCCGCAGTGATGCGATGGGGCACCGAGCCTTCCGCCGACTTAGCTATATAAATCGCGGACTTGCCGCTGCCGGCATTCTCCACCCATGCAAGCTGCTCGCCGTCGGGAGAGACAGCCACCTGGCCAAAGGTCCGCACAGAGGAAAGCGCCTGCACAACATCATTGAGGCGGGACTTGTCAGTGGGGGCTTTCACAGTCGGCTTTGGCGCAGCCGTTTGCGCGAGCAGCGGCTGAACTGAGATTGCCGCCACCAGAAAAATGAGAACGATTCTTGCCGTGCCACCGCGCCAAATGCGCATGAGAGTCTCCAGCCTTTCAGCGCAAATATACCGTTCACATGATGCGCGAGCAAGAAGCAGAGTGGGTGCTGGCGAGTCCGAAGGCCGTGGTCCTTGCCGCAGGCTTGGTCCCGTAACTGTGTCACGGTCTCAAGGTTGTAAGAAGATCGCTCGGCAGAGCAGCCTCTACTAAATAAAAGAGGCATGCAAAGTAAACGGCTGATCGTCATGCTCGTCTAACTCGCGTTCGAGTTTGCGTTTAGCGATAAAATACGTTCCGCCTCAGGAGCTTCAATGCGCTTTCTATCGTGGTGCTTTCTTGCCTCTGCCTCCCTCGCCCTGTTCGCAGTGTCTGGCTCTGCGGCAGACCCACATCCTTTGCTGTTGGTCCTGAACAAACCACAGGGCAAGCTGGTGATTGTGGACCCGCAGTTGCGCAAAGTGATTGGCGAAGTGCCAACCGGCACCGGTCCGCATGAAGTCGCAGTCTCTGCCGACGGCAAGCTTGCTTTTGTAGCCAACTATGGCGACCAGACTCCCGGCGAGAGCCTGTCAGTGATCGATATTGCGAACCACAAGGAGCTGCGGCGAGTGAACCTGGGAACGTTGCGGCGTCCGCATGGCATCGTGCAGAGCAACGGCAAAATCTACTTCACGGCCGAGGTCAATAAAGTGGTGGCGCGCTATGACCCCGCTGCCGATCGCGTGGACTGGCTGATGGGCACAGGCCAGGAGCTTACTCACATGCTGGCCATCAGCAAGGACGAGAAAAAGATCTTCACCGCGAACATCATGTCCGACTCGGTCGCGGCGCTTGAGCCGCGAGGACAGGGCCAGCACTGGCGCGTGACTGTGATCCCGGTCGGGAAAGGGCCGGAGGCGCTCGATCTCTCGCCCGATGGCAAAGAGGTGTGGACCGCGCACTCCGGAGATGGCGGAGTAAGCGTCATCGACACAGCAAGCGAGAAGGTTGTCGCGACCATTCCATCGCTCACCAAACACTCCAACCGGCTGAAGTTCACTCCCGACGGCAAGCAGGTGCTGATCTCTGATCCTGAATCAAACCAGGTGCTGGTCCTTGATGCGGCTGCTCGCAAGCTGCTTCAACGCATATCCGTTCCGGGACAACCGCTGGGGATCCAGATGTCGCCGGATGGCAAGAACGCCTACGTTGCCTGTGCCGGCGCAGGTCAGGTGGCAGTCATTGATCTGGCAAAGGCGGCGCAAGTGGCGACCATCGACGTGGGCCCTGGACCAGATGGAATGGCGTGGGTGCCATAGTTATGCCTGGAAGGACCAGGCGCGTCGATATTCTGTAGAAGCTGTCTTACGGGTAACACGCTGTGTAGCATAGGCGCCCTCGCCTGTGCCGTTTACTCTCCCCCGAGCCACGGTGAGTCCAGTTCGTAGCCCTTGCCGTCATCGTACAAACAATGGTCAAGGACCAGCCACTTCGCCTCATCATTCAGGGTCAGATCATCTCTCGTATGGAACGTGATGAAGTACGAACCGCCCCTCCTTTTCAATGTGCGGCAATATGCTGCGGTGGATCGCCGTCTTTCGGCACAGGCGAGGCGCCTGTGCTACACACTTAAAAGAGCTACATTCAGATCTGCAAGAGAGAAGTCGGGCAGGCAATCGATCAACAGCCCCGAACCGGTATCAGCCTGCTTAACTCATTTGTGCGATAGTTGCTGAGCTATTTCTTCCCAGCGCTCTCCAACTCTCCCGCTGCCTGATCCACCGCGGCTGCGAAATCATCTATCGCCTTTGCAACGCGGGGGATCTGCTGCTCGGCTTCCGAATAGCGCTTCTCTTCAATCGCTTCACGGATTCCGGGCAGGGTCTTGGCGCCATAGCCGGTGTAGAAACCGGGAGCGTAGATCAAGTGCTTGAACCAGGGGCGCCGAGGCAGTCCGTCATTGTTTGTGAGTTTTCTCTCGGCTTGCGCCAGAGCTGTGTTCAACTCTTGCAGGCTTGCCGCCGAACTTGAACCTCCGCTGAACCCATGCATAGCCTTTGCATACCTCGCGGAACTGGCATCGAGTTTGGCCAGGGCATTCTCGAGCGGCGAGAAGTTGAGGAAGGGTGGGACCTCTTCCCGAGGCGGAGCAGCGGTGGGCCGGCGGGGATCAGAGATGGCTGTAAAGACTCCATCGTCGAGGTCCTGGTTGCGATTGCGGGCCTCTTCCTGCTTGTTCTTGAGCAGAGTTTTCACTTCGTCAGTGTACTTGCGGGCCGTATCTGCAAAATCGGTGAAGTCGTACGGCAGGACGTCAGCATCGGCGAAACGCATCACCATGGTTCCCACGGTTTGCGCCAGGGCGCGGCCGTAGACGAACTCCGTGTCAGAGAAATGAGTGAACCAGTAGAAATCGTCGTAGATGGAGTGATAGATTCCGCCATCGTCCTCACCGCCATAGCCCACATTGAGCGACGCTATGCCGAGGTGGTCGATAAAGGTGGTGTAATCGCTGCCCGAGCCCAGCGCGTCGATGCGCAGATCAGGGCGGGTTCGTGCTTCTTTCTTGTCCTCTGGCCGACCGAACCTCAGACGCGCAGCGTGGGTACGGGTCCATACCGGGATATTTTTCTCCGGGTCGGTGATGTCGCGCGCCACCCCGTTGACGAACTTCTCCAGGGAGTGCGAACCCTGCACGTCAAGATAGCCGCGGCCATTGCCGTCAGTATTGATATACAGCGCCGCGTGCTGTTTTAGCTCTTCACCGTGATATTCCGCCCATTCGGTAGAACCGAGCAGCATGGGTTCTTCGCCATCCCACGCGCAATAAATAATGGTGCGCTTCGGCTTCCATCCCTGTTTCAGCAGCTGAGCAAGCCCGCGCGCCTCTTCCAGCAATGCGATCTGGCCGGAGATGGGATCTTCCGCACCGTTGACCCACGCATCATGATGATTGCCACGCACGATCCACTGATCAGGCTGCTCGGTGCCGGGAATCTTTGCCACAACGTCATACACAGGCTTGATGTCCCAATTGAACTGTACTTTGAGGTGTACCCGGGCTGCTCCCGGCCCGAGATGATAGGTGATGGGCAGCGCGCCGCGGAAGCTCTCCGGCGCCAGGGCTCCGGTGAGCGCCGCCAGCAGCGGCTTGGCATCAGCGTAAGAGATCGGGAGCGTGGGAATCCTGGTGAGAGTGGGAATGTCCTTGAGCGCAAGGCGCTTCACGCCTTCCTTCGACCCGACGCCCGGGGTGGTGGGATCGCCGGGATAAATGGGCATGTCCATCACGCTGCCGCGCTGCGCGCCGTTTTCGTTGCGCATTGGCCCCTGAGGGAAGACGTCGCCATCGAAGTAGCCGTCATCGCGCGGGTCCGAATAGATGATGCAGCCCACCGCGCCGTGCTCAGCAGCGACTTTAGGCTTGATCCCGCGCCATGAGTTGCCATACCGCGCAATCACGATCGCGCCTTTGACGGATACGCCCAGCCGGTCCAGCTCTTCATAGTCCGCCTGTAGTCCATAGTTCACGTAGACGAGCGGCGCGATTACGTCGCCGTCAATCGAATATGCGTTATAGACGGGAAGCTGCTCGCTCTGCTGGTTGGATGTGGGATCCCCGGCGACGGCGGGTTCTTGCAGCTTGGCGACGTACTTCGTTGGGCCCACCAGCTCGAGCACGCGTTCCTTGGGAGTAGGAAACAGTACATCAAACTGCTCAATCTGCGCATCGAGTCCCCAAGACTTGAGCTGTGCCAGGATCCACTCCGCATTTTGCTTGTCATAGGCAGAGCCAACGTGGTGCGGCCGCGCGCTGAGCCTTTGCATGGTGTCGCGGAGGATTTTGGTATCAGGGATCTTCTTGAACTTGTTCTCCCAATCACGTTGCGCTTGAGAGGTGGCCGCGGTGAAGCCGTAAAGCGGCTCATCTTTTGAATCAGGCTGAGCAGCAAGGGCAGTGGGCGGTAGCACGGCGACAATCAGCGAGGCACACAGAAGCATGGACAGGCAGGACCGAAACATTGAGACTCCTAGTTTGCGTGAGCAGCAGATTGTAAATGAGACAGCCGCTTTGACTGACGGCATTTCACGGATACGGTGAGTAGATAGACGAAGAGAGTCCGCCGGTACGTTAGGATGGCGGACCCTCGCTGTGATTTGATCCTGATTACTGCTGCGGGGCCTGAGGCGTTGCCATATCCACGACCACGCGCCAGTTTCCGTCTTTCTGTTTCTTCCAGACAGTGGCGTACGTCCCATTCATTGGCTTACCGCCCATAGTGGCCTGCCATGTGCCGCGCGTATATCCCATGGTTCCGTCTTTCGATACATCCGCCGATTGCGCAGACCAACTGAGCTTGAATCCAGGGTCCTTGAGCATCTGGGCCCACTCCGCTCGCGCGGCTTCTTTCCCGTGCGACCACTTGCCTTCCGGGCCTGACATGTCCACGTCATCGGTCAGGAATGAAATGAACTTGTCCACATTCTGGGCGGAAGCGGACCAGTCCGCATCAGCCTTTTTGAGGGCCGCTGTTGGGTCAGAGGGTAGAGCCAGGCACATGCCTGCTACCAGCAAAACGACTGCTGCCATCACTTGCTTCATTGAGTACCTCCATTGCCGCAGATTCTACCGCAGAGGTCGAGCGGGCGCCGTTTTGACTTTCGATGCGCTGACCATCTAACATCCCGGCGACCTGCCATGGCTGCTTCAGCAAAATATCTCGGCGCACTCGACCAGGGCACCACCAGCACACGCTTCATCCTCTTCGATCGCCATGGGCGCGTGCATGCCTGCGCCCAGCGCGAGCACCGGCAGATCTACCCGCAGCCGGGATGGGTGGAGCACAACGCGGAGGAAATCTGGGAACGCACGCAGCAGGTGATGGCGGAGGCGATGCAGCAGGCCGGCGCAACGGCAGCAGAGGTTGCGGCGATCGGGATGACCAACCAACGCGAGACCACGGTCGTGTGGGAACGCGGCACGGGCACGCCGATCGCGAACGCCATTGTCTGGCAGGACACGCGAGTCGCCGGCGACGTCGTTCGGCTCACGAGTGAACATGGTGACGACTTCTTTCGTAGCCGAACAGGACTGCCGGTCTCGACTTACTTCAGCGCGTTGAAGCTACGGTGGCTCCTGGAGAATAGTACCGATGCCCGTGCGCGAGCACAGCGCGGCGAGCTTCTGTTCGGCAACATGGATTCGTTCCTCTTGTGGAAGCTGACTGGGGGTCCGAAAAATGGCCTGCACATCACGGATGTCACGAATGCCAGCCGGACGCAGCTCATGAACCTGCGCTCGCTCGCGTGGGACCACGATTTGCTGCAGGTTTTTGGCGTACCAGCGCATATGCTGCCGCGCATCGCTTCCAGCAGTGAAGTTTATGGTGCCGTTGCCGAAGGGCCGTTGGCAGGCGTGCCGATTGCCGGAATCCTGGGTGACCAGCAGGCGGCGCTGGTCGGACAGACCTGCTTTCAGCCTGGTGAAGCCAAGAACACCTACGGCACAGGCTGCTTCTTGCTGATGAACACGGGCGAGACGCTCGTCCCATCCCAACACGGACTGCTCACCACCGTGGCCTACAAGCTGGGGACGAATGCTCCTTATTATGCACTCGAGGGCAGCGTTGCGATTGCGGGAGCGCTGGTGCAGTGGCTGCGCGACAACCTCGGCCTGATCAAGACGAGCTCTGAGGTTGAAGAGCTCGCGCGGGGCGTAAACGACAACGGCGGTGTCTATTTCGTTCCGGCCTTCTCCGGACTCTTCGCTCCCTATTGGAACGAAGGAGCGCGGGGAACGATCAGCGGGCTCACGCGCTACGCCACCCGAGCGCACATCGCACGCGCAGTGCTCGAAGCCACGGCCTTTCAGACTCGCGACGTGGTGGAAGCGATGGAAAAAGATTCAGGCATCAGACTGGAAGTCTTGCGGGTAGACGGCGGGATGGTGGCAAACAATCTGCTGATGCAGCTCCAGGCGGACATTCTTGCGCGGCCTGTTGTGCGGCCATCGATGGCGGAAACAACTGCGCTGGGAGCGGCCTATGCCGCGGGACTTGCAGTGGGTGCGATCAGCGGAATCGAAGAACTGCGGTCGTTGTGGTCGGCCGCGGAGACATGGCGTCCGGCGCTCGACCAGGAAAAGCGCGAAGAGCTTTACGCGCGCTGGAAGAAAGCCGTGAGCCGGGCCGTGGACTGGGTCTGATCTCTTTCTCCGAAGCGCAGCTTGGAGCCGAGCAGCTGTTGTTTGCGCTGCAGCGTGGCCACCTCGATGACCGCGGTGGAATCCAACCTTGCCGGAGGTAGGCTTCGGTGAAAACTCCCTTTCTGCTGGGCAGGCTGATTTTCGGCGGATTTTTTATTTACAACGGCATCAACCACCTGAAGGAACGCAGGCAGCTCGCGCAGTATGCCGAATCCAAGAACGTGCCTAAAGCGGAGGTAGCTGTTACCGTCGCGGGTGTGGCGCTGCTGGTTGGCGGAACCAGCGTACTGCTGGGCATCAAGCCGAAGTGGGGAACGCTGGCGATCATCGGCTTCCTGGCGGGAGTCACTCCAGTGATGCACAACTTCTGGAAAGTCGAAGACCCGGCACAGCGCATGAATGACACCATCAACTTCAACAAGAACATGGCGCTGCTTGGCGCCGCGCTGGCCCTTCTGGCGATTGAAGAGCCCTGGCCGGCAAGCGTACCGGCCACTCAGCGGAAAGCCCGCTACCACATGGAAGACATCGCGGCCGCATAGCTGAGCGCAGCGGGGAGATAAGGTGGACCGCAGAAACTTCATGAAGGGACTGGCCGTGAGCGCACTCACGGCGAGATTGAGCGGTGCAGGAATGCAGCAATCAAACGCAACGCAGGCGACCGGCGGAGGCATGGTCTATCGCACGCTGGGCCACACCGGCGTAAGGGTCTCTGCCATCGGCATGGGCGGGTTTCATATCGGCCAGCCAAAGCTCAGCGAGCAGGACAGCATCAAGCTCATCCGTTCCGCCATCGACGGCGGCATCAACTTCATGGACAACTCGTGGGACTACAACAAGGGCGAGAGCGAAGTTCGGATGGGCAAAGCGTTGCAGGACGGCTACCGTCAGAAGGTCTTCCTCATGACCAAGCTTGATGGCCGCACCAAAGACGAGGCCGCGAAGCAGATCAACCAATCATTGCAGCGCCTGCAGACCGACCATCTGGACCTGATCCAGCATCACGAGATCATCCGCTTTGAAGATCCCGACCGGATCTTTGCCGAAGGTGGCGCACAGGAGGCCGTGCTGGAAGCGAGGAAGGCGGGCAAGGTCCGCTACATCGGTTTCACCGGGCACAAAGACCCACATATCCATCTTTATATGATGGACGTGGCGGCGCGGCATGGATTCCATTTTGATACGGTGCAGATGCCGCTCAATGTGATGGACGCGCATTTCCGCAGCTTCGAGAAGCTGGTACTGCCGCGGCTGGTGCAGGAGAAGACCGGCGTGCTCGGAATGAAATCGATGGGCGACAGCATCATCCTGAAGAGCAATACGGTGAAGCCGATTGAGTGCCTGCATTACGCGATGAACCTGCCGACCTCGGTGGTGATCACGGGGATTGACAGCCAGGAGATCCTGCAACAGGCGTTTGAGGCCGCCCACACATTTCACCACCTGAGCGCGCAGTACGTGAATGCGCTGCTGGCGCGTACGGCGAAGGCGGCGGCGAAAGGCGAGTACGAATTATTCAAGACATCAGCGCATTTTGATTCCACGGCCCATCATCCGGAGTGGCTGGGCGGGCAGTCGCCTGCCGTGGATCAACTTGCTGGTCCGCCGGGCTAGCAAGGAATGAGTCAGGTTGGAGGCTGGCGGTGACCGCCACCAGCCTCTTGCGATCTATCGTTGAATAATCACGCCTGGATCGTTGTGTCCGCCCTCGCCGACTACCGTGTACTTGTAACGTTTGGGTTGGGCATTTGAGCTAACAGGCCCACTGGAGACGCTTCCGCGTGCCGGCACCTGAAACCTGGACTGGGCGAAGGGCGATCCATCGGGCGAATCAAATCTCACCTCGCTGTTTGTGTCCGCTGTCCACACAACTTGATCCTGACCGCTGATCGTCACGTCGTTCTGGTCCACATGGCCGGCGTTGTCCGTGATACGTACGTTTTTCGGCCCAGCCTGTGTTCTTCCCGGAGTGGCGCCGACTTTCAGTGCGTTGCTGCTCATCGTCTTATGCTCCTTTTCTCTGTTCTCGCTTATTGCTTTTGCGGGTTCTGGATCATGGCCTGGTAATCCGCTCGACCGGAAAAGCGTTGCCAGACCGGGTTGTTGGTTACCTCACTGGCCGAAAGTCCGGCGCGCAAGGCGCGCTTGAGTTCCAGCATGGCTTCAGGATCCTTATGCAGCTGCGCCAGAACCAGTGCTGACCGATGCAGGTCTTCAGGGTCGCCGGAGGAGTACTTGAGTCCCGCGTTCCTGTACTTTTCGGCTGTGTCAGGATCGCCCAGGATTGCGGCATACATTGCGGCGTCGAGAAGCACTCTTGCATCGCGGGGATTGATGGCGATTTGTTCTTCGGCCAGCTTCAGCGCGGTCGCATAGGTATTGCGACTTTCTGATAGCCTGCCTTCATCCTGGGCATAAGCTTCGGCAAGGTTGCCGAAGACCAGATAATCACCGGGCAGCAGAGTTGTTGCCTGCTCATAAGCCTGGGCCGCTTCGGCATAGCGGCGCAGGTAGAAGTAAGAGGCACCCAGATTTGAGAACGCGGCACCGGTGGGCTGAATGGCAATTGACTTCTTGAGGTTCTCGATGGCTGCCGTGTAGTTCCCCTGAAGAATGTAGACGGCACCAAGGTTGCTGTATCCGGAAATGCTGTCTGGCGCCAGCTCCACCACACGCTTGAACTGCGCGATCGCCTCCGGATAGCGGCCGTGGTCAGAGTAGAACCAGCCCAGCCACTGGTAGCCTGCCCAGTATTGCGGGCGGAGAGCTATCGCGCGCTTGAGAAGCGATTCCGCATCGTCAGGCCGGTGCAGCTGTTCGAAAGCCAGTGACAGCTCGCGGTAGGCTTCGTCGCGGGTCCCGTCGAGGCTAAGCGCCCGCTCGAGGTGCTGCACAGCCTGCTCGTACTTGCCGGTAGCGTTCAGCATTGCACCGAGGCAGATTTCAGGATCAGGACTTTGCGGATCCAAGGCTGCTGCGCGTGTGCAAGCGTCCCCGGCATTTGTAATCGATTCAGGATCGCGAGCGAGCGTGTATAGCTGGACGTAAGCCCGGCCCATGCCGGCGTAGGCGAGCGCAAAACCGGGATCGCGTTTAATACTCTGTCGAAAGGCGGCAACGGCGTTCTCCACGTTTTCCTTCCGGTCATAGTCTTGAAGGTAACCGCGACCGCGCAGGTAGTCAGCGAAGGCATCGCTTCGATTCGTGCCTTGTGCCTGCATACGCTGGCGGTCGTCCTTGCCGAGTTCAATATCGAGCCCGTTCAGGACGTGCTCAATCACGCGGTCCTGGACGGCGAAGACGTCAGAAGCATCGGCGGTGATCACGCCGGAATGCACTTGCCGCAGCGAATGCGTGTCCATGAGCGTGTAGATCACACGTACGCGGTTGCCAGAGCGTTGCAGCGTGCCATCGAGAACCATGGTGGCGCCGAGCAGGGTGCGCGCGTGTTGCGCGTCCGCCACTTTCTGGGCTCGAACTTCAGAGGCGGGAACTATCTGGACGGGATAGCGCTCTGTAATCTGGCCTAGCTTGGCGGACAAGGTGTCTGTGAGGCCTGCGGCAAAGGCGCGGCTGTTGGGGTCATCTGCGTTGGCAGGCTGGAAGGGCAACACCACTAACTGTGTACCGGCCGGTGATTGGTGCGCAATCAAGGTGTGCTTCCGCCACGAGAACAGTGCCCAGGTTGACAATGCAAGCAGCAACAGCCCACCAATCACGTACTGAGTGCGGCGGGAGGGGAGAAGGCGGTTGAATCGCCCGGGTGATCCTCCGAGTGAGGGCTTGCGGCCTTCACGTATCGCGTGAAGATCGGCGATGACGTCGGCGCAGCTTGCGTATCTCTGCTGCGGATCACGGGCCAGCATGCGCGCGATCACCTGCTCAAGTCCATGCGGCAGTTCGCGGGCGATGGGCGGCGGGGCACCATTCCACGATTGGCTTTCATCAGTGAAAACAGGCAGACGGGAAAATGGCCGGCTTCCGGCCAGCGACTCGTAGAACACGATTCCGAGAGAGAAAATGTCAGACCGCTGGTCGGGAAGCTGGCCGAACACAACTTCCGGAGCCATGTAGCCGGGAGTCCCGCCGCAATGCACCGCGCTCATGGTCGGCACAGTTGCACCCGTGGCTGAGCGGCGGGCCAGGCCAAAGTCCAGGATCTTTACCAATCCCTCAGGAGTGATCATCAGGTTTTCCGGCTTGAGATCGCAGTGCAGGATCCCGTGCTGATGCGCAGCAGAAAGGCCGGAAAGGCTTTGTTCGGCCACGGTGAAGAAGTCGTCGAGGGCAAGCGGCTGAGAAAGGCGTTCACGCAGGGTCTGGCCCTGCACGTATTCCATGACGAGAAAGAGTGAAGCGTCCTGCTCGACCACGTCATAGATGCGGGCCACGTGTTCGTCATTGAGCTGGGAGGCGCGCTCGGCTTCAGCGATCAGGCGCCGGCGGAATTCCCCTTCATCGCTCTGCTGGCCGCGCATTGCCTTGATGGCAACGAAGCGCTTGAGGAGGGTGTCGTCGGCGAGAAAGACGTCACCCATGCCGCCGCGGCCGAGGCGGCTCTTGATCACAAAGCGATCAACACGGCTGCCGATAAGTTCAGGTTTTCCGGATGCCGGTTGCGGCATCTCTAACTCCCCGGATGAATGAAGGAGGACGGTCGCGGAAGATGGCAGGGATTGCCGCGAGCTGCTTGCGGGATGGTGTTCGGCCTCAGCGGGCTTACTTGTATCCGCGAAGGGATGATCGAGCTACCTGGGCTACAGGCTCTCTGCGCAAAGCGGGACAGGAGGTGCACTCACCTGGCGCAGCCTGATTTCTTGGGATCATTATATGCCTGTTTCGCGAACCATCGCAGTTCAGTGCACGGGCGGCTTTCGTTGTAGCCTGAATTAAAAGACGGCGACGAACTCGCCCTGCGATTCAAACCCTCGCTGAATATTATTGATGATGCGCTTCGTGGTATCGGTATCAATCGGTTGACCCAGATCAGCGTCCCAGCGCGCCACGCTATCGGTGTAAACAGTTACACCGCCGGAGTCCCTATCGATGGTTACCGTCATTTTCCTGCCGCTCTCGGAATAGACGAGGGTCTCTTTGCCAAATGTCTCGAGCGAAAACCTTCATCGCTCTCAATTCGGTTGGAGTGCGGCCATCTTCTTAGTTTGAACATACTGTTACTGAGTCACTCGTCCGTAGATGCGGAATAAGACCTTTGGCCAGGCTGATTCTGTATAACACCCTTTACGCTCGAAGGCACTAAAGATCAGTGCACTATTGCGGCGCAAAGCATGGGGCACTCTCGCAATTTATGAAGGATAGCTCGAGAGATTGAAAACGTGGGGTCGCCCCGCCCATCCACGTTTTCTACTCACCTAGATAGACGATAAGCTTAAAGCTTGCAGACATAGATAGGCTGGTATTGATTCGAAACGACAAAAGGTGCAGCTTGCACAGCATCTGGTTCATATTGGAAAAAGCTAAAGAAATTCTCTTGACTGCAATCCAGAGTTTCTGTATTTTGTCGTGCGCCTGATCACAGCAGGGTTGTGTCGGGGCATTTGCGTCAGGCAACTACATCTTTTCTTCCCGTTCCTATTGGCAGATAAGCTTCAATCATCTGCAGTACGGCTGAGTTCCCGAGTCAACACTGAAACGACTCGGCAATGACAAAAGGGGAAATCCCCGTGTTGAAGGTAGCGATGGCAATGCCCTTTTCCGGCAGGAATGGAGCTTGCCAGACCTATCCGTGAGCACACTGTGCACACGAGAGAGGCGGATTGCCAGCTTTTCTCAGCACAAACTGAAAATGCCCCCAGTGTTCTCCCTGCAAACTCTAGTTTCATAAGCGCCCGGTAATTCGAGGCGGCACACCATGGTCTCAGCCCGGATCCATTCCCGGGCAGACTGCGGCGGTTGTCATGCGCAATGGCAACCGGAGGGGACACGCTTTGCAAAACGCCGCCGACAATACCCGGCCAAAACAAATTTCGGTCTCGAGCTATTAAGGAGATCAGAGAAACCTGAAGTAGCCAAGGAGGATTGGCAATGAAAGCAGTCAAGCTCGGTTCAGTTTCAATCTTTATCTCCGCGCTGCTGTTAGCGGGAACGGCCCTTGCACAGGTAGTCGACCCTGGCGTTCGCAGTACAACGGGAATTAATGCCGGCCAGCCACTGGCGTCCGTATCGGCCAACGCAAAGGATCTGGCTTTTTTCCAGGCTGGACTCAACCAATTCAACGAACAGCAGACAGTTACGGGAGATAATCCCGGTCTGGGACCACGGTTTAACCTGGATGGCTGCGGCGGGTGCCACTCTCAGCCAGCGCCCGGCGGAAGCAGCCCCAACGCCAATATCTTTCCCAGGGTGGGGCCGAACCCGCAAAGCCAGGCGATTGTCAACGGCTTGGTAAGCGGCAACACAAACACCATTCCGTCATTCATCACGGCGACTGGCCCGGTGCGCGAAGCCCGTTTCCCGTTCTTCTTCAATGCCAACGGCACGGCCAACCTCAATAACCCGAACGGCGGCGTGGAGACCATTTTCACGGTGAGCGGCCGCGCGGATGCCGGCGCTTGCAGCCTGCAACAACCTGGATTCGCCCAGGCATCTGCGGCCAACAACCTGATCTTTCGTATTCCCACGCCGGTATTTGGCTCCGGCTTGATGGCGAATATTGATGATTCAACGCTGCTGAGAAACCAGGCGGCCCAGGCGGGCAACGCTTTTGGGGTTGCAGGGAGCTTCAACCGGAACGGCAACGATGGCACGATCAGCCGCTTTGGGTGGAAGGCGCAGAACAAGTCGCTGATGATCTTTTCCGGTGAGGCCTACAACGTCGAGATGGGCATCAGTAACGAGTTGTTCCAGCAGGACCGCCCCCTGCCGGGTGAAGACGGCGCCGGTGGAACCGGACAGACTGGACTTCCGGCGAACTGCCTGAACCTGGCACAAATCGGCTACCCAGAGGACATCACGCATTCCGATGGGATTGACGCCGCCTCCTCGGCCAGCGACGTCACCCTGTTTGCGGTGTTCATGCAGGACCTGGCTCCGCCCACACCCTCCACCACGGTTCCTGGCGGCTCAACTTCGATCGCCCGGGGACGCCAGCTTTTCACCGCTGTTGGCTGTGCCGTTTGCCATACGACGGCGCTTACCACTCAGCCCTCACACCTGACGGCAGGTCTGGGCAACGCAACTGCCAACCTGTTCTCCGATCTTGAGGTCCACCACATGGGCACAGGCCTGGCGGACAACGTTTCCCAGGGCGGAGCCGGCGGAGACCAGTTCCGCTCGGCGCCGTTGTGGGGCGTGGGACAGCGCATCTTCTTCCTGCACGATGGCCGCACCAGCAACCTGATCACGGCCATCAATGCCCACGGCAGCAATGGATCGGAAGCAAACGCCTCGCTCAATGCGGCCGCTGCTCTGAGCCTTACCGATCAGCAGAACCTGATCAATTTCCTGCGCTCGCTGTGATTCTGTCTATGTAAGCATTTTCCTGGCGAGGCACGCACCGTGTCTCGCCAGCTTTTGAAGAACAGCAATCAGTGCCAGTCGCCAGCAGCTTTGTTGAGGAGGAAAGCAAATATGCAGCGCAGATGTCCGGGTTTTCTGATCGCCATTGGCCTGTTGGCATCGTTCGTCGCCTGGGGGCAAAACAGTCAAAGCATTCAAAGCGTGCCACTCCAGAATGCCCCAAATCAGAACACGGCGGACCAGAACACGCCCACTCAACATGCGCCAGCGCAGCCTGGTTCTTTGTTGAATGGTGGTGATTTTTCCACCAACAGCCATCCTGGGCCAGAGGGAATCGTGCCCAAGGATACGATCATCGTTAAAGGCGCATGGTCAAGCGCCAGCGATGCCACAACTCCGTTGCCGGAAGGCGCTGTTCTAGCCGGCAATGTTTTTACCGACCAATATTTTGGCATTACTTACCCGTTGCCGCCCGGTTGGATTCAGACGTTCACGCCTCCGCCTCCCTCGGAAACGGGAAGCTACATGCTGGCCCAGTTGGCGCGAAAAGGCGGCTACACATTCGGCCAGGGTGGCGGGACCCAGGAAGGACCGAACGGCAGCATCATGTTCACCGCCCAGGACATGTTCTTTACTCCGCTACCCGCAGCCAATGCGCGGCAATATGTGAATTACGCGACGAACCACCTGGCGGAATCTTATCAACTTGAATTGAAGCCGACACAGGCCACGATTGCGGGCCAGCCCTTCACGTTCTTTGCTTATTGGTCACCAGTGGCCGAACTTCACTGGTATGTGCTCGCCACCCAGATCCGCTGCCACACCGTGGAGATCGTGGTGATGAACCGTGATCCCAAGGCCATGGAAGAGCTGATTCGCGACATGGACAAGAAAATGAAACTTCCGGCAGAAGCCAGCTCAATTGGCGGAACCGGAGGCGGAAACGTTCCGGTGTGCATCAAGGATTACGCTCAGGAGAATGTGACGGAAAAGGTTGACCCTGTGCTTACGGTACGCCGCTTTAACGCGATTCCGGTGCGCATCATCATCGATAACGAAGGCAAGGTCTCGCATATCCATTTTCTCAGCGCGTACCCTGAGCAGGAAAAGGCGATCACCGAAGCGCTGAAGCAGTGGAGGTTCAGGCCTTATGAGAGAAACGGACAGCGGCTGGAGGTGGAAACCGGGATCATGTTTGGACGTCCTTCACTTCCGGTAGCTCCTGGACCGCCGGCGGTAGCGGATTGAGAAGCTTACCCACCCCTCCGCAGACGGTCGCTCTGTCCCAACTCGCCAAAAGCGGGCAAGCTGGGAGCCCTCCTTTTATTCGTGAAAACCACGCGTAGCTCCGGAGGTGGGCTAACTTCTTGACGGGCCTACGGCCCTGAGGTTGGAAGCGCAAGGCGGCGACAACGCCCAAAGTCCTTTGTCGCCCGGTTGCTTGCACTGAAGATCGCTCATTTTTTATGGGGTAATCGCCTGCGTCCGGCTGGCCAGGAGCGGCACTGTCCTATTTCGCTATTGCTTTGCGACGAAGAGCCGTTGTACTCTAGCTTGATTTCCTCAGGGGATGTGCCGGTAACTAGTTGTTGGTAGCTGGTAACTGGTGAAGATCTTTGACAACTCAGCCAATAGCAATTGGGAAGTAGCAATAGCCGGGCCGAAAACGATTCCGATTGGGACAGATTGGGACGAGGGTGGGATCGGTTGGGACATCCCATTGGGACGAGCTTGGGACAGATTGGGACGAGGTTGGGACAAATTGGGACGAAGCCGGGGGTGGGTATGGAGATCGCCGGAATCGCCGAAATCTGGAAATCAAAATTCGCCACAGACGAGCACAGATGAACACAGAAGAAAAACAAACCATCTTGCCGCAGACGAACGCTGATAGACGCAGATCAGATGGAACTTATGCTCGGGGATGGTATGAGCTAAGTCCCGTGCAATGCTAGTGACCCCAGAGGGCCCCCCGGGCTGCATATACACAGCACACATATCTATATGGTCATGGGTGGGCAGAGGAGCGATCGATCCAGGAATCCCGGGGTGCGACGGCTACAATGAACGGCGATGTTCACGGTAATCGGCACGATCAGCCTGGCGATCTGGATTTATCTGGCCGTGGCGCATGGCGGCTTCTGGCAGGCGCGCAAGTTTATGCTGCCCGAAGGCGAGGGCGAGCCGCATGCGGTGCGAGTGGCTGCTGTGGTGCCGGCGCGGGATGAGGCTGTGGTGGTAGCCCGGTGCGTGACTTCCCTGCTCAGCCAGAAAGATGTCGAGCTTGAGCTTTTTCTGGTGGACGACAACAGCACGGACGGCACCGCCGAGGTTGCACGCGGCGCAGCGCGGGCCTGTGGAGCAGAGGCGCGGCTTACGGTGATCCAGGGCTCGCCTCTGGCAGCGGGATGGTCCGGGAAGCTGTGGGCGGCGCAGCAGGGGGTGGCAGCGGCGACGGGCAGGCGTCCGGATTTTTTCCTGCTCACCGATGCGGACATTGAACACTCCGGCGCCGAACTGAAGGAGTTGGTGGCGCTGGCCGCGGATGAACGCTTGGACGTGGCGTCACTCATGGTGAGGCTCTACTGCACCAGCGTGGCGGAACGGATGCTGATTCCGGCCTTTGTTTTCTTCTTTTTCAAGCTGTACCCGCCACGGTGGATCAGCGACGCGAAACGCAAGGTGGCGGGTGCGGCGGGTGGATGCATATTGATCCGGCCGGAGGCGCTGGAGAAGGCCGGCGGGATTGAGGCGGTCCGGCGCGAGGTGATTGACGATTGCGCGCTGGCGCAGGCGGTGAAGCAAAGTGGAGGTCGCGCGTGGCTGGGCCTGGCAGGCGAGACGCACAGCATCCGTCCGTATGAAACATTTGCGGAGATTGGGCGGATGATTTCGCGGAGCGCGTTCAACCAGCTGCAGCACTCGGCGGCGCTACTGGCGCTTTCGTTCATGGGAATGACGCTGATCTATCTGGCTCCCGTGCTGCTACTGTTCAGCAGAAGTTTGCCGGGCGCGATCATGGGCGTGGCTGCGTGGCTGGTGATGGTCGCGTGCTACCTGCCGCTGGTGCGATATTACCGGCTCCCGGCGCTGTGGGCTTTCACGTTGCCGGCGGCGGCGGTCTTCTATATGGGCGCGACGTTTCACTCGGCGATGAAGTACTGGCGGGGGAAAGGCGGCGAGTGGAAAGGAAGAGTGCAGGACCCGTCACGCAGCGCCTAGTCGGGCCGGCAAATCCTGAGAGCGCAGTTGGAGATCGATTGCTATAATCAGCCGCTCTCTGCAAAAAATCCCAAGAGGTGACCCGTTTGCGCAGACTTACTGTCCTGATTGTTCTCTGTTTCCTGACCTATGCCGCCGGACAGACCACGGCCCCGGCCGGCAAGACCGCTGACCAGCAGTTCAAGAATATCCAGGTGTTGAAAGGGGTGCCCGCGGACCAGGTGATCCCGGCAATGCAATACTTCAATGCGTCACTGGGCGTGGAGTGCGATTTCTGCCATGTGCGCCAGCAGAACCTTCAGCCTGACAAGGACGACAAAAAGGAAAAGCTTACAGCGCGCAAGATGATCACGATGACGCAGAGCATTAACCAGGCGAACTTTGAGGGCAAGCCTGAAGTTGGCTGTGGAACGTGCCACACGGGAAAGACGCATCCGTCGCCGGCCTCGTCACTTTTTGACGTGAACAATCCCACGGCGCACGACGCAAACCGGCATGACGGGCCGCACCAGGAGTTACCCAGTGCTGAACAGGTTGAAGCCGCTTATGAAAAAGCAATCGGCGGACATGACGCGATTGAGAAGCTGACCACGCGCGTGGCCAAAGCCACGGTGAAAAACTTCCAGGGACAGACGTTCCAGATTGAAAGCTGGTCCAAAGCCCCGGACCTGGCGGTGACCAGTACCAAGCTGCCCAACGGGCAGGAGCGCGAGCAAGGTTTTGATGGAAAGATGGCATGGACGAAGAGCAACCGGGGTGTGAACGACGCTGCAGGGCCGGAGCTGGCTGCAATCAGGATTTCTGCGCGATTCGATCGCGAACTGAAGCCGCTGGCTGCCTTCGTCAACGCGCGTGTGGTGGGAATGGAAAAGCTGGATGGCAAAGATTGCTACGTGGTCCGCGGGATGCACGCGGACAACAACTTCAGCGAGCGGCTCTACTTCGACAAAGAGTCCGGCCTGCTGCTGCGCCGCGTCTTCCTGCAGAGAACACTGTTTGGGCCGCTGATGGACACTACCGATTACAGCGACTACAAAGAAGTTGCAGGCGTGAAGGTGGCGTTCACCATCCGGCGCACGAGCTCAGAAACGGTACTGACGAGGACCCTGGATTCAGTGGATTTCAACAAGTCGATGGATGCGGGAAGGTTCGCGGAACCGGCAGTCACAGAGACCAAAGCAGAAACGAAGAAGGACTAATGGATAACGGGCGGAACCACCGGATCATTTTCTGTGTCCGGCTCCGCCTTATTCACGCGCACACCCACGGCGGCGAAGATGCGCTCGCGGGGAACGAGTTCGTGCTTCGGATTCTCAGCGAGACGCGCGATGACTTCAGCCGGAGGAGCAGCAGTCACGGGCTCTCGGTGGGTCATGGTCCAGATCCAGCTGCCCAGCGCTACAAGATAGGCAAACTGGCCCACGCCGGTGGCGATGTTGATGACGCTGCGATTCGCGTAGTAAGCACCGATCACAAATCGCTCGGTGGCCTGGACGGTGAGGTAGAGAACAAAAGCAATGGCGATTTCGGCGACTGATGAGATCCAGGAAATGCCCAGCGACTTGGCCTGGATGATCATGGCCCAGAGCAATGCGGCATAGGCAAGAAAGACGGTGCGTTCAACGGTGAGGGAGATGCTGACCGAGAGCCTGCTCTCATGCGCGGGGAAAAACACGGAAAGCGCTACCGCCAAAGAGACGCCGATAACTGCGAGAAACCCGAAACGCGCGACTGTTTTCCCGGGAAGCGCTTCAAAGGGTTCCAGCAGCTTGACCATGACCTCGAGAACCACAAGGCTGAGAAGAATCCACTCAAGAATGGAGGCAACAGTGTAGGCGTGTTGGTAGAGCTCTTCTGTACCCCAGAACGAGACAGGCAGCATGAGGGCTGCCTCCGCAGTCATCACAAAGAGGTAGTAGCTGAAAGCTTTCCAGCGCGTGAAATAGCCTTTGCGCACCACGGCCCAGCAGGCCACGAAATGCAGCAGCAGGCCAAACAACCATAGGGCATATACGCCCGAGAGAATGCGGTTCATTCCACTACCAGGCCGTGGTTACGGCACTTATTGCGGCTTCACAGGAGGAACAAGACTGTTTGGCGTCGGGCCGTGCCCCACAGTTCCCAACCAGATCAGCAGTTGGATGATGATGTCCATACGGAAAACCTCATTTTTGCAGCGGCTGAATAACCATCTTCAGCTCACGCGGATATCTGGTCGTCCGTACCGGTGTAAAGCCGAATAACGTGGGCTTCAGTGTAGACCAGCCGGGCGGCGCAGTACATTCGGCACTATTATTCTTTTTGGTTCGCTGGGTCGGCTATATCCCCTAAGTCCACCTACTTGGGTCACAGATTACTTAGGTAATCAACTGAGGGATGCTTTATATGTGCTTATGGATGTGTGAGTTGCAGAGGGTCGTCTTTACTCACCACCTTAACGGTTTACGGTAACGCAAGTGAGAAACACGGCCGTGCAGATGGCATTGCTGATGAGAACGCTGCGGCAAAGACGGCCCGCAGCGCGATTACGCTGCTTTTCTTTGCGACGTTTTGCGCGCGGAACTGCGGCTAGCGCCGGCGGTGACGGTACCGCGTCGTCTTCGAGCCTGAGCTGCGCTCTTTGCCTGGCGTGAAAGAGCGCTGTGCGAAGCTGCTGAACGTGGTTCGCGCTTTAAGGCTTTCAGCCGCGCGCTGGAGCGCTTGCTGGAAGTGCTTTTCTTTTTCGCGCTGTGGCCCTTGCGATAGTCGCGCTCCGCCGACTTGCGAGTGCTTTCTTTCGCTCGGCCTTTTTGGGGAGGTTTCAGGTCCACGCCCGCGCGGCGGGCTTTTGAGAGTCCGATTGCAATCGCCTGCTTGGTATTACGTGCTCCATGCTTCCCTTCGCGAATGTGCTCCATTTCCTCGCGCACGAACTCGCCCGCTTGCGTGCTGGCTGATTTACCTTCGCGCTTATCGCGACGCGCGCGTTCCAGTGTGGCTTTTTCCGGCATCACTTCCCTCCTCAAAAATGTGATGCCTGTGCACACGTTTCAGGGTTGCCAGCGGTAGGCTCGAGTTTCAGTGCCAGAAGTTTCCCAGGTTAGTGAAGACGGCTGTATAGCTGGCGATGCCGTTGAACAGATAGTCGATGCGGATGTTTTCGTTGGCGGCGTGCTGGTTGTTGTCAAAGTTTGCGATCGGCAGTCCGATCACGGGCTTCTTGAACTGCTGCTCAAACATGAATGCCGGCGTGCTGCCGCCGAGCGTCGGCATAACAACCAGGGAGGTCCCTGCTGCGGCACGCACGGCCTGAACAAATGCGCGTGATACAGGAGCATCAATGTCCGTGCGCTGCGGTGGATAACCGGAGCTCCATGTGATTTGCACAACGCGCGCGTGGCTGCGACGCTCCTCTGGCGTGGGCGGCTGGTGAACCAGGAAATAGCCCATATCAATGAGATATTTTTCCATCTGGCCACGAACAATCTCCGGAGTCTGGTTTGGCACCATTCGGATATCGATGTATGCAGTAGCGGTAGATGGCACAGCGTTGGCGGGATTTGGTCCGTAACCGCCGCCTTCAATCCTGTCAAGATTGAATGAAGGCTTCATGATTTCTTCCGCTACTGGGCGCGTCCCCTCAGTGCGGCCGAGTTGGAACTCCTGCTTCAGCTGTGGATCGAGGTTGGGCAGATTTTCGAGAGCTTTCTTTTCTCCCGCTGTAAGAGGCCGTACCGAGTCGGAGAAGTGAGGAATCAGGATTTCACCTTCGGTCGTGCGCAGGCGCGAAATCAGGTGTGCCAGTTCGACAATGGGATTCGGCGCCCAGTTCCCATAATGACCGCTATGCAGGGGCCGGTTCGGACCAAATGTTGTGATCTGCGCCGTGACCACGCCGCGGCTGCCGAACACGAGCAACGGCTGGCCATTCTGGTAAATGGGTCCATCGCAAATGACCCAGAGGTCGGCGTTGAGTTGATCGGCGTAACGTTTCAGTATCTGACCCAGATGCGGCGAGCCGGCTTCCTCTTCGCCTTCGAAGAAGAACTTGATATTCACGGACGGCTCTGCACGGGATGCCTTCAAAGCGTCGTAAGCGGCAAGCAGTCCCACGACCGCAGCTTTATCATCGCTCGCGGAGCGCGCGTAGATTCGCTCGTCGGAGCCTTTCACCAGTGTGGGCTGCCATGGGTCCTGTTTCCACTGGTCGCGCTGCACGGGCTGGCCATCATAATGCGCGTAGAAGATTACCGTGCGACGCGAAGGATCGGACGGCGCTTCCGCCAGCACCACCGGCGGAACATTTTCCATGGTCAGAAGCCGTGTCTTCAGGCCGCGACGTTCGGTCATCTTCAACAAGGCATCAGCGTTTTTCTGGATATTCGGCAAATCGCTCGCGAGGTTTGGCAGCGCAAGAAAGTCCTGAAACTCTTTCAGGATCTCCTGCTGGTGCGCCGCCACGTACGCGCGCGCGGGCGCCGTGCCGGAGCCAGCACCATCTGCCTTTTGCTGAGCCCCTGCCGCGAGGGTAACGAACAACGCAAATAGAACATGGCCACACAGGCGCATTCTTACTTCACCTCCGCTGTGGAACCGGGGACCTTCTGCCATGGCTCAAACCTTCCGCCAAGACAGCCGTGCAGGAACTCCTCGACACGCCCATCGAAATCCAGGTTGTTTTCCGGACGGCCAAAGCCATGGCCTTCATCGGAGTAAACGACGAACGTCACTTTTCCACCCTGCTTGCGGATGGTGTCCACAATGGTCTGCGACTGGACGAGTTTCACGCGGGGATCATTTGCGCCGTGCCCAATCAGCAGCGGGGCGCGAATGTCCGCGGCGTGGTACAGCGGAGAGAGCTTGCGGTTCAGCTCGGCGTCTGTGGTCACGTCACCGATCCGGCGCAGCCAGCGTTTCTTCACCGGCTTCCAGTAATCAGGGATGGAGTTCATCAGGGTGGCCAGATCAGAGGGCCCTACCACGTCCACGCCGCACGCGTACAGCTCAGGATGCAGCGTGAGCCCGCGGAGAGTAGAGTATCCGCCGAAGGATCCACCCATGATGGCAATGCGCTTCGGGTCAGCAATCCCCTGCTTCACCGCCCACTGTACCGCGTCAGTCAGGTCGTCGTCAGTGAGGGTACCGATGCGGTCGTTCGCCGCGTTCATGTAACTCTCGTTCACGGTAGAGGCACGGAAGTTCACTTGCAGAACCGCATAGCCGCGGTTCGCCAGCATCTGCCCAACCGGATCCATACCCCACTCGTCGCGCGCCCATGGGCCCCCATGTGGGACGAGCACCAGCGGCAGGTTCCTTCCGGAGCTAGCCCCGGCCACCGTGAGATAACTCACCAGCTTGAATCCATCCCGCGCTGGAATCTCCAGCGGACGCACTTCCGCCAACGTGTATTTTTCCAGCTGTGGCCGGTCACGAAACACCAGCTCGGCTTTGCGCGCCTTGCGATCATATATATAGAAAGAAGCCGGCCCGTTATCCGGGAGGTAGGTGATGGTCCACTTCATTCCGGTGAGGTCCTGGCTGTTGATGAGGAACGCGCCGTGCTGCAGGCCGGAAATATATTTAAAGTCGTCCTCCACGGAGCGATCGATGACACGCCACTCCGGCTTGAGATAGTCGAATGCAGCCGCCTGAACGTGATGATCGCGCGGATCGCTCAGCAGGATGAAGCGCTGCGCGAACACCTGCCACGGGTCGCCCTGCGGATCACTTGCCAAGGTGCGCAGTTCCTTGCCTGTCTTTGCGTCGATTTCAACCAACCGGATGGTGGGCGAGCCCTTGCTGGAACCCAGCGTCAGCCTCGTTCCATCCTGAGAAAAGCCAACGATGATATTGCCCCCATTGACCTGACCGAGAAACGGCGCTTGCGAAAACGGAATCGTGAGCAGGTCCCGCCACGGCGCCTTCTGGTTATCGCGCACGCGCACAACGGTATCAAGGTTCTCCGTGAAGGCGGTTGCCGCGCGAATCACCAGGTTGAAGTCGGCTGTCCAGCCGATCACGTCACCAGGGTTCTGCGCCTCCATTACGATTGCACCCGTCCGGAGGTCAACACGATACATGTCGAAGAGTTTCGGATCGCGCAGATTCATCCCTACCAGCAGCGCATCCGGCCGTGAGGGTATCTGCAGCACCTGCTCGGCGCGCACGCCCGCGAACGGCGTAAGGTCGCGGACAGCGCCGGTTTGCAAATCGATCGAAAACAGGTGGTAATCCTCGTTGCCGTTTTCATCCGAGTGGTAGATCAAATGGTTACTGTCATAGGTCCATTCGAACTCCTGCACCCCGCGCTCCGTGAAACGGGAGACCATACGCTTCCGGTGCGTCGCCAGATCTTCCACCCAGATATTGGCCACGCCCTTGTCCGAGGGCGCGATATAAGCAATCGACTTGCCATCGGGAGAGATGGTGAGCAGGTCGTGCTCCGGCGCGGAATCAAAAAGCTTGCGCGGAATAAGTGGCGGTTCCTGGCTGAGCGCAGCGAGCGAAGCTGTTGCCAAAAAAAGGGACACCACAAACGTGCGAAGCGAGGCAGAATTGATCGTCATAGTTGTGTTAGCCCGCGAGCAGTATAACCCCGTAAGGGATTTGCACACTGCGTCAACTCCGGGTCAGTAAATTCGACAGTCCACGCGCCGAAACGTATGCTGAAAACATGAACACCGCAGGAATCCGCCTGATCACGTTCGACTGCTATGGCACGCTGATCGACTGGGAGACCGGCATGTTGGCAGGTCTGCGTCCACTGCTGGGAACAAGTCCCTCCGACGCAGAAATCCTAAAGCATTATGGCGAGGTCGAGGCCGAACTGGAAGCAGGATCATATCTTCGGTATCGCGAGGTGCTGGCGCGAGCAGCAAAAGAACTGGGCCGCCGATTCAGCGCGAGCGTCTCTGACGAGGCGGCGGACAAGTTCGCGGATTCGCTCACCACATGGGAGCCGTTCTCCGACACAGTGACAAGTCTCAAGACCTTATCGGAACGTTTTCAGCTCGGCATCATCTCCAATGTTGATGATGACCTCTTTTCTGAAACGCGCAAGAAGCTGAGAGCAGATTTTGCGGTGGTGGTAACTGCCCAGCAGGTACAGAGCTACAAACCATCGTTGCGCAACTTTGAGGAGATGCTGCGGCGCAGCGGCGTACCGAAGCAGAACATCGTTCACGCCGGGCAGAGCGTTTACCACGATGTGATTCCCGCCAAATCGCTCGGACTGCGTTCCATTTGGGTGGATCGTCTTTCAAGAAGGCCCGGGGTCGGAGCGGTGATCGCCGCGCAAGGCGAGCCGGACCTCAAGGTCCATAGCCTTGCAGAACTCGCGCATGCGCTTGGCGCAGGGACTGGATCTGGTCAGGCAGCGAGTTGAGGCGGAAAGAGAATCGGCTCCAAAAGTATCTGGCGCGTTTCTTCTGAGGTAAGCCGCTCGTCCGCCGAATAGAATTCAACTAGTCCATTCGGCCTCTGCCGCATCGAGATCATGCCGCCTTCCGGCGCGCCCGCGCTATTGTCATTCAATCGACGATAATCGTACCGGACGATCCGCGCATCGAAGTCAGCCGCCAGATCAAGGATCAATCCTGATTGCGAGTTGGTGACGCGATAACTGCCCTCGCCAGGCTGCTCAAAGCTCGCGCCGTGCTGGTGTGAGTTGAACTCCTCAACGTCCTGGCGCAACTCCTCTCCCAGGGCGCGCCAGCGCTGCATGGCAGCGTCAGTAAAAGCGGTAGGTGAGGGCTGTGGGTGAGACTTGCGGCTGCGAATGTCTTCGATCCATCCCATGGCAATGGGTGGGATGAGGAATGCGGCGGCGAGAGATGCTTAAGAGCAGCTACTCTTCGTTCTTCGAGTCAATCTGCACGAACTGCCAGCCGAAGCGCCCTTTGATACACAGGTTGCCGTGCGTCACGGAATGATCGAGCGGCGAGGTGACGCGAACGATCTTTCCATCCTGCTGGTGAACTGTCAGGTCACATCCCACGCCGCAGTACGGACAAATCGTCTCCGTCTGCGTCTGGCGATCGGGATTCCAGGTTCCTGCCTCACGCATGTCATATTCAGTCTTGAACATGAGAGCGCCCGTGGGACACACGCCAATGCAGTTGCCGCAGTAAACGCACGCCGACTCAGGCAGCGGCACTTCAAATTCCGTAGCGATATGCGCACCGAATCCACGGCCCGCAACCGCAATGGCAAAGGTGTTCTGCGCATCCACCCCGCAGGCTTCCACGCACTTGTAGCAGAGAATGCATTTGCCATAGTCACGCATGTAGAGTTCGTTGTCGATCTTCGCCGGCTGAGCGACTGTGGCGCACTCGGAACCGAAGCGCTGCGGATTCGCACGGTACTTCTGTATATATTGCTGAAGCTGCGGCGCAGTGGAGACGTCCACCGACGAGCTGAGGAACTCAAGAATCATCTTACGGCTGAGCCGCACGCGCTCAGAGTCGGTGTGGATGACCATGCCGGGTTCGACGAGACGCGAACATGCAGGAACCAGAGTTCGCGAACCTTCCAGTTCAACCACGCAGATGCGGCACACGTTTACTGGCGTGAGCGTCTCAAGGAAGCAGAGGGTGGGCGTGTCAATGCCCAGTTTGCGCGTGGCTTCGAGGATTGTCGAGCCTTGGGGTACGGAGACGCGCCGACCATCCACAATGATTTCGATCGCAGCTCGCTCAGGAGCCGTAGGCGGCTGAGGAACCGGGCCGCGCGGAACTGGTACGGTCAGGTCAGGAGCATCAGCCGGCTGGAGTTTGCGCGCTGGCGTGGTCATGAGAACAATCTCCATCGCTTGAGCGCTGAATCCACAGCGCTCGATGCGGTCTGGCCGAGGCCGCAGATGGAGGAATCGCGCATGGCCTGCGACATCTCTTTCAACAACGCGAGTTCGTCGGCGACTTTGCCCAACGGCTTGCCCGCCGCGAGTCGCCGCAGAGATTCCTGCTGGCGAACAACACCGACACGACAGGGAACACACTGTCCGCACGTTTCATGGCGAAAGAACTCCGCAATGCGAAGCAGGATGCGTCGTAAATCAACCGTGTCATCGAACAGCATAGCGACACCGGAGCCGAGCGTTGCCCCTATGACGTGCGCACCTTCGAAACTGAGAGCTACGTCGAGTTCATCCGGTGCGACAAACGTTCCCGCTGCTCCGCCCAGCAGCACCGCGCTCAGCTTACCGGAGCCCCCAACACCGCTCGCGAGTTGGATAAGAGACCGCAGGGTGGTACCCATCTCAACTTCGTAGAGGCCGGGACGACGCACGTGTCCGGAGACACAGAAGAGCCGTGTGCCGGTGGAGTTTTCGGTCCCAGTGCGCGCGTAGTGGGCGCCGCCCTCGACAATGATCAGGGGCACGTTGGCGAGCGTCTCGACATTATTCACAACCGTGGGCTGGCGAAAGAGGCCGGACTGCGTTGGAAATGGCGGCTTATTCCGCGGCTCGCCGCGATAACCTTCGATCGAATTGAAGAGCGCCGTCTCCTCTCCGCAAATGTACGCCCCCGCGCCACGGCGGAGCTCAACATCGAAGCGAAAACCGCTTCCCAGTATCTTCTCACCGAGCAGGCCTGCCTTTCGAGCATCGCTTATGGCGTGGCTGATCCTTTGCGCCGCCAGCGGGTACTCGCCGCGCAGGTAAATGAAACCCGTTGCAGCGCCGGAAGCAAAGGCTGCGATCGTCATCCCTTCAATCACGGCAAACGGATCACGTTCCATCAGGATTCGATCTTTAAACGTTCCTGGCTCGGATTCGTCAGCGTTGCACACCAGATAGCAGGTCTTGCCTTGAGCAGACTGCTCGCGCACGGCCTCCCACTTCTTTGCCGTGGGGAACGCGGCGCCACCGCGACCGAGTAACCTGGATTCAGCAACCTCGCGCAGAACGCCTTCGGGACCAAGTTCGAGCGCTTTCGCCAACGCTTGATAGCCACCAAGCCGCCGATAACCATCCATGGCGATTGCGTCGGCCTCGGCAATGCGTCGCGAAAGTCGCAACCCAGCGGAGCCGGCACGCGGGGCTGCTGTTTCGACCTTGAGTTCGTCGGGAATGCCTGGGAGCGTGTCGTGTTCCGCGGCTTCGATCGCGCTCTGTATCTGTGAGGCAGAAGCCGGAGCAATGACTTGTTCGGCCGGCCGCTCACCTGCGACGGTAACCAGCGCCGCCGGCGCGCGTTCACAAAGCCCCAGACAGGCACTACGCTTCCACTTGGCATTTTTACCAGCACAGGGCTTACCCTCTGCCCCGAGTTTCTCTTCTAGTTCCGCACACAGCTTCTCCGCGCCTGAAACTTCGCAGCCAATATCATCGCAAACATGGACCACGGTGGCGGGCGCAGGCTCCAGCGAGAACATGCCATAGAAGGAAGCCACACCATGCACTTCCGCGGGCGCAATTCCCAGGCGCAAGGCAGCATAATTCAGAGCTCCGGGAGAAATCCATCCAATGCGCTTCTGAATCGCGTGCAACACCGGTAGAAGCAGATGCCGCTCGTGGCGCAAATGCCCGTTCGCAATCGCCCTGGTTCCCCTACCGTCACCCAACTTGGCGGCAGCCCCGAGTTCCGCGTCCACGGCAGCGCGTTCTTCGGGAATCGGTTGCGCGTTGGTGAAATGAAGGTCCATCAGTCCTCAATACATTTCTCGATCCGAATCGCAGCGGCCTTGAATTCCGCCGTACCGGAACGGGGATCGACCGCGTCTATCGTCAGATTGTTCGTGGCGATCTGCCCGTGTGCGTGGATATCTAGAAAGGCCAGCCCAGGCCGCAGACCAGGATCAAAGCGCACTGGAGCCACCACGAAGCCGCGCCGCGAAGTCACTCGCACCTTCTCTCCTTCTCTCAGCTGATAGCGAACACCATCTTCGGGCGAGAGGTCGAGAGCTTCTTCTCGGCGCAGTGGCGAAGCGAAGTGCTCGGTCTGAACGCCGGTGTTGTAATCGTCCAGGCGTCGACCGGTAGTAAGACGAATCGGGAAGTCTTTATCAAGCTGATCGACCGGAGCCTCGTGATGCACAACGCTGAACGGAGCTCGCGGCCCAATCAACGGATCAGCCCACAAGCGGCCGTGCAGGAACGTCTCTCCCGGATGTGACTCGTCGTAGCAGGGCCACTGGAGTCCGCCGTTCTGTTCAAGCCGGCGATAACTCATTCCGCCATGCATCGGGCTAAGACTGCGCAGTTCGTTCCAGATTGCCTCAGAATCCGGTTTGCCCCAGTCGTGGCCAAGGCGTCGGGCAAGATCGTAGATCACGTCGAGATCGTCTCGCACTCCCTCCGGCGGCGGCACGGCCCGACGCACGCGCTGCACCCGGCGCTCGCTTGAGGTAACCGTTCCTTCAGTCTCGCACCAGCCGGCCGCTGCCGGTAAAACGACGTGTGCCAGTTCCGCCGTCCGCGTATAAAAAAGGTCCTGGACAACAAGGAACTCGAGGCCGCCAAGCAGTTTGAGCGCACGATGGCGATCAGCTTCGGAATCAGCGGGGTTCTCCCCGAGGACATACAGTGTGGTCAGATCTCCGCGCTCCATCGCGTCGAACATTCCACTCAGGGTCCAGCCGCGTTTGGGCTGGAGCTTTACTTCCCAGGCCTTCTCGAATCGTGCACGCAGTTCTTCGTTCTCAATGTGCTGAAAACCGGGCAGGCGATCCGGAATTGCGCCCATGTCTCCGCCGCCCTGAACATTATTTTGTCCGCGGAGGGGATTGACCCCGCTGCCATACCGGCCTACGTGGCCCGTGAGAAGCGCAAGGTTGACCAGAGCAAGTACATTATCGACGGCATTGTGGTGCTCGGTTATCCCTAGCGTCCAGCAGAGCTGTGCCCGCGGCGCCCGAGCATAAGCGTGAGCTACTTTCCTGATCGCCTCGGCAGGAACGCCGGTGTCTTTCTCTGCGCGTTGCAGCGTGTATTCTTCAACGTGAGCGCGGTAGGTTTCGAAACCGCTGGTCGCGTGCCGGATGAAACCATCATTCGTCAGGCCGGCAGCAATGATTTCCCTTCCCATGCCGTTGGCCAAAGCGATGTCGGACCCCACCTCAAGCCCGAGCCAGAGGTCCGCCCAACGGGCTGAGCTGGTACGGCGCGGGTCGATTACGTAGAGCTTCGCTCCGTTCCGGACCCCTTTCAGCAGATGATGAAAGAAGATCGGGTGAGTCTCTCGCGCGTTGGAACCCCAGAGCAGAATGACACTGGTTTCCTCGATCTCGCGATAGGAACTCGTGCCGCCACCCATGCCGAAGACCGTCGCCAGACCGGCGACGCTTGGAGCATGTCAGGTACGGTTGCAGCTATCGATATTGTTGGTGCCCATCACAGTCCGGACAAATTTCTGGGCAGCGTAGTTCAGCTCGTTCGTGGTCTTGGAACAGCTGAACATGCCAAAGTTGTGCGGATCGTTCCTCGCAATGGAAGCTCGGAGAGCGTGCGCAACGCGGTCAAGAGCTTCATCCCAGGTTGCCGGACGATGCTGCCCGTTTTCGCGCACCAGAGGCACGGTCAAGCGCTGATGTGAGTTCGCCATTGGAACTCTCCCTGTGCACACCAGTTTCGCCCTCAGCAGATGCCGGGTCAAGAAGATAGATCACATTGGAACCGCGCATGAAGCTGGAGGCGGGCTTCTTCCAAGACTGTTGTACCCGGACGGAATCTCACGCCCGCTTCTGCTCGCGTTTCACCGCTACGGCAAGACATCCGCAACTGTGGAAATCGCGTCTCTCGTAGTAACAGAACACTACCTGCTCAGGAAACAGAAGAACACGTTTAGCTCGTTGGCCAGCCATTTTGTATCGTCTCACGAGATTCAACAATCGCGGCCGGGCCGGCAATGAACAGGTGTTTTGAGGGATGGAAACCTAATGGCAACCGACCGACTTCCGAACCGATGGACTATCGCAGTAGCGGCCGTAATCATGCAGATCTGTTTAGGCGCAGTTTACGGCTGGAGTGTATTCAAGATTCCCCTGATGCGCGCACAGCACTGGTCTGAGACATCCGTGCAGCTAAACTTTACTCTGGCAATCGCTTTCTTGGGCGTTGGCACCGTGATCGGCGGACTATGGCAGGACCGGGTAGGCCCGCGCCTGGTCGCATCCGTCGCCGGAATCCTGTACGGAATAGGCTATCTGGTTGCGGCCTGGGGCGCTTCAATCAGTTCGCTCGGCGTGATCTATTTGGGATACGGCGTGCTCAGCGGGATCGGCATGGGCATGGGCTACATCACCCCGGTAGCGACACTCGTTAAATGGTTCCCTGACAAGCGTGGACTAATGACCGGCGTGGCGGTTTGCGGATATGGCGCAGGCGCGCTGGTGATGAGCCCGATTGCAGCTCGACTGATTCCGGCGCGTGGTATTCCTTTCACCTTTGCCGCGTTGGGAATTGTTTACTTCGTGCTGGTCACGCTCGCGGCGCAATTCTATGCCAATCCTCCCCAGGGCTGGCGGCTTGCAGGATGGACGCCGACCTCGGCGGTTGCCAAGGCTGCAAGCAAGTACCAGTTCACGGTCCGCGAAGCAGCCAACACTTGGCAGTTCTATCTGCTCTTCGCGATGCTCTTCCTGAACACTTCGGCCGGGATCATGATCATCAGCCAGGCATCGCCGATGGCCCAATCACGCGAGTTTGTCGGGATGACGGCCTTGCAGGCAGCGAACATGGTTGGCCTGATTTCAATCTTCAACGCACTCGGTCGCGTGTTCTGGGCCTGGGTTTCTGACATGATCGGCCGGGCACGCGTCTATCTCCTGCTCTTTGCAATCCAGGCAGTGGTCTTCTTTGTGCTGCCACATCTGCACAGCATCGGATCGTTCAGCCTTGCGTTTGCGATCATTGGGCTCTGTTACGGTGGCGGGTTTGGGACCATGCCATCATTCACGGCAGATTTCTTCGGCGCAAAATATATGGGCGGAATTTATGGATGGATTCTGCTGGCGTGGGGCGCGGCGGCGATTCCTTCTCCAATCATGATCGCGCGTATCCACCAAAGCACCGGAGCATTTTCGACAGCGGTCTATATTGTTGCCGCCGTCATGGCCTGCTCAATCATACTGCCGCTCATTGCGCGACGACCGAACCGCGATGCACTCGCGGTTCGCGAACCAGAGGTAGAACGAGTCGCTTAGGAAACGAAGAAGCGGGCGGCTGTCGGGTTATGCCGCGGCGCCGCTCATTCCAAGGGTCATCAGAAACAGCTTGGGCCAGCTTCCTCGCGATGGTGCTGCGCTACTTGCCCTTCCTGTGTGTGAACCTGCGCCCGCCCGCGACATAATCAGCTACAAGCTGTCCTGAACCGCGCAGCTTGTACTTATAAGTGAGCAGTCCCTCCAGGCCTACGGGCCCGCGTGCATGAAGCTTGCTGTTGCTGATGCCAATTTCGGCGCCCAGCCCAAACCGGAATCCATCGGCAAACCTGGTAGAGGCATTATGGAACACACTGGCCGCGTCTACTTGTTCCATAAATCGCGCCGCGGCGTCGGAATCACGGGTGATAATCGCTTCGGTATGGCGGGAACCGTATCGTTCGATGTGGTCCATGGCTTCATCGAGGCATGAAACCACCTTGATCGTGATTCGCAGGTCTGAGTATTCGGTGGACCAGTCTTCCTCTGTCGCCGGAACCAGGTCCGCGCCGGCACAGAGCCGCCGACATTCCTCATCGACCCGAACTTCGACGTGGACTGATTGCAGCGCCTGAACCACCTGAGGGAGAAAGGCGGCCGCAATCTCGCGGTGTACGAGAACCTTCTCAGCGGCGTTGCACGCTGCAGGATACTGAATCTTGGAATCAACCACCACTGCTGTCGCCATGCCGAGATCGGCTGCGCGATCCACGTAAACGTGGCAAATGCCGGCACCGTGGCCTAGCACTGGAATGCGGCTGTTGCGGAAAACAAAGTTTACGAATTCAGTTGAACCGCGCGGCACCACCAAGTCGATCTCGCGGTCCATCTGCAGAACCTGCATCACTTCTGCCCGATCTTCCAGCAGGCAGATGCTATCGGAGAGTGCTGGATCATGCGCGGCAAGAGCATCACGCCAGATCGAAACAAGCACGCGATTACTGTGCCGAGCCTCAACGCCGCCTTTCAGCACCAGGCCGTTGCCGGTCTTCATTGCCAGGGAGCTGACCTGGGGCACAGCGTCCGGCCGCGATTCGAAAATCACTGCGACAACTCCAAGCGGGCACGGCACTTTTTCAAGGACCAGTCCCTCGTCGAGTTCCGTTGTGGCAAGCACATGACCGAGCGGGTCATTGAGTTTGGCAACGTCGCGGACGCGCATTGCCATTTCGGCAATTCCCGCTGAAGTAGTTTTCAGCCTCTTTAGGAGAGGCTGCGCGATTTTTGCGGCAAGAGCCAGATCGCAATCGTTTTGATTGGCCGCGAGAATTTCGTCTGAGCGGCGCTCCATCGAATCCGCAGCATCAACCAAGATGCGGTTTCGTTGCTCAGTTGTGAGTCCTGCCAGCTTACGCCCAGCACCGCGGGTGGCCTGCACCTGAGCTTTCAAGTCATGCGCGTGGGCGACGTCAGGCATGCGATGTCTCCGTGGCGGGCGGGACAAGCAAGTTTTCGCGCCGTACCAGCACGCCTTTGCGTTCGCCGCTGGCAGCGATTGCCTCTGCAAGTTCGCGGCTGCTGCATTCCGCGATGCCCTTTGCGAACGGCGCGCCGTCTGGACCGTGAACAGCAATGACCTGGCCTGCTGAAAAATCACCGCGCACCGCGGTGATGCCGGAGATTAGAAGACTCGCCTGGCCATGGAGAAGTATGCGAGCTGCATTGGTATTCACCGTAACGTGCCCGCGAACCGAGGTGGCGAAAGCCAGCCAGCGTCGCTTGCCGGCCATCCGCGAACCCGGCAGGAACAGGGTTCCGACGTTCTCTCCGGCAAAGATCTGTTCCAGCACGCCCGGAGCTTTTCCGTTTGCGATCACGACCAGTCCTCCCGCCACCATCGCGATTTCCGCAGAGTCGAGTTTGGCGGCCATGCCACCGCGACCAAGCGACGATTTTCCCTGCGCAGCCTGGCGCAGTTCCGGCGACAGCTGCGTGATCACACTGATAATGTTGGAGGCGTCTGGGGGACGATGCGGGTCGCGTAAAAAGCCGTCCACATTCGAGAGAAGCACCAGCGCGTCGGCATCCAGCTTGCTCATGACGAGCGCCGCCAGACGGTCATTGTCGCGGAAAATCGCGGGCTTTTCGGTCCAGATGTTCGTGACCGTGTCATTCTCATTCACAACGGGAACAGCACCCAGCTTCAGCAGCCGCTCAAATGTCTGGCGGAGGATCTTGTAACGCTCAAGGTCGTTGAAGTCGTCTTCCGTCACCAGGATCTGCGCAGGCGTGAGCCCATGAGGGCGGAAAGCATCGGCATAGGCCTGCATGAGCCTGCACTGTCCCACAGCCGCACAGGCGCGAGTGACTGCGGCGTCGCGCAGACGGTTGCGGTGAATGTTCAACGCGGCGGCCCCAAGCGCAACTGCGCCGGAGCTGACGAGAACAATCTGACGCCCACGTGCAATGAGGGCGGCCACACTTCCCGCGAGACCAGCGACCAGTTGCTGATCAAATTGCTGATCGGCGTTGCAGACGACGGCGGTTCCCACCTTCACGACAAGACGGCGAGCATTGTCCAGTAGTGCGCGGCGATCAGGAGCGGCTTGTCGGGAGGAACTCATCTGGCGCTCGCGGGCTAAAGAAAAACCCCGCTGCGTCCCGGCAGCGGGGAAGATTGTTTGCTTTTTGCCCTTTCGACCGCTCCATGTCCTGATCTGCCCGTCCATCACTTTGCGCGGGTACGAACAGAAGACCGTGCCACACGGCCGGACCGGTAGCAGTCAGTGGAAGAAGATTAGCTGACGTCCCAGGCAAAAGCAAGAAAGTAAGTGTCTTAGAGGGTAACTTCGCGGGTTTGTAAGAGATTCGCCCATGGGAAGCAATTAGCAAATAGCACTTCGCAATTAGCCAGAAACGACAACAGCTTACGCACCGCGCCGTTCTGGCGAGAGTTCGCACGTGTAAGAGCCCCGCTCGCTCACAAAACTTAACTTGATCCTGTTCAAACCTTACGCTGACCAGCTCTGGTTCCGGGTTCGATCTTACTGAGGCCGTAAAAGCCCGAAACGGCAGCGCCTCGGGGGTCAAGACAATGAGATTTATCAAAAACAAATGGTTTTATATGGCGGCGCTGCTGGTGGGGCTGGCTGCGCTTACCGCCTTCAAGTTTGAAACGACAAAAGCTCCTCAATATTTCACGGCAAAGGTGCAGCAAGGCGACATCGAGAATGCCGTCCAGGCCACCGGAACGATCAATGCGGTCACGACGGTGCAGGTGGGATCGCAGGTCTCGGGCACGATCCAGACGCTTTATGCCGATTTCAACTCGCATGTGAAGAAGAACCAGGTGATCGCGCAGATCGATCCTTCCCTCTTCAAGGGTGCGCTGCAGCAGGCGCAGGCCGACCTGGCCGACGCGAAGGCCAACCTGATCGCTGCCAAGGCCAACGTCGAGAAGGCGCAGGCTGCGGCCGCTCAGGCCAAGCTGGACTTCGATCGCTACACTGCTCTCGCGAAAGACGGTGTAGTGCCCGCGCAGCAACTGGACACTGCCAAAGCCACGTATGAAAGCAACGCCGCCGCGCTGGGTGCGGCGCAGGCGCAGGTGACGCAAGCGTCCGCTCAGGTACAGCAGAAGCAGGCTGCGGTCGCGGTGGCTGAAACGAACCTGGAGCACACCACCATCCGCTCGCCGATCGATGGCACGGTCGTGGCGCGCAGCGTCGACGTCGGCCAGACGGTGGCGGCCTCTCTGCAGGCTCCGACTCTCTTCACTATCGCGCAGGACCTGACCAAGATGCAGGTCTACGTAAGCACGGACGAGAGTGACGTGGGCTCGATCAAGCCGGGACAGGACGCCAGCTTCAAGGTTGACGCGTTCCCGACTCAGACCTTCCACGGCAAAGTTTCCGCCGTGCGGTTGAACGCTACAACGGTGCAGAACGTGGTGACCTACACGACCGTGGTTGATTTCGATAATCCGGACATGAAGCTCTTTCCGGGCATGACGGCCTACATCACGGTTCCAGTCGCGAAAGCGACGGGTGTGGTGAAGGTCCCGAATGCTGCGCTGCGCTACAAGCCTGACCTGAGCACGGATGCAATGAATGCCCTTCTCCAGAAGAACGGAATCGGCGGCACGAAAACGGAATCGCGCACTCGCAAGCCGGGTGGTACGAGCGGCGCACAGGCTGATCAGCAGGTTTCCGTGGTCTGGAAACAGACGCAAGACGGGATTGAGCCGGCGCTGATCAAGCTGGGCATCACCGACCACACCACGACGGAGGTCGCGCAGGTACTCAAGGGATCGCTCAACGCAGGCGACCAGGTGCTGACGGGATCGGCCACGCAGAAGGCGAGCAGCAATACCGCTGCCCCAGGCATGGGTGGCGGTCGTGGACCGACGGGCGGTGCAAGGGTAGGAAGGTAACGGGAGGAGTTATGGCAACGCTGGCACAAGTTGAATTGAATGAAGTTGTCCGCGGGTCGAGCACCGTCCCGGTGATTGAAGTGGAGGACATCCACAAGTTCTACCAGCTGGGCGAAACGCAGGTGCATGCCCTGCGCGGAGTGAACCTGACGATCGAGCGCGGCGAGTTTGTGGCCATCATGGGTTCGAGCGGCAGCGGAAAGTCAACCTTCATGAACCTGCTGGGCTGCCTGGACCGGCCCAACAGCGGAAAGTACATGCTGGAAGGGGATGATGTTTCGCAGCTGGAAAAGAAAGCTCTGGCAGCGATTCGTAACCGGAAACTGGGGTTTGTGTTCCAGGGTTTCAACCTGCTTTCGCGCACCACGGCACTGGAGAACGTGGAGTTGCCGATGCTTTACGCGAAACTCGACAAGCAACAACGCCTGGGACGCGCCAAAGAAGTACTGGAACTTGTGGGCCTGGGACAGCGCATGGACCACTTCCCTTCCCAGCTTTCTGGCGGGCAACAGCAGCGTGTGGCAATCGCCAGGGCGCTGGTGAACAAGCCGGCGATTCTGCTGGCCGATGAGCCAACGGGAAACCTGGACAGCCGCACGTCCGTGGAGATAATGCAGATCTTCCAGGAACTAAACGATGGTGGGCTCACGATCGTGTTGGTGACACACGAGCCGGACGTCGCGCAATTTGCAAAGAGAATTGTGGTGTTCCGCGATGGCAAGATCAGGCATGACGATCTGGTGCAGGACCGGCCTAAGGCGGCGGAGACACTGAAGAACATGCCGGCCGTGGACGAGGATTGAGCTTTGGCCTGGAGGCCTGCTCCACCCGAGTGAAGTGAACGAGATTGCAGGAAAGGCTAGCGAGTTTGCTAGCGAATGACGGGGGTCATTATGGATTTTGCGGCAATATTACGAATCGCAGTACAGGCGCTAACGCGCAACAAGATGAGGTCGCTGCTCACGATGCTGGGAATCATCATCGGCGTAGGAGCGGTGATCGCAACGGTAGGTCTGGGTCAGGGCGCGCAGCAGGCGGTCCAGGATCAGATAGCATCCATGGGAACGAACCTTCTTTATATCAGTGCCGGCAGCGTGAACCGTGGCGGCATCCGGCTGGGCGGCGGCGCCACCAAGACGCTGGTCGATAACGACATGCAGGCCATCCTGCGCGAGGTGCCGCAGGTTTCGCAGGTCGCACCCGGAGCAGGCGCGAGTTCTCAAGTGGTCTACGAAAACCAGAACTGGTCTACGCGAGTCACCGGAACCTCGCCGCAATATTTTGATATCCGTAACTGGCCCTTCGCGAGAGGCGGCAGCTTCACGGATGACGACGTAACGCGCGCAACGAACGTAGTGGTCCTGGGAGCCACTGTGCAGCAGAACCTGTTCGGCAACAGCGATCCCACCGGCCAGACGGTGCGCATCGGCAACCTGCCATTCCAGGTTGTAGGCGTGCTTACGGCTAAAGGGCAATCCGGGCTGGGACAGGACCAGGACGACGGCGTGTACATCCCCATCACCACGCTGCAGAAGAAGATTACCGGTCAGGACTGGCTGCAATACATCATGGCGTCAGCCAGTTCGCAGGCGGCAAGCTTCTCTGCGCAGAACCAGATCACGGCGGTGCTCCGTGACCGCCACCGGATCCGCGCGGGACAGGACGACGATTTCAGCGTTCGCAATCTTGCAGACGTCGCGCAGCTGGCGGATGCGTCGTCTCGCGTGATGACCATGCTGTTGGCATCGATCGCAGGAGTCTCGCTCATCGTGGGCGGCATCGGGATCATGAACATCATGCTGGTCTCGGTGACGGAGCGGACGCGCGAGATCGGAATCAGGATCGCGATTGGAGCAACCGAGTCTGACGTAATGCGTCAGTTCCTGAGTGAGTCGGTAGTACTGAGCCTGACCGGAGGCGTCGTGGGAATCCTGTTCGGAGTCGGTTCTTCGGTGATGATCACGCGACTACTGGGATGGAACATGCTGATTTCGCCCGCAGCGGTGGTTGCTGCCGTGGTGTTCTCAATGGCAGTTGGAATCTTCTTCGGCTTCTATCCGGCACGGAAAGCGGCCGTGCTTGATCCGATTGAAGCATTGCGTTTCGAGTAGGATCAGACCCCCCTTACTCGAGAAAAGAGGCTGGCCGGCGACGGCCGGCCTTTTTCTGCAATGAAGTTTGCGAGACTCTTTTACCTTTACGCTGCAGCCAGTTTTTCCGCGATGCTGTCCGTAACGGCCTCAAGCTCGCAGAGCAAGGCTTCATCCAGCCCCAGATTGGCAATCCTCAGCGCGGCTATCGGGTCCTCGCGGAACAGGAGAAGATTCGCTTCAGAAGAGTGGATCCAGTAGTTGAGCCTGGTTTCACAACTGCTGAGCGCTTGCAGGAGTGTGTCAGTTTGCATCTCTGCTAATCCTTTTTGTGGAGCCAAACAACGTCTGCCTGCTTAGACACAGAAATGCCCCGTAGAGAACAGATATCCTGCAAGAGTATTTTCTTGATTCAAACCTCTGAAAACACAGCTGATCATTTCGTTCAGCTGTGTGCGAGGTTTGCGCGCAGTTGTGGGCTGGCGGAGGCAGGCTATTTCACTCGAGCCAGGGCCAGCGAAAACCAGCCCTGCGGGTCCTGCCAAGTCGCTTCGAGCGTTAATCCCGCGTCCCGGAAAAGCGCCTTGATGGAGTGTTTCGTGAATTTGTAGCTGTTCTCGGTGTGGATACGCTCGCGGGTATCGAAACGGAAGGTGCGCCCGAGGTCACGCACATAGACTGTTTGGTCGGCCAGGCTTTCAAGATGCATCTCGATACGGGACTTCCCCGGATTCCAGAACGCAATGTGCTCGAACCTGCAAAGATCAAAATCGCCACGAAGCTCGCGATTGATGCGCGCCAGCATGTTCAGGTTGAAGCGTGCGGTCACGCCTGCAGCATCGTTGTAAGCGGCCTGCAGGACAGCCGGGTCCTTCACCATGTCAAAGCCAAGCAGCAAAGCATCTCCGGAGCCAAGGGATTGGCGCACGCCGATGAGAAACGCCAGCGCCTCTTGCGGTTCGAAATTTCCTATCGTAGATCCTATGAAAAGCACGAGCTTGCACCCGGGCAGAGAGTGGAGCCGCGGCAAATGGCGCGTGTAGTCGGCAACAATCGGCGAGACGTAGAGGTGAGGAAAGCTGCCATTCAGGCTCTCGACGGCCGCCTCCAGTGCGGCCGGAGAGACGTCCACCGGATGAAATTCGAGGCGGAGTTGGCGACGGAGGATGGCAGAGATCAATACACGCGTCTTACTGGCGCTTCCCGCACCCAATTCCACCAGCGCCAGGTTTTCACCGGCGGCGCGGGTAATCTCCGCGGAATAGCGCTCGAAGATCGCACGTTCCGTACGGGTGGGGTAGTACTCGGGCGTGCGTGTGATCTCCTCAAAAAAAGTCGAGCCTGCCGCGTCATAGAACAGTTTGGGTGGCAGGGATTTTGGCGTTGCGCTCAGACCCAACAGCACGTCTTCAGCAATTGGACTGAGTACCGCGGGGCTTCTAAATGCTGTCATCGGCGAGCCTTATTCCGGAAAATTGCCATCGAATTTCGGGCGTGAAGAAGTTTCTGTAGCTGGCGCGGATGTGCGCGCGAGGCGTGACACATGAGCCTCCGCGCAGCACCATCTGGTTGACCATGAACTTGCCGTTGTATTCGCCGAGCGCTCCATCGGCCGGCTTAAAACCTGGATACGGCAGATATGCGCTTGCGGTCCATTCCCATACGTCTCCGAAAATCTGCGCCGGCGAATCATCAACCGCGGCCGGCGCCGGACGGGGGTGAAACGCGCCGTCCTCCAGCAGATTTCCATCGACCGGAGTGTTCGCGGCCACGACTTCCCATTCAGCTTCGTTCGGCAGGCGCGCGCCGGCCCAGCGCGCAAACGCGTCCGCTTCGTAATAACTCACGTGGCAGACGGGTTCATGCTCGTCAAGCTTGCGCACTCCGGAACAGGTAAACACGTACCAGTCGTCGCCTGACTTTTCCCAGTACAGAGGCGCCTGCCAGTGGCGGGATTGAACGGCAAGCCATCCATCGGAAAGCCAGAGCTCGGGTCGCTGGTAGCCACGATCGTCCATAAAAGCAAGATACTCACCGCAAGTAGCAAGGCGTGAGGCGAAGCGGAATGGCTTCAGGTATACCTTGTGGCGCGGAGTTTCGTTATCAAAACCGAACGACCTGCCGTCGGCGCCGATTTCGAAGAGCCCTTCCTGATAAACGCGTGCGCGTTGCGCCGGTGCAGCACTTGCCGGCGCCTCACTGGTCCCTTGTTGATAGGCGGGCCGCAATGGGTTTGTCCAGAAAGCGTGCTTCACATCGGTAACCAACAGTTCCTGATGCTGCTGCTCGTGGTTGATGCCAAGCGTCACGAGTGCGAGCACTGAGTCCTCGAGGTCGGGCTGATCCAGGAGAAGTTCCATGTGCTCATCCACATGGCGCCGGTAGACGACGACTTCGTCAAGAGTGGGCCGGGAAAAAGTATTTCGTAAACCTTTCTCCGGCTGAGGTCCCACGGCGTTATAGTAAGAGTTGAACAAGTCGCGAAAACGCGGATCGATTGGCTGGTATCCGGAAAGATGCCGACTCAGAATAAATGTCTCAAAAAACCAGGTTGTATGGGCCAGGTGCCACTTGGCGGGACTGGCCTCAGGACAGGATTGAACCATCTGATCTTCCGGCGTAAGGGACGCAACGAGAGCCTGCGTTTGCGCACGCGCGGCCTGAAAATCGATGGCCGCTCCGGCAGCGCCGGTTTCCCGCGGTCCAGCGGGAAAGGGGAGGACCGACTTGAACTGCGCCATGTTTAACCCCGAAGTCGTACGGATGAAGCCGAGAAATAGTACTCCGTTCGATGCCGGATTGCACTTGGGGCAACACTCCGGCGCCCTAAGTAAGATGCAGCCAGTCGGCTGAAGCTTCAGGAAAAATGACGGACCCCGAGATTGACAGTTCGCCGCCAAGGACCATCTTCCATGTAGACATGGACGCTTTTTTCGTGTCAGTGGAGGAGTTGCAAGATCCTTCATTGCGGGGAAAAGCGGTGGTTGTTGGCGGCCAACGCGACGAGCGGGGAGTCGTGGCAGCCGCCTCGTATGAAGCCCGCAAGTTCGGCGTCCACTCAGCGATGCCGCTACGCACCGCAGCCAAGCTGTGCCCGCACGCTATTTTCCTCTACGGACATCCTGATCTTTATCGCGAGTATTCGCAGAAAGCGCGGGCAGTCCTGAACGATTTTTCGCCTGCCGTGGAAATGGCCTCCATTGATGAAGCGTATCTCGACATGACAGGCACCGAAAAACTCCATGGACCGCCGCTGAAATCGGCCCACAAACTGCACACGGAAATGAAGCAGCGCACCGGACTCAACTGCTCGATCGGCATCGGAAGTTCACGGCTGATGGCGAAAATACTTTCCGACAAGGCCAAGCCCAACGGCGTTCTGCTGGTGATGCGCGGACTTGAGCAGAGCTTCCTTGCGCATCTCGAAGTAGGAAAAATCCCGGGAGTAGGAAAGGTGACGAAAGCACGGCTGAATGAACTCGGTATCCACCTCATCGGCGACCTGCTGCGCATGGAACCGGCCTTTCTTGAAGAACAGTTCGGAAAATGGGGCGTGGCCCTGGCGGGCAAAGCACGAGGAGAAGACGCGGGCGGCTGGTTTGAAGGCGAAGTGGGGGAGGACTGGGAAGCGAAATCGATCAGCCATGAACATACATTTGGCGAGGACACGCACGACCGGGAAAAGCTGGAGTCCACGCTGCTGCGCCTTTCAGAGATGGTGGGCCGCCGCCTGCGAGAGCATGGATATTCCGCCCACACGATCCAACTAAAGCTACGCTATTCGGATTTCACCACCATCACCCGGGCACGATCGATTGAAGGCGCTACAACGGTTGATAACGAGATCTTCGCCAATATCCGCAAACTCTTTCATGACAACTGGGAGCCGGGACGCAGCATACGGCTGCTCGGCGTCCATGCCTCCAATTTCCAGGACCAGCCGCAGCAGATGAGCCTGCTTGCGGGAGGAGCGAGTCGTGAGAAATGGGAGCGCGCACTCTCGGCGTCAGACAGGCTGCGGGATAAATACGGTGATTCCGCCATTTTCCTGGCTAAGGGAATGAAGGAGAGCATCCGCGAGAAGGTACACGAAAACCCCGCAGAGAAGGCTCCGCAGAAACCTTCTGTCGCCGCGAAGCCTGAAGGAAGCGCAAAGCGCGATGAATGACAGCAGATTCCGCGCGTGGGTTAGAGTCAATCCTTAACCCACTGAAGAATCCTGAAGCAGGCCTCTTTGGGGGCGGCGAAAAGTAACCAAGCTACAAACGATTTAATTTGCCTATCCGGCTAAGAGTGGGCAACAATAGCAGACCATCCAGTACCGCTGCCCCGACGTGGACAGTCGCAACAGACGGTACAAACCTGGCTATGCCCGCAGCCGCCGAACGAGTATTGGTCTTAATCGTGATGACAGTCATGGTCGGACTGTTTTCATGGTTGTACATCCGCGACCGCCAGCACCAAACACGGCTCTGGCTGTTCGGCTGGGTCGCTATATACGTGCACTTCGCTGCATTCGCAGCAGTCCAGTTCACCACCGGAACGCCACACGTATTTTGGATCTGGGTGAACCGCGCCACCCTGGTAGTAGCGGGGACATTTTTCCTGTTCTCTGTTTCTGAAGTCTATCAACACTCGAACCGAAGCCGGCTGCTGGCGGACATGGCTGTGGTCAGCTCTTTCCCACTGCTTTACATGTCGCTTATCTCCATGGGCGTGCGGGAGGGGTGGAGTTATGCCGGCATACTTCTGGCTGCCGCAGTGGTTTATATGAGCCCTGCCCTGCGTCATTACGGATGGAAAAGCTGGTTTTGGCGCTTGTTTGTGGCTGTAACACTTCCATACACCGTGTGGGCGGTGGTCAAAGCGCTTCAGGGCCGGCCACGTTACGGGACAGACTTTTTTCTAGTGGGGTTCTTCTGCACGACGGGGGTGCTTTATTACCGGCATTTCCGGCGGCTGAGCCCGGGCATTCTTCTCACCTCGCTCTCGTTTGTGGCATGGGGACTGGTTTTTCCGATCGGCTTCTACTGCGTGAGCCATCAAGTTCCTGTCCCCTCCACGGTGTGGGACGTGCCGAAATACTTCGTGGCTTTCGGGATGCTGCTCACTTTGTTTGAGAACCAGGCAGAGGCGGCGCAAGCCATTGCGGGCCGATACAAAGAACTGTTTGAGGGAAACCTGGCGGCGGTTTACGTCTCCACGATGGATGGTACGTTGCTGGAATGCAACAACGCCTTCCTGAAGATGTACGGCTATCTTGATATTGAGGAAGCGCTCTCCGGCCATGCACAAGCTGTTTGCGCCGATCACAAAGAACGCAAGGTGTTTATTGAAGCTCTGGAACGCGAAGGGCAGGTCATCAATTACGAATGCCGACACGCGCGCAAAGATGGAACGCCGATCTGGGTTCTGGAACGGGCGACTATTGTCAGCGATGGCAACGGCGGCCGCGTGATCGAAGGAACGGCTATCGATATCACGGAAAGGAAACAGGCCGAGCTGGCGCTACGCCAGTCCGAAGAACGTTTTGCGACCGTGTTCCGTCAGAGTCCGGTAGGCTGCGCGATTGTGGCCGCGGACGGAGTCTTTCTTAACGCGAACGAAAGACTTCTGCAGATGATCGGCAGGCCGGCCGAAGAGGTGATAGGAAAAACATCGGTTGAACTTGGGTTTTTCAAGTCGGCACGGGAGCGGCAGGTGTTTTATCAGGAGCTGCGCGAGAACGGCTCACTGAGTAACGTGAATGTTCGCTTCCGTCATGCAAGCGGCGCGGTCCGAGAAGGCCTTTATTTTGCGACGCTGGTTGGCCTTGGCAACAGGGAGTGCATCCTGGGCATGCTGCTGGACCAGACGGAGCACCGCTTGTTGGAAGCGAAACTGCTTCAAGCGCAGAAGATGGAATCACTCGGAAGGCTGGCCGGCGGCGTGGCCCATGACTTCAACAATCTGCTGGGTGTAATTGGCGGGTACGCGGAATTACTGGAAACCAAACTGGAAGCAAATGAAGTTTACCGCCGCTACTGCGGAAAAATCCTGGAAACCACAGAACGCGCCGGGGCTCTGACCCGGCAGCTGCTCACTTTCAGCCGCAAGCAGGTCACGCGCCCCATGCCGTTGCGTCCCGATGAGATGATTCGCGAGCTGGCCACCATCCTTCCCCGCATGATTGGAGAAGACGTTGAGGTGCGGCTGGAACTGAGCTCGACCGGCACGGTGGTAATGGACAAGACGCAGTTCGAGCAGATCGTCCTGAACATCGCAGTAAACGCTCGCGACGCAATGCCTAACGGCGGGCAGCTGACGATCACCACGAACGATGTGACCCGCTCTGACAGCAACGGCAACGGGCATGGCGAGTCCATGGTATGCATCACGATGCGCGATACCGGCAGCGGCATGGATGAGCTGACCCGGTCACATGCGTTTGAGCCTTTCTTCACCACGAAAGGCATCGGCCAGGGCACAGGCCTTGGGCTCGCGACCGTCTATGGAATCGTGCAGCAATCGAATGGGGAGATCAGCCTCAATTCACAGCCGGGACAAGGCACTGAGGTGAAGATCCTGATTCCAGCGTCGCTGGATTTGTCGCAAGGAACAGCCAGTCCGGCCACAAACGTGGCCATCTTGCGTGGCACAGGGACAATACTACTGGTAGAGGATGAGATAGACCTGCGCGAAGCGAATGCGGAGTTACTCAAATCGCTCGGTTACAAGGTTATTTGCGCGGGCAGTGGACTGGAGGCGCTGGAGAAGGCGGCGACAACACGAAGCCTTGACCTCGTTATTACCGACGTTGTGATGCCACGCATGAACGGGCGTCAGTTCGCAGACCGCCTGCTCGAAGTCTCTCCGGAAACAAGGCTGCTTTTCATCTCCGGATATGCCGATGATGTGGTCTTACAGACAGGTGTCGCATCGGGTGTTCCCTTTCTGCAGAAGCCGTATTCGGTAAAGCAGCTTGCCACCAAAGTGCAGGAGTTGCTGGCACTAACGAAGCAAAACTAGGTGCCGGCCGCTCAGGCGCGTGACACACGCGGAAAGAATTGCTTCCTTTTAGGCCTGATGCTCCACTAATTCTCCGCTTTCCATGTCGCTCGGCTGCTCGGGCGGCTGCGGCTTGAATTTCATCGGGAGCAGCGTTCGCACCTCAATGTAGAGAACCGGGATGATGAAAAGGTTGAGCAAGGTTGAAACGATCATCCCACCGAAGACGGTGCGGCCAACTGAGTGTCGCCCTGCTGAACCGGCCCCGCTGGCAAACACCAGCGGAAGCACGCCAAGGATGAAGGCGATCGAGGTCATCAGGATGGGGCGCAACCGGAGGCGAGCGGCTTCAATCGCCGACTCGACCAGCGACATCCCGCGATGCTGTAGCTGTTCTGCAAATTCCACGATCAGAATGGCGTTCTTGCTGGCAAGTCCGATGAGCATCACCAGACCAATCTGGCAATAAACGTCATTCGCTCCGGTGAGGCCCTGGAGTCCAAGGCCGCCAAGAATGGCCATGGGCACGGCAAGAAGAATAATGAACGGCAGAACAAAGCTTTCATATTGAGCGGAAAGCGTGAGATAAACCACGAGCAATCCGAGGCCGAAAAGCATCATGGATTGGCCGCCGGACTGGATTTCTTCAAGCGAAATGCCGGTCCAGGAGAAGCTATACCCCGCCGGTAACGTTTCACGTGCAACTTCTTCCATGGCCTTGATTGCCTGACCAGAGCTGTAACCAGGAGCCGCGTTGCCATCGATTTCAACGCTGCGGAACAGGTTGTAATGATTGATGATGCTGGCCGTTGTCCCTTCCTTAACCGTAACCAGGTTGTCCAGCGGAATCATGCGGCCATCGTCAGAGCGGACATAGAACTGACGCAGGTCGCGAGGCTTGGAGCGGAACGGCTCGTCTGCCTGCACGTATACGCGGTAGGACCGGTTATTGAACTCGAAGTCGTTTACGTATTCCGAGCCCATGTAGATCTGGAGCGCCGAGGTGATCTGTGAGAACGGAACGTTCAGGCTCTTGGCTTTCTCGCGATCGATGGCCACTTCATATTGCGGATCACGAGCGGTAAACGTCGTGAAAAGGCCCTGGAGTTCCTTGCGCTGGCCAGCCTTCGCCATGAACTGGTGCACCGCGGTTTCAAGTTCGTCGAGCGAGCCACCGGATTGCTGGAGTTCGAAGGCGAAGCCGCCGAAGGTCCCGAGACCATTGATGGCCGGCGGAGCAAACGGCAGAACCAGAGCTTCAGAGATTCCGAAAAGCGGGCCGCGAAGCTTGTTTACGATTGCGGAGGCGCTGTGCTCCGCGCCTTTGCGGTCTTTAATCTCCTTCAGGCTTGCGAAGATGATGCCGCGGTTCGGGGCCGTTCCGGCGAGACTGAACCCCGGGACGGAGAACATGCCTTCAATGTCTTTTTCTTTGTTCAGGATTTCGGCAGCATGGTCAAGCACGCGCGTTGTGTATTCCAGGGAGGCGCCCGGAGGCGACTGAACGATCACGAAAAAGTAGCCTTGATCCTCTTCAGGGAGGAAGCTGCTGGGAACAGCGCGATACACGAAGAAAGTCGAGACCAGTCCGATAAGAAATACCGCGATCACTGCCCACTTCCATCGCGCAAACCGGTGGAGCAGGTTTTCGTAACCGCGTGTGCCGCTGTGGATCAGGTTATTGATCGCGACGAAAATCCGGTTCTTAGGACGCTCGTAACGCCGCAGCAACAGCGCTGACAACGCAGGCGAAAGTGTGAGCGCGTTGAATGCGGAAAGAGCGATGGAGAATGCAATGGTCAACGCGAATTGCTGATACAGGCGGCCAGTTGTGCCGGGGAAGAACGACACAGGCACAAACACTGCGATGAGCACGAGGCTCGTCGCAACGACGGCGCCAGTGACTTCTTTCATCCCGACCCGCGTAGCCTCACGCGGGTCGCGAATTCCCTCTTCTATATGGCGCTCCACGTTTTCGATGACGACAATTGCGTCGTCAACGACCAGACCTGTGGCGAGCGTGATTCCAAACAGAGTGAGCGTGTTGATAGAAAAGCCGAAGAACTTGGCGAAGATGAAGGTTCCCACCAGCGATACGGGAATCGTGATTGCCGGCACAATGGTGCTCCGCCAGCCCTGCAGAAAGAGGAAGATTACGAAGATCACGATCAGGATGGACTCGACCAGCGTCAGGATCACCTCCCTGATCGACTCGCCTACCGCCCTCGTGGTGTCGAACGCGACCGCATACTTCAACCCAGTGGGAAACCGCTTCGACAGCCGATCGACTTCCGCCCTGACGTCGCGATCTACCTGCAGCGCATTGGCGTTGGAGAGCTGCAGGACGCCGATACCCATCGCGTTCACGCCGTTGTAGCGAAGCTGGCCGCCGTAGCTCTCAGCGCCGAGCTCGGCCCGCCCGACATCGCGTAGCTCCACCAGAGATCCATCCTTCGTGCGCTTCACAACAATGCGCTCAAATTCTTTCGGATCGGTAAGCCGGCCCGCGGCGCGCACGCTGATCTGGTAATCCTGCCCCTTTGGCGACGGCTGCTGCCCAACCTGTCCCGCCGCCACCTGCACATTCTGCTCGCGCAGCGCGTTGACCACGTCCTGCGCGGTAAGGGCGCGCGCAGCGAGGCGCACCGGGTCAAGCCACAAACGCATTGAGTACTTCCGCTCGCCGAAAATGATGACATCGCCCACGCCTTTTACTCGCTTCAGGGCGTCGCGCACGTACACGTCCAGATAATTGCTGATGAAAAGATTGTCGTACTGGCCTTTATCCGAGTAGAAGCCGAAGGCGCAGACAAACTGGCCGGTGTTCTTGTTGATCCCTACGCCCGTGGTCTGCACTTCAATGGGCAGGCGGCCCAGCGTGGTCGACGCGCGGTTCTGCACATCCACCGCGGCGATATCGAGGCTGCGGTCCAGGTCAAAGGTGGCGCTGATGGACGCCGAGCCATCGTTTCCGCTGCTCGACGACATATACCGCATCCCCTCGGTACCGTTGATCGCCTGTTCCAACAGCGTGGTCACGCTCGTCTCCACGGCCTGCGAGTTCGCGCCGGTGTAAAAGGCATTCACCGTGACCGTGGGCGGAGTAAGGTTGGGATACTGGGCCACCGGCAGCGTCGGAATCGCCACGGCTCCGGCCAGAACAATCAAAAGAGAGCAAACGCTGGCGAATACGGGTCGTCGTATGAAGAAATTGACCATGCGAAAAGTTCCTTGAACTGCGGAAGGGCTCCGTCTCTTGATCAGCATCAGCAAAGATGTGGAGCCAATTGAATTTTGTTTCGCGGATCGTGCTCGCTGGGCTTAGCTGAGCGCTTCGCGATTTTTGCTATGTTCGCCGCTTACGATTGCGGCACCACAGGCATGCCGTCCACCAGCATTTGTACATTGCTCACGATGATTTTTTCGCCCGCTTTCACGCCGTCCAGGACGACATAGTCGTTCCCGACCAGATCACCCACGGTGATCACCCGCTGCTTCGCCACTGCCTGCTGTCCATTCCCTTCAGCCACAAACGCGAAAAGTTTGCCGCTCAGGCGAGAAACCGCGGTTATGGGAATGACAGGAGCTTTCTGTTCTGACCACACCACCTGAGTATGAACCTGCTGCGCATTGCGGAACCGGCCGTCAGCGTTCGGAACCTCTGTCTTCACCAGCAGCGTTTGTGAGTCTGTATCCACGCGCGGCGAGATGAACGTTACATGGGTCCGCACCGAGGGCTTGCCGCTGTCGTCCAGCAGATCCACCGGCATGCCCACACGGACTTTTCCGCTCTTCTCTGCCGGGACATAGATATAAGCTTCCAACTGCCCGCCACGATCAATCGTGGTCAGTTGCGTCTGGTTGGTCACGTGATCGCCTACTCGCACAGGAATATCGCCGATGATTCCGTCCGTCGGAGCATTCACCGTGTAGTAGCGGAGCTGTACTTTCTGCTGGCGAATTGACGCCTCCAGTGCGGCGGCATTTGCCTTAGCAGCGTCGTAAGCTGTCTGCGATGCATCAAGCTCAGCCTTGGCAATCACTCCCGCATCAAACAGCTTCTTCTTGCGGTCCAGATCCACCCTCGCCAGTTCCAGTGTGGCCAGCTGAGACTTGTAGGTAGCCTCCTGGTTGTTCACCGCCGCTTCCTGCCTTTGCGGATCGATTTCCAGAATCGGCGTGCCCGCCGAGACGTGCTGCCCG
>DATAEJ010000076.1:0-8947 GCA_036258095.1 Candidatus Angelobacter sp. | reverse complement strand
GCGGGCGTGGACGGAGTTTTCATGGAAGTCCACGATAACCCGGCAGAAGCGAAGTCGGATGGAGCAAATGCACTGGACTTGAAGCTGCTGGATGGAGTACTCAGGGAACTGCTCGCGGTGCGGAAGGCAGTGAACGGATAGGAATTTATGCTCGTCCGGAAAAGAAACTTTCCTACTCTGGGGCGAGTCCTCTCCAGCTAAAAATGGAACGAGCGCAGCCAAATCAATGTCTTTGCAGATCCTGGTTGCCTGGTGATGGGGCTTTTGCTACCGAGTTCGCCGTCGCGGGGTCGTTTGCGGCGGGCTCTTTCATCATCTTGTCCCGTGCAGCAGTAACGCGGGCCAGATAATCAATGATTGCCGCGGTGTCCTGATCCCCCATGCGAAGATTGGGCATCAGCACCTTCTTGTACTGCTCAAACAAAGCCGTCGCGATCGGATCCTTCTCTTCAAGCATCTTGTCCGGCATCATGATGAACCGGGTCAGCCACTTGGGGTCGCGAACGGAAGTCACGCCGATCAGGTCCGGGCCGATCTTGTCTCCCTGTCCCACGCTATGGCAGGCGGCGCACCGGGTACTAAAGAAATATTGGCCCTTGTCAAAGTCCATGGGCTTAGCCTGGTTGTAGCTGGCCCGCGTTTGCTTGGTCGGGTCCTTGTGGGGATCCATGAAGTCGCCCAGCATGGTGGCGAGAAAGCGCGGATTATCAGTGGCGGAGTTACGCATCCACTGACCCGTGCTCTCATTTCCTACTAACAGGCCCGGTGTGTGACCGTCGCGGTTGTTCGGATCAGGGTCGGAGTAAAGTCCAAGCTTCTTGCTGACCAGGTCAATATCGTCTTTCTTGCCGGTCAGGAACAGCCATCCCGGTCCTGCGTGATACTTCTCGGCGTAATCTTTCAGAACCTCGGGCGTGTCGTGCTTCGGGTCAAGGGTAATGGAATAGAAGAAGATGTCCTTGCCCATGCGGTCGCCCAGATACCTTTGCACCTGCGCCAGGCGGGCGGTTTCCAGAGGACAGGAATCCACACACCGCGTGTAAATCATATTGACCGCGACGATCTTGCCCTTGAGTAGATCGTCATAAAGCTTTACTTTCTTACCATCCTGCGTAATCAATTCGACATTGGGGAAGTAATTGGCTCCCCATCTCGAATTGTCCAGCGCAGCCGAGCGGGCGCCCTGGAAAACGGCCATACCGATGCCCAATACGGCCAGAGCCAGCGCCATCAGCTTTCGGCTTGAAAATTTCATGAACTTTACCCCGCAACTCAGTTCGGTACCCATTTGCACCCAGCATTTTACCCTGATTTAGCTAAATTGAAGGGCCGCAGGTTCGCGGCCCTTCAACGTGTTGTAGTTACGAACGTTCCAGTTAGAACGCGGTTGGAGCGATCTCGTCCGGATTCTCGAAGGTGACGCCCTGAGGAGTCGGGATCGGCGTGGGCAGCGGACGCAGGAACGGCGCGCCACCGTTGTCGATTTCCCAACGGACCAACATAGCGTTGTCTTCGTGAACCGTGTTGTGGCAGTGCTCCATGAACATGCCGCCCCAGTCACGGAACTGCATGGTCAGGGTCACGCTTCCACCCGGACGCAGACGATAGACGTCCTTGCGGCCCTTTTCCCAAGCCGGCACATTGGCAGCGCTGCCATTGCGGGCGAGGATCTGGCCTTCTTCGAAGTGGATGTGGATCGGGTGATCCCAGCCACCGCCGCCGTTGACCAGGGTCCAAACTTCGCGAGTACCGAAGCTAGGAGCTGCGGAGACGCGGCCGAAGTCAGCATTGCGCATCGGACCACCGTCAGTAGCGACACCCCACGGGCCAGGCTTGTCGCCGGCGCCGAGGATGAACGACGTGACAGGATCGTTTTCGTTCTGTGAAGCGCCGGAGCCGAACACGAACGTACGCTGACGGGAAACCGGGATTGCCGAAAGATCCGGGTTAGGAATCATCACGGGGGGAACCTGGCTCTGGTCAGGCTGAGCCGGGTTGCGTACAATCCGGAATTCCAGGAACTTGCCTACGCAAGGATCACCGGTGTTACCAGCCAGGGCTTGAGCGAGCGTCAGGTCTTTGGCTGGTTTACGGCCGTCTCCGTGCTGGCACATATTTACCAGCCACACTTTGTCGCCGATGTTGTAGCGCGAGAAGTCGATTACCCAGTCATAACGCTCAGCAATACCCTGCTCGTCAGAGGCGGTCAGCACCACCGGTGAAGGCAGCAGGTTGCCGTCGTTGCCGATCTGGATCATCGGAGAGCCGTCAGACAATCCGTACTTGAAGAAGCGCGACACGCTGGCATTCAGGATGCGGAAGCGATACTTGCGGCGCTCCACTTCGAAGTACGGCTTGTAGGTCAGGTTCACGGTCATCACGTCACCGAGGAACCCGTCGAAGTCAAAGATGTCCATGATGAGCTGGCCGTTGGCATCGAACGCCTTGTCGGACAGCATCAGGTTCACGTCGTAATCCAGGTTGCCCCAGCCCTTTCCGTTCGAAGAGCCGGAGGGCAAGCGCAGGTTCACGCCGTCATTGATGGACTCGTCGCCACGATCGAGCGAGCTGTAGATGTTGAACATCGCAGCGTTGCCCTTGTACACGTTCTGGCTGGTGAAGCTGAACATATGATCGTGGAACCAGTGGGTCGACATGGTTTCACGCCAGTCACCCGGGACCTTGTTGATCCCGCCGTTGTCGGCAGGGCTGCCGGCGCGAGGATCAGTCGCGGCGGTGTTAATTGTCGTCCATCCGGCGAGCACTACAGGCCAGTGATAGTCATAGAACTGGCCGGGATAGAAGTAGGCTCCAGTGAAGCCGTCGTTCTCGGCGCCATGGTGGCCGTTGTGCTCGTGGGTTGAAATCGTGTGGCGGCCGAAGCCGTTGTTCTGTGTAATGTCAGCGGGCAAACGGTTGTGGTGGCGGAACAGGAGCGGTTCGCCGTAGCGCGCCTGGACGAGCTTCGGAGGAATGGTTCCGTTGAAGGTCCACACCGCGTTCGGCTGTTGAGTCGGGAGTCCGGGGTGGAACTTCAGCGGCAGGGGCTGCGTCGGGTCAATGCCGGAGTTCATGTTGTTGGCAACGCCGGGGGTGTAGACCGTGTTCGTCTGCGCCTGAGCCTGTGACATTTCCACTGACACCTGCGGCGTGAACTGGGTAAAGCGCTGGTGCGCCCAGATTGGTCCCGGCGGACGGCCTTCACACGGACCGGTTCCACCACCCAAAAGTGGATCAACCGCCTGCTGGGTCTGGTTGGCCTGCGCCTGAGGAACCGGCGTCAGATCGCCACCCATTGGGTTGGTGCCGCGAGGAATCAGATCAAAACGCGGCATCGGCGTGGAGAAAGCCTGCACACCAAACAGCGGGCTGGGGTTGAAGCCAGTTGGAATTGATGCTTCAGATTTTGCAACGAAGGGGTTCAGGCCGTGGATGGGCGCCAGAGCCCCGGCTGAAGTAAAGAGACCCCACTTGATGAGGTCACGACGGGAAACCTGGCCTTGAGAATAAGCCTTCACAATTTCGGCTCTGTTCTTCCGGGCGTTCTCGGCTTCCCTAAGACGCGCTTGCGATGCGTCTTTTGGGAGGTAAAAGTTGCTCATTGGCTACGCTCCTTATTGTTTTGCTCCTGTAAAGAGGCAGTCGCACATAGGTGGTCCTATTGCGCGTAGCCGGTTCCCGGAGCCGGCATAGCTCCGGTGAGCTCCCTGGGGTAGAAGGGAGCCGTCAATACAGGAACCCAGACAGCACTTCGCTGTGGCCTGCTTTGCGAAGCGGAAAGCCCGGAAGGGGATCGTCAAGACGAGGCTGATCGCAATGCGATACTTTCCTCTCTTACGATTACAAGCCAAGGGCAATGTAGCCACTGAGCAAAAGGAAAAGTATTAGAACCGAATTAAAATCCCTAATTTCGGGGTCGCGCGTTTAAGAATCGCCGCCGGGGGAGCCTTCTGAGTGGGCGAACGCGCGGGCGAAGGTTCCGCATCTTGCACCAATCCGCAGCATCTATATTGGGTAAAGATATGAATGGGTTGAAAACAGCTTTCCTCCTGACCGCGATGACGGTCCTGGCCGTCCTGATCGGTGATTACTTTGGAGGGCGGAACGGGATCATCACGGCGTTTGTGCTGGCCGCAATCATGAACTTCGTCTCGTATTTCTTTTCGGACAAGATTGCGCTCGCTATGTACCGCGCTCAGCCCGTCACGCGTGAGCAGTTACCGCGTGTCTACGGCGTAGTGGAGCGCCTGGCTGCAAAGATCGGCATACCAACACCAAAGATCTACGTGATCCCCACCGACTCGCCGAATGCGTTTGCCACCGGGCGCAGCCCGAATCACGCATCAGTCGCAGTCACGGAGGGCATCCTCAATTTGATGGACGATGAGGAACTCGAGGGCGTGCTGGCGCACGAACTTGGGCACGTGCGCAATCGCGACATTCTGACCAGCTCGATTGCGGCGACGCTGGCGGGAGCCATCACGATGGCGGCACGTCTGGGACTGTGGTTTGGTGGAGGGTACGGCGACGATCGTGAGCGGCGCGGCGGCGGCATGGGAGCGATCCTCATGCTTATACTCGCTCCGATTGCCGCGACTTTGATTCAGCTAGCCGTCTCTCGGACGCGGGAGTACGAAGCAGACGCAAGCGGAGCGCACTACACCGGTAATCCGTTCGCACTGGCACGCGCCCTGCAAAAACTGGATGCCTATTCCAAACGCATTCCCATGGTTGCATCTCCTTCCACGGCGCACCTGTTCATCGTTCAGCCGTTGCTCGGCATGAACTTTGGCAACCTGTTCTCGACTCACCCGCCCATCCAGAAGCGGATCGAGAGGTTGACGGGAAGACCGTCACAATATCAGTAATCTTCTAATCGCGTTACCAAAGGGGGCCGGAGAGGCCCCTTTTGTTTTACGGCTTTGGCGCAAGATCATCTCTGCCGACGCGTTCTCATGTTTCAAGCGCGATGGATTGAGCGGGAAATGTCACCGAGTCTGGATTACGAGTTGTCCGTCTTCGATACGCAACCCGGCGATATAGTCCGGCAGCTTCAACTTTTCCCGGTTGCCGGGCTCCTGGAGCTTCTTCTGCAATACACCGGCCAACAGGCTTACCGGCACAGGCATGTTTCCGACGCGCACTTCATCCGGCTGGAAGGTGAGATACCCCTCGGCAACTCCCAGCGTTCCGCGGACCGTGAGGTAGACCGTTTGTCCCTGTATCTCCGAAGCGAGCTGGCCCGTGATACGGTCCCCGACGAACGCAAGCTGGGCCGGCTGATCCAGGGCGCTGTTGATCTCTTCCGCGCTAAAGTGGACTTCAGCTTTCTCGCCGCGAAGGTGCGCCAATTCCAGTTCCCCCACTTTTCTCACGAAGCTTTCAGAGACCGCCCTGGGCGTCTGAACCGACGATTGGGCGATCAGGACAGGCCGCCACAACATCAAACTCAGGATGATCGCCGGTGTCAGAAATATGGCGGCGCGAACCAGCGCTCGCGACAGCGGCTTCAGTGACCGGGAAGACATGGCAGTGATTTTGTCACGTCCGGAATCGGGGCCCAAGGTTACTTTGGGAACCTCTAAGGGCAATTCCACATTGAGAGACGGGCAATAGATGGGCATAGTACATGGATAAAGATCAGAACGCCCAAGCGAAGCCCGGGGACCGCCCGATTCCGAATATGAGCGCTACAATAGATCCAAAGTGCATGGTTCCAACTCAGTTTCAACCTTCCGTGAGCAGTCGCGCCGGGGTAATTGAACAGTCTCTGCGCAGTATTATCCGCGGCAATGACGAAGTTGTGCGCATGGCGCTGGTTGCCGTGCTGGCTCGCGGACACCTGCTCATTGAAGGTGTTCCCGGGGTAGGCAAAACCACGCTTGCCCATGCGCTTTCACGCACGCTGGATTGCAGCTTTCAGCGGCTTCAGTTCACCAGTGACATGCTTCCTTCTGACGTGCTGGGCATCTCGATGTTTTCTGCCGCCGATCAGCAGTTTGAATTCAAACCCGGGCCGGTGTTTACGAATATCCTGCTGGCGGACGAGATCAACCGCACCACACCCAAGACGCAGTCGGCCCTGCTGGAATCAATGAGCGAGGGACAAGTCACGATCGATGGCCAGTCGCACCCGCTGCCGCAGCCTTTCCTCGTTCTGGCAACACAAAATCCGGTGGAACACCACGGCACGTATCCGCTGCCGGAGTCGCAGCTGGACCGGTTTCTTTTACGTGTGAAAATGGGATACCCAGAACCAGCCAGTGAGCGTGAGATTCTGCGTTCGGAAGCCGGCGCTGCCCGGCTCGATGACATGAAGCCGGTGGCTGCCGGAGCGGATGTGATCACGATGCAAGATGAAGTGACCCGCGTGAAGGTGGACGATTCGCTGGTAGATTACGCGCTGCAGATCGTAAAACGTACCCGAGAATCGGAATCTCTGGCGCTGGGTGTCTCGCCGCGTGGCTCACTGATGTTATATCGTGCCGCGCAGGCCATGGCCTACCTGGACGGCCGCAAGTTCTGCACACCTTCAGACTTCAAATCGCTCGCGGTGGCAGCGTTCGCGCATCGCGTCGTCGTGAATATCCGCTATTCGTCGTCATTAAAAAAATCAGAACAGGCGGATGCGATCGTAAACGACATCGTCAACAGCGTTCCCGTCCCAGTATGAACTGGCTGCGAACCCTGATGCTGCTGGCGCTGATCGTCTGGATCGGCGGCATTATCTTCTTTGCCTTTGTTCTGGCGCCTACAGTTTTTTCCGTACTTCCCACACGCGACCTTGCCGGCGACGTGGTGAACCCAAGCCTTCTCCGGCTGCACTGGATGGGGCTGGCTTCCGGAATCATCTTCCTGACCTGCTCTCTTGTCTACAACCAGGTTCTGCGTGCACAGTTGCGCACCTTCTCCGGCTCACACCTGCTTGTGACAGCGATGCTGGTGCTGACTGCTGCCTCGCTGTTCGGTGTAACGCCTCGGATGTCTTCGCTTCGCCAGGACATGGGCGTGATCGATAACGTGCGGTTCGATGATCCGCGCAGGATTGAGTTCAACCGGCTGCACGAGTGGTCCACCTGGCTCGAAGGCGGTGTGCTCTTCTGTGGACTCGGGCTGGTGGCGCTGACTGCCCGGCGGTTTGGAAAAGGCAATAATTAGAAGCTGTCTCACAAACGACATCAATCGGGTAATACGCTTTGTAGCACAGGCCTCGCCTGTGCCGGTTACTCCCACCGAGCCACGGAACCTCGATTTTTCTGCTTCCGTTTAGGTTTTCTCATTCCGCGTCGCATGCCAGGGATATTCCTGCGGAGTCCGGACTGCGGTTTCAGCGCACTGCGACATAGAGAAGCTTGGCCTCATGTGCGGTGATTTGCGCGGTACTCATTCTTGCGGCACAGGCGAGGCGCCTGTGCTACACAGTTAACAAGCTACATCCAGACCTGCAGAGAAAGTCGGCCCAAATCAATCAACAGCCCCGAACCGGTATTAGGCTCCAACTCATGCGTCAGCATGCTGCTCGGGTTTCACCATGTTTTCCACTTGATACAATTAAAGGTTTGGCTCCCCGTGGCTGAAGCCTCGTCTTGTTCCACCGCAATGAAATCAAAGGGCGAGGCCGACCACGCGACGAGCCCGCGGCATCAGGAGCATAAACAGTTTTTTGGGGAAACCGCTATTTATTGAGCGGTTTGGAGCGAAGCGACACAAATAAATGAAAACCGGAATCATCGGCCTGCCGCAGGTGGGCAAGACATCACTGTTCAAAATTCTCACCAAGGCTGACATTTCCAACCGCAGCTTCGCCAACCCGCGGGAAGCGCATCTCGGAATCGCCAAGGTGCCCGACGACCGTCTGGACCGGCTTGCCGCCCAGTACAACCCGAAGAAGCTGACTCATGCCAGCGTGGAATACGTGGACGTGGCGGCAATCGGGCAGGAAGCGCTGAAAGAGACCGCGTTTCTGACGAATCTTCGCACCGTCGATGCGCTGGCCCATGTGCTGCGGGCGTTTGATGATCCAGCGATCCCCCATGTCGGTGATATCAACCCGCTGCGCGATGCCAAGACCGTGGATTTTGACCTGATTGTGAGCGATCTGGGACAGGTAGAGAAGCGTCTGGAGCGGGTAGAAAAAGACCTGAAGAAGATGAAGAGCCCGGAGCTGGAGCGCGAGCATGATCTGCTGAATCGCTGCAAGGCTCACCTGGAAACGGAAGCTCCATTGCGCGAGATGGACATTTCCGCCGACGACGAGAAGCGCATTCGCGGCTTCATGTTCCTCAGCCAGAAGCCGATCCTGTATGTCATCAATGTGAATGAATCGCAGACGCTTGGCGCGGATCTGGACGCTGCTGTGGCTAAATACAACCTGGCCGAGTTCGCCGCACGGCGCAACGCCGGCGCGACCGCGATCTGCGGCAAGGTGGAAGCCGAGCTCGCCGATATGAGCGACGAAGAGGCCCAGGAGTTTCTTTCGAGCTACGGGTTAACCGAAAGTGGGCTCACGCGGCTCATACGCAAGACGTACGAATTGCTCGGCGTGATTTCGTTCTTCACGATCGGCGAAGACGAGTGCCGTGCCTGGACAGTCCAGAAGGATTCACGCGCCCAGGCTGCGGCGGGCGCAATCCACTCGGACCTGGAAAAACACTTCATCCGCGCCGAGACCATCCACTGGGACAAGCTGCTGGAATCAGGCTCTGAAGCTAATGCCCGCGCCAAAGGTCTGCTGCGCCTCGAAGGCAAGGACTACATCGTGCAGGACGGCGACGTACTACATATCCGGCACAGCGGATGAGGTCTTTCCATAAGACAACTCTTAAGATATTGCGGCACGAAATCACAGAAAGCCCGAGCGCGCACCTGATATCCTCACTGTTCTCTCAATGAACCCATTTGCCACAAGTATGCTGCTGGGATTGGCCGCTGCCGTTGCCAACGGCCT
>DATAEJ010000075.1:0-48608 GCA_036258095.1 Candidatus Angelobacter sp. | reverse complement strand
CCATCCATCAATGCGAACGCTACCAACACGGTCGCACTCTGGCCGGGGACACTTGCTTCCACGGGCGCCTATCGAAGGGCGCTGAACGGGCGATTGCTCAAAAGCATTCTGCCCCTGGTGGTCATTACGTTTCTGGGAAGTTTGGCCGGCTCATGGCTGCTTCTGCACACCCGGCCATCGACCTTTGACAAGATGGTGCCCTGGCTACTGTTGGGCGCAACCATCCTTTTCAGCATCGGCGGGAAGGTAACAGGCTGGATCACCCGGCACCATACCGAAGGCGGCCCTTCCGCGCTGCGTGTGGTCGGCGTGACCACTTTGCAGGCCTGCGTGGCGATCTACATCGGATATTTCGGTGCGGGAGTCGGCATAGTGATGCTCGCGCTGCTGGCCATCATGGGCCTTGAGAACATTCATTCCATGAACGGACTCAAAACCCTTCTTGCTACCTGCGGCAACGCAGTCGCGGTTGTCATGTTCATCTTTGCTCACGCTGTTTTTTGGCGGCAGGCACTGCTGATGCTTGTTGGCGCAGGCCTGGGGGGATACGCCGGCGCCTGGTATGCCCAGAAACTCGATCCGAAAGTGGTTCGCTACATCGTGATGGCTGTGGGCTACAGCATGACCGCGTACTTCTTCTGGCGGACCTATCTGCGGTGACGCTTCACGATGCAACGTTCCGCGCAAGAAAATCTTTGAAACACAGAGGAACTGAGGGCACAGAGAGATAGGACTCGCTGTGGCTTGAGCACTATTTAAGCCGAGGAGGTACTAAACGGAAGTGTCCAGCCAAACTGTCAGCGCCTCGTTTTGCCTCTGATCCAGAGGAAGCAGGAGGAAGTTATCGATATTGGCCACAGCGGTAGACCCACTCTGCGTACGCATGATTTGTCCAACCCTCCAACCCTCTGTTTCCTCTGTTCCTCTGTGTCTAAGACGTTGCTGTGGTCGAGGAGCGAAGTTGGGAACAGAATCGAGAACAATTCCTCACCCTCGCACAATCCGCATAATGAAATCCATTAATTTCGCGCGTGATGACACGCGCGAAAGCCGATGCAGAGTTCCTGAATCGAGTTGCACATGTAAGTACTCGTTTCGCTTCACGGCAGCTCATGTTCCGAAATCGGAACAAATTCTGTTCCATTTTGGGAATGAACAATCGTTCAGAAACCGCATTTTTACTGACTACTTAGCTCCTTTGTTCCTGTCCTAAATTCCTGTTTGCATCCTTCAACTTTGGTTTACTATGTAGCGCCGCACAAAGGTTGACGGTCCGGGCCCCCTTCCTTAAACGTCTCGCGACGCAACGTATAGGAGAGTAAAAGAATGTTTCAGCGTGCGCGCTTTACCGCATGGTTGTTGGTCTGTCTGGCAGTAGTTTCTATCGCAGCCCTGCCCACACTGGCGCAGGTTTCACACACCAATGCCGACGGAACTCAGGACGCAGCAGCCGCGTCACAGAGTTCATCCCCAGCCTCCCCCCAGCTTTCAGTTCTCACCGTCCAGCAGCCAAAATTCCACGGCGTGCCGTGGCGTGATCCCAACGCTCCCAATTCAGCCGCCACAGGACCGGTCGGATTCGCAGCCCCAGCCGGCGCGCATCTGAGCTACTTCGGTGGCCCGATCATCTCGAACACCCAGGTGATCCAGGTTCTGTACGGAAGCGGTTCGTACAACGCGCAGGTTGCCGGAACCACTTCGCCAACCATGGGCAATTTCTTTGGCGATATCCTGGGAAGCAACAGCGGATTGATCTCGCTGCTGACCCAGTACAACACGAATATTTCCGGCGGAACCGGCCAGGTCTTCGGCTTCGGAACTTTTGCCGGACTTTTCCAGATCGTTCCTTCTTCCGCGAATAACGGTTCGACGATCAGCGACACGCAGATCCAGTCGGAACTGCTGGCGCAGATCAATGCGGGCCACCTGCCGGCGCCGACGAACGATGCCCTCGGCAACCCCAACACGCTTTACATGATTTACTTCCCGCCGGGAAAAACCATCACGCAGGGCGGTTCGAACAGCTGCCAGGCCGGCGGATTCTGCGCGTACCACGGGACCACCTCGAGCACGTTGAACAGTAAGCACGTTCTGTACGGGGTGTTGCCGGACATGCAGGCGGGCAGCGGCTGCGCTACGGGTTGCGGAACGTCGACGACGTTCGGGAACTATACGTCGGTGACGAGCCACGAGTTGGTCGAGGCTATGACGGATGCGGATGTGGGAATCGCCACAACGTTTGCTCCGCCGCTCGCGTGGTATGACCAGACTAACGGCGAAATTGGCGACATCTGCAACGGCCAGCAGGGTTCGTATACCGCGAACGGTACCACGTACACAATCCAGCTGGAATTCTCCAATTCGGCAAGTAACTGCGTGAATTTCCCACCGGCTCCGACCGGCGCGAACTTCTCGTTGTCAGCTTCGCCCTCGAGTGTGAGCGTGACCCAGGGTAGCAACGCCAGTTCAACCATCACCGTGACTCCGAGCGGCGGATTCACGGGATCGGTGACGCTCTCGACTTCCGCTCTGCCGAGCGGCGTAACTGCCAGCTTCGGCACGAATCCGACGACCGGCAGCAGCGTGCTGACCTTCACTGCGAGTTCCACCGCAACTACGGGCACGTCTACGGTCACCGTTACGGGAACATCTGGAACGCTGACTCACACCACCAGCATTTCTCTCACCGTGAGCGCTACTGCTACACCGAACTTCTCACTCTCGGCATCGCCTTCGAGCCTGTCCGTAACTCAGGGCTCGACCGCCAACAGCACTGTCACCGTGACACCATCGGGCGGATTCACGGGTTCAGTGACTTTGTCCGCATCGGGACTGCCCTCGGGCGTAACCGCTGCGTTCGGCACCAACCCGACGACTTCGACCAGCGTCGTAACCTTCACGGCGAGTTCCACCGCTACCACAGGAACGGCTACGGTCACGGTTACAGGAACCTCGGGCACGCTGACCCACACCGCAACGATTTCCCTTACCGTAAATGCTGCGGGCGGGACTACACAGCTGATTGGCAATCCTGGCTTTGAGAATTCCACAGCTGCACCGTGGACTCTCACAGCTGGCGTGCTGAACACCTCGACTGCCGAACCGCCGCACAGCGGCACGCACGACGCCTGGCTTGATGGTTACGGCACCACTCACACCGACACAGCCTCTCAGACCGTCAGCATCCCGGCGGGCAAGACCAGCGCCACTCTGACCTTCTGGCTGCACATTGATACCGCTGAAACCACCACCACCACGGCGTTTGACACCCTGCGCGTACAGGTGCTGAACACCAGCGGCACGGTACTGGCCACTCTGGGCACCTTCTCCAACCTGAACCACGCAACTGGCTACCAGCAGCGTTCGTTCAGCATGAACTCCTTCATCGGCCAGACGGTCGTGATTAAGTTCACGGGAAGTGAAGACGTCAGCCTGCAAACCTCATTCGTTCTTGACGACGTCAACTTGAACGTTCAATAACGACTGAGCTTAGCAAGAATTACCGGGGCCGTTCGCGGCCCCGGTATTTTGTGCCGCCACGAAGGTAACCACGCCCGTAACCTCCCGGTTGACCCTATCCCGCTGATCACGTTAAAATTACAGGGTTTGCCAGATTAGTCAGTTCCTGCCTGTCTGAGCTGAAGCTCAAGGCTCGAGCAAACCTAAGCAAATTCAGCAATCCTCAAGTTCATTTAAGTCCTTTCCGTGAAGCAGGTTGGAAGGACGCTGGAGAGAGTTATGTACGCGGTTATTCGCGCCGGGGGGAAACAATATCGTGTGGCTCCCGGGGATATCGTCAAGATTGAAAAGTTGCCCGCCGCTGACGGCGACACAGTGGAATTTAATGACGTGCTGGCGATCTCGGCCCAGGATGGCCAGATCGGCCCTGGCGCAGGTGCCATTGTCAACGGTCAGGTGATGACCGGAGGCCGCGCGGACAAGATCCTCGTCTTCCACTTCAAGCGCAAGAAGCAGTACAAGAAGATGTACGGTCACCGCCAGCCCTTCACCGCTGTGCGGATCACCGAAATCGCCTTCGACGGACAGACGTTCTCCGCGCCTGAGCTCCCGGCCCGCAAGCAGAAAGCTCCCAAGGCTGAAGCCGCCGGCGAAGCAGCTGCTGCTCCAAAGTCGGCAGCGAAAAAGAGCTCGGCAAAGAAGCCCGCGAAAAAGGCAGCCAAGAAGGCGCCGTCCAAAGGCAAAAAGAAATAACTGAAGCGGGCGCTCTGCTGAGCGCCGCGTCAAAAAGTTCGGGCTCTGTCCCGCGATGAAGGATTCAAAGTCATGGCACATAAAAAAGGTTTAGGCAGTTCCAGGAACGGGCGCGACAGCAATGCCCAGCGACTCGGAGTCAAGGCTTTCGGCGGTCAGCTTGTGCCCGGCGGAACCATCATCGTTCGCCAGCGCGGCACCCGCATCAAACCCGGCGCCAACGTTGGCCGCGGCAAGGACGATACGCTCTTCGCCAAGGTCACCGGTACGATCAAATTTGTCGACAAGGGCAACAGCGGCCGGTACGTCATCGTGGAACCAGCTGAGGCTGCGAAGGCGTAGGTTCTTCTTCAGTTCCTTAACGGCCCCGCGCCTTGCGGGGCCTTGTTCTTTTCCGGCCTCCGCCACACAATCTGAGTTCAGAGCTTCCTGCGAACTCGAGGTGATCCATGGCAACGTCTTCCCCAAACGCGAGTGAACGCCTGATCCGCAACATCTCTGATACTGCGCTCTGGGTGGCAATTTACCGCGCCCGCGAATCCGAGCGCCCCGACGCGATCTTTCACGATCCCTATGCGCGACGTCTTGCGGGTGAGCGCGGCGAGCAGATCGCGCAGCAGATGGAATCTCGCGTCTCGCATGCCTGGCCTTACATCGCCCGCACCTATCGCTTCGACCAGATCATTCGCGAACAGGTACGGCAGGGCACGGACATGGTGATCAATCTCGCCTGTGGTCTCGATACGCGTCCCTATTGGCATGAGCTGCCGGCATCGCTACAGTGGGTGGAAGTCGATCTTCCCGGAATGATCGACTACAAGGAAGAAGTCCTGCGCGATGAGCAGCCTCGTTGCGAGTTGCAGCGCATCCGTCTTGATCTGTCTGACGTCGCTTCTCGCCGCAAGCTGTTTCAGGAGCTCGGCAACCAAGCTCGCCGAGCTCTCATCATCAGTGAAGGTCTGCTGGTGTATCTCACCGCGGATGAAGTCTTGGCGCTGGGCAGAGATCTTTACGCACAGTCCGGCTTCCATGACTGGGCAGTCGACCTCTGCTCGCCGGGACTGCTGAGAATGCTGCAAAAGGAACTGCCTGCGCTAAGCGAAGCAGGCTCACCGCTCAAGTTTGGTCCGGCGGAAGGTCCGGACTTCTTCACCGCTGCCGGATGGAAGCCGGCACAGGTCTTTTCCATGATCAAGACGGCCGCAAGACTCAAGCGGCTTCCTTCGCTGGGGCTGAAGATCGCGGCATTATTGCCGGAATCTAATGCCAAACAGGGCTCGCGGCCATGGGGCGGAGTCATCCATCTAACCAGGATCTGAACAATCAACTCGTGGGAGCAGAGTTTTATGTCGACAGTTAAATTTCAACCACCGCAGTACCACTCTCTAACGCCTTACCTGGTCGTGAAAGGCGCGGCTAAAGCCATCGACTTTTACAAAAACGCATTTGGTGCTTCAGAGATGTTCCGTATGCCCACACCGGATGGCCGCGTGGGCCATGCCGAGCTCAAGATCGGCGATGCCGCTCTCATGCTGGCCGATGAGTTTCCCGAAATGGGCGTGGTCAGTCCATCCAGTCTGGGTAATTCGCCAGTGGGCATCCTGCTGTACGTCGCTGACGCGGATGCTGTAACGAACAAAGCCATAAGTCTTGGCGCTACAGTGGAAAAACCTCTCGCCAATCAGTTCTACGGCGATCGCTCTGCCACCCTCCGCGATCCTTTTGGGCACAAATGGACCATTGCCACCCACGTGGAAGACGTTACTCCGGAAGAGATGGAACGGCGCATGGCAGCGATGAGCAAAAAGTAGGTACAACGAATCAAGCACTCAACAAATCGATCGTCATCCCGAGCACCGTTCGCGAGCGCACGGTTTCTTCAGTGCGCGAGTAGGTGCGAGGGACCTTGTGTTTCCTTGCGATAAACTCTCACGATATACCAGACACATTGCTGTATCCTCGCCTGGTATGCGCGCCGTTGCAGAATCACTGCTGATCATTACCGGATCCATGGGCTCCGGCAAATCTTCTGTTCTGGCAGAAGCCTCTGACATCCTGACGCTCCGAAATATCCCGCATGCCGCCATCGATCTCGACGCGCTCTCGCTGGGACACTTCCTGTCCCACAACAATATCAATCAACTGATGTACGCCAACCTGCGAAGCATCTGGCACAACTTTGCCGGTGTCGGAATCACACGCCTGTTGCTTGCCCGGGCGCTCGAAACGCGTGAAGAACTGGATGCGGCTCGCAGTGCAGTCTCCGCAAAGCATGTCACTGTCTGTCGCCTCACAGCAGAGATTGCCACTATGGAGCAGCGCGTTCGACAGCGGGAATCAGGCATTCTGCAGCAGCAGTTTGTGGATCGCGTGAGCATCCTCAATGCGCTGCTTGATCGTGCGAAACTCGAGGACTTCTGTATCGTGAATCAAGACCGGGCCATCCATGAAGTCGCCATGGAGATGCTTCAGCGCGCCGGTTGGCTCTAGATTGGAATCCCATTTTCCCCTTGTACAATCAAATAGATAAGCATGTTTATCGATCAGGCAATCATCAAGGTGAAGGCCGGCGACGGCGGTAACGGCTGCCTGGCCTTCCGGCGGGAGAAGTTTGTGCCGCGGGGCGGTCCCAGCGGTGGCGATGGTGGTCGCGGCGGCGACATCATCATGGAATCCAGCGAGCGCCACAACACGCTCGTGCATTTCCGCTTCAATCCCGAATACAAAGGTGAGCGCGGGCGTCACGGTGAAGGTTCCAACTGTACCGGGCGCGACGGCGAAGGCATCGTACTGAAAGTTCCAGTCGGGACCATTGTCTATGACAACGACACCGGCGAGAAGCTGCATGACTTCTCCCACCCGGACGAGCGAATCACCATCGCCCAGGGCGGGCGCGGCGGACGCGGCAACCAGCACTTCGCCACCAGCACTCACCAGGCGCCCACAGAACACGAGCCCGGCAACCCCGGTGAAGAACGCACGCTCCGCCTCGAACTCAAACTTCTGGCCGACGTTGGTCTGGTCGGTTATCCCAATGTCGGGAAATCCACGCTGATCTCACGCATCTCTGCGGCGCGGCCCAAAATCGCTGACTATCCTTTCACCACGCTCCAACCGAACCTCGGTGTTGTGACCATTGGCGAGCTGCCCAACGAGGAAAGCTACGTCGTCGCCGACATCCCGGGGCTGATTGAAGGCGCGCACACCGGCACCGGGCTTGGCATGCAGTTTTTGCGACACATAGAGCGCACGCGCGTTCTCGCCCACGTCATTGACGTATCTGACGCCAGCGGCCGCCCCGATCCTGTGAAGGACTTCAACGTCATCATGAGCGAGCTTGGAAGTTTTGGTGCCGAGCTCGAAAAAAAGCCCATGATGCTGGTGGCTTCAAAGATCGATGTAGCCAATCCGGAAAAGCTGGAAAAGCTGCGCAAACTGGCGAAAAAATTGCGCCTCGAGCTGTACGAAATCTCTGCCGTAACCGGCAAAGGCATTCCCGAGCTCAAATATGCTTTGGGCCGTCGTGTTGCCGAGATACGATCCGGGACCTACGAACCGGGGAAGCCGTCGCGCAAGAAGGCTGCTTCTCCACGCAAGGCGCGAAAGGCCGAAGTCAAGCGGCGCATCCCCAAGCGTGCCGCGTTCAAGAAGAGAAAGAGCAGATAGCCTGATGAGGGTGGCTCTTTTTGGCGGAACGTTCGATCCGGTGCATCGCGGCCACCTCGCAGTGGCGCGCACTGCCGCGGACGCGTTCGGTCTGTCGCTGGTTTACTTTGCCCCTGCTGACATTCCGCCCCACAAGCAGAAGCGCAAGCTCACTGATTTCCAGCATCGCTACGCCATGCTGGCGCTGGCCACCGCCGAGGACAAGCGCTTTGTGCCCTCGTTGCTGGATTCCTACACCGGGCAGCCGAACTACTCGATCGACAGTGTGCGTCGGCAAAAAAAGACTCTAAACAAATCAGACAAGCTTTATTTCCTGATCGGGATAGATGCGTTTAAGGACATCAGTACCTGGCGCATGCCGGAAGAGCTGCTCGCGGAATGCGATTTCATCATTGCCAATCGACCGGGGCATTCGATGGCCGACGTTGTTCGCTCCTTGCCGAAGGACCTGCGTCCATCTGAAACATACCTGCGTAATATGAAAAAGGCTCAGCGCAACGGCAGCCTCGTGATACCCGGAGCCACGCTGCATCTGCTGACGGACGTGCACGAGCGAGTCTCATCTACACAAATCAGGGCTGCTGCGGCAAAATCTGCGAAGCAGCTGGCCCGCTACGTGCCGCAGTTGGTTGCAGAATACATCCGAAAAGAAGGCCTGTATCGGCCTGGCGCCCGGACCACCGAGGCCACTCCAGCGCCAAAGGTGCTATCTTTTCATGGGGACCCCTCTGGCGCAGTAAAGCGGTAATATCACCTACGAGGAGCGAATGAGTCAGGAGACCAGGGAACAGGTTGCGTTGGCCGTGAAGGCCGTGGAAAGCAAGAAGGGCGAGAACGTAGTCATCCTGGAGATGGATCGCGCGGCAGGCGCGTTCACTGACTACTTTGTCATCTGCACCGGCACGAATCCCCGCCAGATCCAGGCTATCTCTGACGAAGTGGAACGCCTTGTCAGCCAGGCTGGGGGACGCCCGAACAGCGTAGAGGGTTACAACCAGGCGGAATGGGTTCTGCTCGACTACGTGCATTTCGTCGTTCACGTCTTCTCTGAGCGGTCCCGCAGCTTTTATGATCTGGAGCGGCTCTGGAAGTCTGCAAAACGTCTCTCGTCCGGCGATCTGCTCAAGAAGCGCGCTGCTTCACCAGGAAAGAAAGGTGCGAAGAAGACCGCACGCGCAGCAAGCCGCAAGACTGCTGCGAAACCCGTCAGGTCCAAAGGTGCCGCGAAAAAGAAGGCGCGTAAACGCTCGTGAAGCTGCAGATTGCCTGGATCGGCAAAACCAAGGAAGCAGCCTTCCGCGCGCTCACTGACGAATATCTCAAGCGCGTGTCACGCTACTTGCAGGCGGAGTCGCACGAGATGGCGAATGAAGATGCGCTTCTCGCAATGGCCTCTGACACAACCGGCCGCACCCGGCCCGTGCTCATCCTGCTCGACGCGCGCGGGCGTCAGTTTACCTCAGAAGAATTTGCCGAGCTCCTGCGTGATCAGCAGGACCGCGGCACACAGAATCTTTTTTTTGGCGTTGGCCCAGCCGACGGCTTCAGCGACAAGGCCCGTCACTCCGCCGACCTGATTCTTTCTTTCGGCAAAATGACTCTGGCCCACGAACTCGCGCGCGTGGTGCTGCTGGAGCAGATCTACCGCGCCTTCACCATCCTGCGCGGCCATCCGTACCACACCGGGCATTAGCTCGCTAGAAACAAAACCTTTGAAACACAGAGGAACAGAGGACGCAGAGAAACAAGAGAGATTTCGATCGAGTCCTTTTGAATCTGAACGCTGCGAAAATCAATGTGTGTTGCCAACTCGCTTTCTGCCTCTCGAAAGTACAGGCAGAGAAAGAAGAGGTAATTATGGAAAGCCATCGATTGTGAATTCTCGGGTACGGTTGCGTCGCGGTTTCTGAATTCAATTGAACCTCTGCGTCCTCGCTTCCTCTGTGTTTCAAAGAAGCTTGTTCAACGCTTCCGCCAACTTCACCGTCGCTGGCCCGAGATAGATTTCATCGAAATACCCTGCATTGGTTGGTCGCTCCAATCCAACAAACACCGTCCTTGCGGGCTTCCTTCGTGCTTTGAGCTGAGCTACAAATCCCGCGACCGGCTGAACATTCCCTGATGTTCCCACGCCGACAAAAACATCGCAGGCCTGCAACTCCGCAAACACCCGATCAAGTTCATGCGGCTGCTCACCGAACCAGACCACATCCGGCCGCTGTAGCGCGCCACAACTGCAGCGCGGCAGATTCTCCGCTTGATACTCCTTCGCGTCATGAAAACCTACCCTTCCGCACTCCTTCGCACAACGCGTTTCGAACAGCTGTCCGTGGATATGCACCAGATTCTTCGATCCCGCAGCTTCGTGCAGGTTATCTACATTTTGCGTACAGAGAAAAAAGCTGCTCGATCCGTGTGACCGTTCGAATTCCTCGAGCGCAAAATGCGCCGGATTCGGCTTTGCGTCGCGGGCCCGTCGCCGCCGTTCTGAGTAATACTCCCACACCAACGCCGGATCGGCATTCCACGCATCGATATTGGCGAGCTCGTAATGGCTCCGCCCGCGCCAACTGGTGCCCTGGAAGGTCGGGATACCGCTCTCCGCGCTGATACCGGCTCCGGTGAGCACGAAAATGCGCTCGGGTTTGCTGGTTTGCTCCATATTGCGTGCGGTCAATATAATTTTAATGTTGGGGAACAACAGCAATTGGCAAATAGTGATTGGCGATTAGCCAGACAGCGAGGATCTCATCCGCTGAACGATGTGGGCGACTCACTACATAAAGCGCTTGCTGGCAGGAGAGACTGTGCAGTTCCGGCCGCGAGGTAATAGCATGTCCGGCAAGATTGACTCAGGGCAGTGGGTTACTGTTGAACCAGTTAGCCGGGAGCTGCGGCCCGGAGACATCGTACTTTGCAAGGTCCGCGGAACACAGTATCTGCACTTGATCAAAGCGGTCTCTGGTGAGACGTATCAAATCGGGAATAATCGCGGCCGTATTAATGGCTGGACGAGTCGAAAAAACATATTCGGTATGGTTACAAGAATTGAGAAGTGAATTGATCTTTGCTCAGCCAATCGCGTTCGGTTCAGCCATTGCTAGTTGCCAATCGCTAATTGCTATTTACTAGTTGCTAATTACTCCTTAGACAATGACCGACGTCCATCGTGGCCTCATCATCGTGAATACCGGCCCAGGCAAGGGCAAGACCACTGCTGCCATGGGCACGGGGCTCCGTGCTGCCGGCAATGGTATGAAGGTGCTCATGCTGCAGTTCCTCAAAGGCTCGTGGCATTACGGCGAGCTCGATGCCGTGAAGGCTTTCGGCGACAACTTCGTCATGAAACAGATGGGCCGAGGTTTTGTGAAAGTCGGAGGCGCGGAAACGGATCCCGAAGACATCCGTATGGTGGAACAGGCCTGGAGTGAGGCCGAGCAGGCCATCATGTCCGGCCAGTGGGACCTGGTGATCCTGGACGAAATCAACTATGCGATCAGCTACGGGATGCTTGATCCGGCGAAAGTGGCAGAGACACTGAAGCGTAAACCGGAGCGGGTACACGTAATCTTGACGGGCCGGAACGCCCATCCGACAATCATTGAGTTGGCCGATACGGTCACCGAGATGAAGCAGGTAAAACACGCCTATGAAAAAGGTGTGCTGGCCCAGCGCGGCATTGAGTACTAGAAAGGAATTACAAGTTGGCGTGGTTTAAGCGGGAATCCGGCGAGCTCCAGGCTTCAGAAGAAAAACGGGTGCGCACGGAAGGATTATGGGTCAAGTGCGACGGCTGCCGGCAGATCATCTGGAAGAAAGATCTGGAAGAGAACGTCAACGTCTGCCCTAAATGCAATTATCATTTCCGGATCGATGCGCCCACGCGCCTCATGCTGCTGCTCGACGAGGACAGCATCGAGCCTTTCGACAGCGAACTGGCCTCTACCGATCCGCTGAATTTCACCGATACGCGTCCGTATAAGACGCGACTTCAGGCGAGCCAGCAGGCTACCGGCCTGAAAGACGCAATCATCGACGCCAGCGGCACGTTGAACTCTCGCCCGGTCATCGTGAGCGCCATGGAGTATTCGTTCATCGGCGGCAGCATGGGCGCCGTGGTGGGCGAAGCAATTACCCGCGCCATTGAGCGGGGTCTCAATGAGCGCAAGCCGGTGATCGTGGTTTCAGCTTCGGGTGGAGCACGCATGATGGAGGGCGTCGTCAGCCTTATGCAGATGGCCAAGATCTCTGCCGCGCTTGCCCGCCTCGACGATGCGAAAATTCCGTATATCTCCATCCTCACTGATCCCACCACCGGTGGCGTTACCGCGTCCTATGCCATGCTGGGCGATCTCAATATTGCCGAACCCGGAGCGCTGATCGGCTTCGCCGGACCACGTGTTATTGAGCAGACCATCCGGCAGAAATTGCCGGAAGGCTTCCAGCGCAGCGAATTCCTTCTCCAGCACGGCATGCTCGATGCGGTGGTGCACCGGAAAGAGATGAAGAACTACATCTCGCGCGCGCTTGATTTCATGATGCCGAAGGCCGGGTAACCCGTGGCCGTCACTTACGAAAACGCAGTTGAGCGGCTCATTGCCTTAGGGCACGAGCTCGCCACACATCGCAAGTTTGATCTCGAACACATGCGCGTTCTCGCCGCGGCTCTTGGCCATCCCGAGCGGCGGCTTCAAAGCGTGCTGATCGCCGGAACCAACGGCAAGGGATCCACCGCAGCCACTCTTGCCAGTATTGTTCAGACCGCCGGATACCGCACCGGCCTATACACGTCACCTCATCTGGTTCGTGTAAACGAGCGTATTCGCGTCAATGGCGAACCAATCAGTGATGCTGAATTCGCACTGATGTACGACCGCGTAGAGCGAGTGTCACAGGAGCTGGTGGCAACGAGCGCTCTTCCCTGGCATCCCAGCTTTTTCGAAATGCTCACAGCAATCATGTTTGAGTATTTTGCGAGCGTTGGCGTGGAGCTTGCGGTGCTTGAAGTTGGCATGGGCGGCCGCCTGGACGCCACCAACATTGCTGAACCCTCGATCAGCGTCATCACGGATATTGATCTCGACCATCAGAAGTTTCTCGGCAATAGTCTCTCGGAAATCGCGCGCGAAAAGGCCGGCATCATTCGCCCGAATGGGACAGTCATTCTGCTGCCCCAACATCCGCAGGTGAATGACACGTTGGGCAACGAGATCATGGCGCGAAAGGCGCACCCGATAAGCGCCACGGAATACATGCCGCCGCTTACGCCGGGCGCCCCAAACGGACACAGGACGGGCGAGTCGTTCCAAAAGGGGACTTTCCCAGTTTCCATTGGTGGAGAGGAAATTCTGATCTCGCCTTCGCTGCCGGGACGCCATCAATTGCGCAATCTCGCTCTCGCGATTGCCGCGGCACAGGAACTTAACCAGTTTGGCTTGCGCATTCTGCCACGGCACATTGAGCAAGGCGTTCGTGAAACCAAATGGCCTGCTCGGTTTCAAGTCATTCCCGCTGAACCAGGCTCACCTGAAATCGTGCTTGATGTCGCGCACAATCCTGCGGGAGCATGGGCCTTACGGTCCACACTGTCCGAACGATACGAAGAGCGACCGCTGACATTCGTGTTCGGCGCGATGCGCGACAAAGCTCTAGAAGAAATCGCGGGAATTCTGTTTCCTGTGGCGGAACGGGTGATACTCACAAAAGCCCAGAACCCACGCGCCGCAAGCCCGGAAGAGCTGATGCAGGCAGCACAGCAGACAGGCGCGACATTGCTGGATGAACCAAATGTCGCGGCGGGGCTGGAATGTGCGCGCAAGCTGGCAGGAAGCTCGGGAGTGATTGTTATCACCGGATCGATCTACATTGTTGGCGAGGTGCTCGAGCAGCTCTCCTCGAAACCGGCGCAGCAGGGTGCCAAGCATGGCTGAGCAGAGTGAAGCCACCACGCAGGCACGCCCAAGCCAGGACGGTCTCCGGCATTTTCTCTCGCGGCTCCGTTCGTATTTCATCTACGACCCGCTGATCTGGCTTTACACCATCATCCTTGGTTCGCTGTCCCTTCTTTCATCACTCTTTGATAAAGAGGGCGAGATACAGCACAGGTTCGCCCGCATATGGTCGCGGGCGATTCTTGCAACTATCGGCGTGCCGGTACAGGTGATTGGCCTCGAGAAGGTCGATATCTCCCGCTCACATGTATACGTGGTGAATCATCTCTCAGCGATCGATATTCCGGTGTTGTACCTGCACTTGCCGTTTCAATTCCGGATACTGGCGAAGAAAGAACTGTTCCGCTATCCCTTCATGGGCTGGCACTTGAAGCGCTCAGGGCAGATTCCAGTCGTGCTGGAAAATCCGAAGGCTTCCATCCGTAGCTTGACGCTCGCGGTGAAGGCCGTCCAAAAGAACATGCCTCTCGTGGTATTTCCGGAGGGCGGGCGTTCAGAAACGGGTCAGCTTCAGCCGTTCATGGGTGGCGCTTTCTTCGCGGCCATTCGTGCGCAAACGGATGTGATACCCATGGCGCTGGTCGGAACGTACGAGATTTTGAAAATGAACACCTGGCACATCAAGCCGCGTGCAGTTCAGTTATGGGTCGGTGACCCGATCCCGACGGCAGGCATGACCACCCGTGATACTGAAACGCTTTCCGCTCGAGCGCGCGACGCCATCGCGGAGCTTTATTATGCTCATTCCGAGGTTCCCGACACGCGCGAGAATCAGGCCAGGCAAGAATCACTTCAGTAAAGGTGGGATGACTTGAGCGAAAAAGCAGGCACGAAGCCGAAAATTGCCGTCACTGAGCCCTGTTCTTACGATTTCGAATACAGCGCTCGCGCCCTGCCTCCTTATCTTCATGCCGTCGAGGATGCCGGCGGCGACCCAGTGGTGATTCAGCTCTCGCACACACCAGAAGAAGTCGCCCGCCTCATTACGGGTTGCGCGGCGGTTATCCTCACTGGCAGCCGAGCCGACGTTGATCCAGCGAAGTTCGATGCCAAGCCACACATGAAGAATGCTCCCCCGGATGCTCCGCGGGAGACGGTCGATGAGCTTCTTCTTCAAGATGCCTTCAATCTTCGCAAGCCTTTGCTGGCGATCTGTTACGGGCTGCAATCGCTGAATGTCTGGCGCAGCGGGACCTTGCTGCAGCACATCGAATCACGAGTGAATCACACTCCGGGACCGGGCTTCACCCATCCGGTCACCATTGAGGCGGATTCGTTGCTGGCGCACTCCATCAATCTCTCAGGTCGCAACACCATGCCTGTGAACTCCAGCCACCATCAGTCAGCCGACCTCGCCGGTGACGGTCTTCGCGTGGTTGCCCGCTCAACCGATGATGGGATTATCGAAGCGCTGGAGGGCACTTCACCCGAGCAATATCTGGTCGCTGTGCAGTGGCACCCGGAGAAGGACTACAAAACGGACCAGCATTCCCGCAGGCTTTTTCTTACCCTTGTTGATCAGGCTCGCAAATGGCTGAGGCAGCATCCGGCTGCAGCTTACAGTCACGACTAAATGTTTTCACTCGGTGCGGCTCACATTTGGTGCTGCTCAATCCACAGAAACAGGCAGGGTTAGGTAATTCGGGCCATTGATTGGAGCTAGAGTCGTTCTTATGATTGCTTAGTCCCTGCTTTTCCTGCTTTTGGTTCTTCCGACCTCGGATCGCGGAAAGATGGAAAAAGGGCCCTTCAGACCCGGCGAACTGGTGCCCGCTACGGGCATCTATGGTGTAACGCACTATCAACACCGCATGCCTCACGAAGTCTTCGCCAGGCAGGGTGACGTCTTCCCCAATTGCCGTCGCTGCTATTCGCGCGTGTCTTTCAGGCTGGTTCAGCCCGCCGCACATTTAGGTGCTGATCCAGACTTCTTCACGTCATCCGAAGAAGCGAGATCAAAGCGCGCCCGCGCAGGCGGTAAAAAGACCCCCTGAAAAATCTTCCTGGTGCGGAGTTGCGCCTCTATTCCGCTGTCCCGTATCGTGAACGCATGTCAGCTCAGGGCGTTGCGCTTTCATTGGAAGGACGCGTTGCGGTGATTACCGGCGGGTCGCGTGGCATCGGTGCGGCCTGCGTAAAGCTGTTCTGCCGCGCGGGGGCGCGGGTGCTCTTCAATTATCAGCGTGCTTCCGAGGCTGCCCACCGTTTGGAAGCCGAGTGCGGAGGCGCTCACTGCGCTGCTGCGGTGCCGGCTGAGCTTGATTCATCACAGGCTGCCCAGGCGCTGGTCAATGCCGCCGTTGACCGCTTCGGACGCGTAGATATCCTGGTGGGGAATCACGGTGTCTGGCCGCCGCAGGACGTATCCATCGATCGCATGAGTGACGAGCAATGGCGCTCTACACTCGCTATCAACGTAGAGAGCATTTTCGGGCTGGTGAAACACGGCGTAGCCCAGATGAAGAAGCAGGGGCAAGGCGGACACATTGTGCTGATCAGCTCCACGGCAGGGCAGCGCGGCGAAGCCTTCCATTGCGACTATGCCGCGAGCAAAGGCGCGATCATCAGCATGGTTAAAGGCCTTTCCACCGAGCTGGCCCGGGACCGGATTTACGTAAACTGTGTCGCACCCGGCTGGGTGGAGACAGATATGGCTGCGCCCGCATTGCGCGATCCTGACACAAGCAAGAGGATTTTCAACACCATTCCGTTGGGCCGCGTGGGCACCCCGGAGGAGATCGCCGGAGCCGTGCTATTCTTGTGCACCCCGTATGCAGGCTTCATTACTGGTGAAATTGTAAACGTCAACGGAGGCGCGGTGCTCGCGGGTTAAGCAGCAGCTCTGGCTGTTTGGCGCATCTAAATCGTGAAAATCGATCCGCAAATGAGAATCCTTATTTCGATTGTGCTCGCTGTGGGAATGGCGTCGGCACAGCAAACGGTTCAGCCCGCTCCGCCTTCGGCGAATACTGGCCAGGAAGCGACCTCCAATGAACAGAAAGCGCGCGTCTGGCTCAAGCAGCTCATTGATGCCCTGGGCGGTCAGGCGTACCTCACGCTTCACGATTCCTACAGCGAAGGCCGGTACGGCAGGTTCCACAATGAATCCATGGTAGGCGGCGCCGTTTTTTTTCGATACTGGCAGTGGCCCGATAAAGAGCGATTTGAAGTCACCAAAGAGCGCGATATCGCTACGCTGTTTGTCGGTGACAAAGTTTGGGACATTACTTACCGTGGCGGCAAAGAAGCAGATCCAAAGAAGGACGACAATGTGCGGCTGGCAATCGTGCGGCGGCACTACGCCCTCGAGCGCATTCTGCGCGAATGGATCAACCAGCCAGGAACGATTCTGTTGGATGAGGGACAGACATTAGCGGACAACAAGCTCACCGAGCGCATCACGATCATCAACGCTCAGAATGAGGCAGTAAGCATTCTCATTTCGCCGGACACACACCTTCCTGTCTCGAAACGCTTCACCTTGCGCGATCCCAGCTCACACGATCGCGATGAGGAAGAGGAGATTTTCGATAACTGGCGGGTGGTCCAAGGCATCAGCACTCCCTATAGCACCGTTCTCATGCACAACGGACAGATCGTTCGCCAGCAGTACCTCACTACCATTACCTACAACCAGCGCCCGCCAGATGACTACTTCTCACCAGTGCTGATCAGGCACGAACCCGACAAGAAAGAGAAGAAAAAGTAAGCTGGACTGGCCACAGATTGTGGCTAAAATACCACAGCAACCATCTTAACCTCAGGTGTAATCTATTCAGCAGTAAACACTTGCCTTTCGAACAAACAGTTCGTACGCCCGTGGGATGCCGCGGTGTGGGATTGCATAGCGGTGCCCCGGTAAAATTGCGGATTTTACCTGCGCCAGCAGGCACAGGAATTGTGTTCCGCCGGTCGGATCTCGATGGCTACGAAATTGAGGCCATTGGCCGCAATGTCGCCAAGGTGAGCTATGCGACCAGCCTGCAAAAAAAAGGCGTACTGATCTCGACGACAGAGCATCTGCTTTCCGCGTTCATCGGTATTGGCCTCGACAATGCCGTCGTCGAGCTTGACAACCTTGAGCTTCCGATCCTGGATGGCAGTGCAAAACCATTCGTCGATTTGGTACTTCAGGCCGGACTGCGACAGCAGCGGCGCAAGCGTACGTATCTGCGCATCACCCGCGAAATCGAGGTCCGGGACGGCAACAAGTTCATCGCCGCATATCCCGCACCTGGATATTCAGTTTCTTACCACATCAACTTCGCAGCGCCGATTGGTGAGCTCTCATTTGAAGTAGACCTGTCGCGTGATCTTTATCGCCGCGAAATTGCGCCCGCGCGCACCTTCGGTTTCCTGCGTGAAGAGCAGGTCATGCGCAACATGGGCCTGATCCGCGGCGCGTGCGAAGAAAACGTGATTGTTGTGACCGATACCGGAGTGAAAAACGGGCCGCTTCGCTTCGAAGATGAATTCGTGCGTCATAAAATCCTCGATCTGATCGGTGATTTGGCGCTGCTGGGAAAGCAAATCATCGGACGCATTGTGGCCGAACGTGCCGGACACGCCATGCACACGGCGCTGGTTTCGCGCCTGCTGAGGGACCGCTCTTTGTGGGAAGAAACAACCGAAGTGGTTCGGGAAGAGAAGTCCGTTCCGGGACTCGCCATTGCGACGCCCCGGCTCGGCGAAGCTTGATCTAGACAGTTGCGTTGATGAACATTGCACCGTTGCCCAGCGGCAGCGAGCGGCGGTCCAGCCAGGCATCCAGTTCCTTCTTCACTTCCACCGGCAAGACCTGAAAACGAATCCCTGACTTCCCTTCTGGCGTCGACCAGATCACCTCGCCCTTCACTTCCAGCGCACGGCGCGTGCCCGGCAGATGAAACTTCACACGCGCAGCTCCGCCCTCGTCGAGGCGCCGGCTGCATTCAATTGAGATTCCACCCTGGCTGATGTTAGTGATGCTCACAGGAAGTTCAGAACCGGCGTCCACCAGGATCGCGCCTGTGGCCCTCACCAGATGGCGGTGATAGCGACGGCGTTCACGAAGAATCAGGCCTTGCGCGGCGCGCACGCTGCGTGTAGCACGTTCGATGGAGATGGGCTTGTCCAGGACGAAATTGGCCCCCAGCTCAAATGCCTGTTGGACGGTCGTACGCGAATTCACGATGGCAAAGACAATACAGCTGCGGTTTGACTTGCCCTGCCGGAGTTCGCGCAATACGGCAGGACCGTGCGGCATGTCATCACAGTCGACCAGAAACGTGTCGTATTTGCGGCGTGTCAATGCCAGTCGCGCCTGGTCGTGGCTGCTGGCCACATCAAGTTCGATGTTGGCTGAATCAAGAACCCGGCGAACTGTACGCTGAGCTTCAGGGTCTCGGCTGAGGAGGAGCGCATGCAAAGCCATGGCAACAACTTAGCGGAGATTGGGACGCCTGACCATGTAACCGACGTAACGGACCTGCGCGGATTGAGGCCAATGCACCAGGGGCCAGTACAATGCTTGGCGATACGTCTCAAGGACCATGAACACTGTGTATCTTTCGCTCGGCGCGAACCTGGGTGACCGCCGCGCCAATCTAGAGAAGGCCATATGTGGGCTGTCGACGCTGGGCACAGTGCGGCGGGTGTCCTCGTTCTATGAAACCGAGCCGGTCGAGGTAGAGGGCCAACAGCCGTGGTTTTTGAACTGTGCGGTTGAGATGGAGACCGAGTGCCCTGCGGAAGACCTGCTGAGACGCATTCTGGCTCTGGAACGCGATATGGGGCGCGAGCGACGAGAGCCAAAAGGCCCGCGAACTGTTGATATCGACATATTGCTCTTTAATCAGGAAGTCATCATCTCCCCTGATTTGCGCATCCCGCATCCCTCAATGCATCAGCGCGCCTTTGTCCTGGCTCCGTTAGCTGAAATTGCACCTGGCGCCCTTCATCCCGTCTTGCGGCGCACTGCTCAGCAGCTCTGGGAATCGCTTCCCTCAGACGGCGCTATAGTTCGCAAGCTGGCGTGAATCGATTAGGATCACCGCATGAACATTGACCGGATCGCGCAATTGTTGCGGCCGTTTGCCGAACTCAGCGAAGAGCAGATGGAAAGGACATCGGCGTATCTGGATTTGCTGGTGCGCTGGAACACCCGTGTCAATCTCACTGCGGTCCGCGATCCTGAACAGGTAGTCACAAGACATTTCGGTGAATCGTTTTTCGCGGCGCGGCACCTGCTCGCACCGGATTCGTCGGGGACTGCGATTGACGTTGGCTCCGGCGCCGGTTTTCCGGGCGTGCCGCTGGCAATTTTTGCTCCCACCGCACAGGTAACGCTGATTGAGTCGCAAGGCAAGAAGGCGGCATTCCTGAACGAGGCGATCCGGACTCTGAGTCTGGGGAATTGCAGAGTGTTTCCAGGCCGGGCAGAAACGTTCCCTGACAAGTCCACCTTGGTCACTATGCGGGCGGTGGAGAAGTTTGATCGGTCCTTTCCCGCAGCACTGGTGTTAGTGGAACAGGGTGGCCGCATCGGTCTGATGATCGGGATTTCTCAGCTGAGGGAAACTGAGCGATTGGCGCCCCAAGTGGAGTGGGAACAGCCCAAAAAAATTCCTCAGAGTTCCGCACGAGTATTGCTGGTGGGTAAGGTTACGGGCCCTAGAACCTGATCGGTTAATGTGGGAAAAATTGCCTTGGATTAGACCTACTGTGGGAAACGATGTGCAAAATTGGCACCTCGAACTGACCCAACCTCGTGGCAGATAGGAACCATATCTAATAAGAACCAGATTAGTAAACATTGTTCTACGTGGAACACAATTAGTTGCGGTGCAGTTGCTGTTCCACGTGGAACAAAAACTCACTTGGCACGCTTGCAGAGCCTTTCCCTATCCGATAGAGTTTTGGGCGAGGCATTCTCCGAAACTTCACTCATGGCCCGAGTCATTGCAGTTGCCAACCAGAAAGGCGGCGTCGGAAAGACCACAACCGCGATCAATCTGGCAGCCTCCTTCGCAGCAGCGGAGGTGAAATGCCTGCTGGTTGACTGCGATCCGCAATCCAACTCTACCAGCGGCGTCGGTTTTCCGCGTGATCCTGATCGGCTTTGCACCTACCATCTCTTGATGGAAGAAGCCGATGCCACTCAAGCAGTTCTGCAGACCGAGCTGGAGGGGCTAAACCTGATCCCCTCGCACAAGAACCTCATCGGCGCCAATATAGAGTTGGTGGCGGCCGAAGGTCGCGAGTTCCGGCTGCGCAAGGCGATTGAGAGTGTTCGCGACTTATACGACTTCATTGTTGTGGACTGTCCACCCGCTCTTGATCTGCTTACCCTCAACTCCCTGGTAGCTGCCGATTCTGTCCTGATTCCCATGCAAGCCGAGTACTTTGCCCTGGAGGGCGTGAGCGAGCTTCTGGACACGGTGGAACGCCTCCGTCAGAGCTTCAATCCGACACTCGAGATTGAGGGCGTTGTGCTAACCATGTACGACGATCGCACTAATTTGGCCCAGCAGGTCACGCAGGAGCTGCGCCGGTTCTTCGGAGATAAGCTGCTTAACAGCAACATCCCACGGAATGTACGCTTGGCGGAAGCGCCCAGCTACGGCAAACCGGCGTTGCTTTACGACGTGCGCTCGCGCGGGGCAGAAAGCTACATTCGCCTGGCAAAAGAGATTATGGAACGTCTTCAGGTTCAACTTCAGCAGACATCCACAGAAGCCGGGGCTTCTGCGGGCGTCCAGGTTCAGCCGGCAGAGCCTAAGCAAGAAGCAGAGGCAGTAGCACAGACCACCGAATCCGATGAGTACCGAAATGCTTAACGACAAACGCAAAGCGCTGGGCCGCGGCCTTGACTCCTTGTTACCGGGTAAGCCCCCGGCCACCCCGGTTGCTCCGGTAGCCCGTCCGGCATCCGCCGCCGCTAACGAAATTGCCATCGATCTGATTGACCCCAATCCGTACCAGACCCGCCGCAAGATCCGCGAAGAAGCCCTCAAGGAGCTGGCCGATTCCATTCGTGCCACTGGAGTGGTTCAGCCCGTGGTTCTGCGGCAGGGGCAGAACGGGCGCTACCAGCTCGTCGCCGGGGAGCGGCGCTGGATGGCGTCAAAGATGGCAGGCAAGACCACGGTTCCGGCCGTGGTGCGCCAGATCTCCAATGAACAGGCGATGGAGATCACTATCATCGAGAATCTTCAGCGCGAAGATCTCAACCCGGTTGAGCAGGCACGCGCTTTTGAGCGCCTGAGCAGGGAATTTGGACTCACCCAGGAGCAAATAGCCACCCGTACCGGCAAGGACCGCGCCAGCATTGCCAACTTCATTCGCTTACTCAAGCTCCCAACTACGCTCCTTGAAGCCCTGGAAGCCGACGAACTGAGCTTTGGCCACGGCAAGGTACTGCTTTCGCTCGTTGGTTTTCCCGACCAACTGGAACGCGTGGCCAAAGAGGTTATTGCCCGGCAGCTGTCGGTTCGCCAGACGGAAGAGCTCGTCTCACGAGTGTTGAATCCTGAAGAACGTGAGAGTAAGCCTGAGCCGCATAAGGAACAACATCTCGATCCAAACGTGCGCGAAGCCGCGCGCAGCCTTGAGCGTGCGCTGGGAGTTAAGGTCGAGATTCAGGACCGCAGAGGAAAGGGGAAGATTATTCTGAAATACGGCTGCCTGGAAGACTTCGACCGGATCCTGGAAGCGCTCGCGAAGTAAGGTATTTCGTTTTTCATTCGCTCACCTTGAGTGCCGGCAGATTGAGGGACTCCTCTGCTCAGGTGAATCCGAATGGCTGCGGTTTAATCCGGGAGGGATTTCTTGCCCGCATAGGCGCCCGCGGGCGAAACTTAGCAAGAACTAGCTTCTGAGCCCGTTCCAATTCTCAGCAATCACGATTGAATTTCCGGGATTCGAGGGATCGTACTTAATCGAGGTCATCAACCCGGTTTTGCACGAATGCAGGTCCACGCGATGGCGGAGAGCGGTCACGTCCTGTGATGCCTCGTAGCTCACGCCGGCCACATCATACTGATAGATCAGAAGTTGCATTTCCCCGGTATCCTGAAGCGCGACTTCGCTCACATCAATCACGGTACCGTCAGTAATGCGACCAATCTCGCTGATGCGGGCGCGCCTTTCCTGTTCAAGCTGGTCGGCGGTCTTGCGCCGGCCGCGAGCCCATGCCACGGCGGCTACCAGCAGCCCAGCGGCTGCGGTGAAAACAATGGGATAAAGACGAAGCGTCACGTTCCAATCCTGCGTCCTCAAGCGGACGACGGCCAGTTGCTATAGATGAGAGTACCGCAATTCTGGTCGCGGCAAAAATCCGCTGGAGACCTTATCGAGCCCTCAGGGTATCTCTAAAAGCATGACTTGTAGTCCGCGGAAAAACAAGTGACCATGGTTACGCCACATCTGAGGTGCAGCCAAATCAATAGATTAGGCAGGATCGACCACTGGGTTAGTCAGCGTGCCGATCCCCTCTATGCTCACCGAAACCTCGTCTCCCGCAACCATCGGCCCAATCCCCGCGGGGGTTCCAGTCAGGAGCAGATCGCCAGGCATGAGCGTCATCACCGCAGAGGCGAATCGCATCACGACGTCGAGAGGGAAGATAAACAGCGTGGTACTCTCGGATTGCTTGACCTGACCGTTCAGACGAGTCTCCACCTGGACGCCTTTCCACGGGTCGATCTCATCGGTCACGATCGGACCCACGGGACAAAAAGTGTCAAAGCCCTTGGCTCGGCTCCACTGGTCGTCTTTCTTCTGCAGGTCTCGTGCGGTGACATCATTCGCACAGGTAAAACCCAGGATGTACTGCCGCACATCTTCATCGTCGCGCAGATTGCGGCAAGGCTTTCCGATGACCGCAGTCAACTCTCCTTCATAGTCCACGCGCTGGGAAAGGTTGTTGGGGCGGACAATCTTGTCATCAGGACCAATCACTGAAGATGGTGGCTTGAGGAAAATCAGCGGCTCTTTCGGAACTTCGTTGCCCAACTCCTTTGCATGATCGCTGTAGTTTCGGCCCACGCAGACGATTTTTGACGGCACTGACGGCGCCACCAACCGGGCAGAGCTCAAGGGAATGGGCGTGGTCTTCTGTGCCGCAAGAATATCTGGCACGCGCTCTCCTGGAGCGATGTGCGTGATGTGGTCAACGCCGTTGAGCTTTTCAATAACTCCGAAGCGTGCACCTTCCCGGCTTGCGAAACGGCAATATTTCATGGGGCAACTTCCTCAGATGTGACAGATGATTTTACAGCTCCACCATCTATTGCTTTGGCGGTACCGACTCTGAAGCCTGCTCTGACCTGGCGCTCTCATTGCCGCGCACATCCACTGCGGCCACCGCATACGCGTACTGCTGACCGGGCTGCACCGTTGAGTCCTTGAATGCAGGCGTCTTTACCGTCTCATTGTTAATGCGGATCCAGCGTTGATTGTCAGTAAGCCGGTAAACGTTGTATCCCGCCAAATCCGGTTCGGTGTTCGGGCTCCACGTAAGGTCAATGAATGGCTGGTCGGGCAGACCGGAGTTAACCGCCTGAAGACCTTGCGGCGTTGCCGGAGGAAAAGTGTCGTGGGCGAGGATCGTTGCCGGAGGGGAATCCTCGCCTTCTACCTCGCCCTTTTCGCCTTCGCCCTCCCAGTACGTTACGGGCGTGATCCAGTAGGTGTAACTCTTTTCCCATTCGATGCCGCGGTCCACGATGGCCATTGCAGAATTCCCGGGCCGCACCTCACTGACTTTTGCGGCTTCTTGAGATCCTTCCACGCGACGCATGAGGCGCAACACATATTGTGCATTGAGCCGGTTGCCCAGATCGCCTCGCCAGCCAGGATCAAAGCTAATGGAAACGCCCTCAGGGCTCAACCCCAGCTGCAGGCCTGCTGGTGCTTTGGCAGTGCGTACCAGTGGGACAGAGACCTGGTTCGAGGTCTCGCTCTTACGCCCCCGGATACCAACTGACGTGATCTGATAGACAGCGAAGTCGCTGGCCGGTTGTTGCAAAAGACTGGATAAGGAATCAGTAGCCGTGGCTTTTTCCGGCCGCTTTTCCTCGAGCGCGCGTGGCAGCGGGACTTGGGCAATATCCTGGAATCCGCTGCCTGCCGCCCGCGCGACCACCATAGTCCCAGGTTTGCGGATCAGTTCTCCATCGGTGGTCTCACGGGGAATGCCCCACGAGAGATTGACGGTGTCACCCTTGCGCGCCGCTTGCAAATCAGTGATGGGTGCTGGAATTCCCCGCGAAGGCGGAAGTGGAGGGCCGGGCGTGGCGCAGCCGGCTAGAAAGATGATTCCCGAAGCAACAAAAAGGATGATCGCACGCATGCAAAGGAAGATGGTAACAGCTCGGATGAACCGGTAAACCTGGTGATCAGGTGGTCGTAAAAGCGGTGTACCGGCAGGAACCCGATTGCCGATGTCAAGTTCGCAAACGAAAGCCGGGGCTAAGTCGCCCCGGCAATCATGACTCTTGATGAATCCCTGGCCGCGCTGGGTGCAAATCAGAGGATGTACCGTGACAAATCCTGGTCCTTCACTATGTCCGTCAACATCTTGCGCACGTAATCAGCGTCTACTTTCACAGTCTTTTCGGTGATGTCCGGCGCGTTGAAGCTGATTTCATCGAGTACGCGCTCCATAATCGTGTGCAGCCGGCGCGCGCCGATATTTTCCGTGGATTCATTCACGCGGAATGCAAAGCTGGCGATTTCATCCAGTGCATCGCGAGTGAACTCCAGCTTCAGGCCTTCCGTTTCCAGCAGCGCCGTGTACTGCTTCGTCAGCGATGACTTGGGTTCCGTGAGGATAGCAATGAAATCGGTCATCGTGAGGGATTTCAGCTCCACGCGGATGGGAAAACGCCCCTGAAGTTCGGGGATCAGGTCGCTGGGCTTGGAAACGTGGAACGCACCGGCAGCAATGAACAGAATGTGATCAGTACGCACCATGCCGTAACGGGTGTTCACGGTCGTGCCTTCCACGATGGGAAGAATGTCACGCTGTACGCCTTCCCGCGAAACGTCGGGTCCGTGCCCGCCTTCACGCCCCGCGATCTTGTCAATTTCATCAAGGAAGATGATTCCTGACTGCTCCACGCGCTCCACGGCTACGCGAGTGACCTGGTCCATGTCAATCAATTTTGATTCTTCTTCCTGGATCAGGTACTCGAAGGCTTCACTCACCTTCATTTTTCGTTTCTTGGTGCGCTGGCCAAAAATGTTGGGGAGCATGTCCTTGATGTTGATGTCCATCTCCTCCATGCCCTGATTGGAGATGATCTCAAACGCCGGCATCGAGCGCTCACGCACTTCGAGTTCAACCTGGCGCTCGTCAAGCTGGCCTTCGCGCAGCTGCTGGCGAAGCTTCTCTCGCGTGCGACGGCTGGAATCGTGCTCGTCGGCCGACGCACCGAAACCTGCACCGCTGGTGGGAGTGATGGCAGAAGTGGTTGGCAAGAGCAGGTCGAGCAGACGGTTCTCGGCGTTTTCTTCGGCCTTTTCTGCCACTTCCTCCAGCCGCTCTTCGCGAACCATGTCAATGGCGATCTCCACCAAATCGCGGATCATTGATTCCACGTCACGGCCCACGTAACCGACTTCCGTGAACTTCGAAGCCTCAACTTTCAGGAACGGCGAATTCGCCAGGCGCGCCAGACGGCGGGCGATCTCGGTTTTGCCGACGCCCGTAGGGCCGATCATGATGATGTTCTTTGGCATGATCTCTTCCGCCAGGTCAGGCGGAAGTTTCTGGCGGCGCATGCGATTCCGCAGGGCGATCGCCACTGCGCGCTTGGCTTCATGCTGGCCCACTACGTACTTGTCGAGCTCTGAAACGATTTCCTTGGGGGTAAGTTCATCCAGGACGATGTCAGTTTCTTCGGCCGTGCCTGGGAGATAAATGGCCATGGTGCTCCTTAGATCCTTTACTTCAGTTCAAACGCAAATTGCGGCGGTGTTCCTTCTGCGTGCCGCAAGTCAGGGCTTTTGAAAGCCCGCTCTTCGTATCGCACATCTGCGGCACCATCAAAGTCGCACCTCTCAATTTCACCTTGCGGCAGCCTTTCCCTTTGCTACCACAAATCTCTTTCGCGGCCCTGACTTGCTGACGCCCTTGGGTGTATCTTTCTGCGCCGCGGCGCGATCCTTCAATCGAAACACAAACTTCAGCCCTGACCATGTCTCGTCAATCGCGCATACCTTCACATCCACAACCCCGGCGGCGAGCCCGATTTCGCGGACGACGTCTTCTGTCAGGTCCGTAGGCTTGCCGGAGGATTTCTTGGGCCACGAAATCCAGAGCATCCCGTTCGACTCCAGCTTCTTCACCAACGCAGGAAAAGCCTTCTTCAGATCAGCCCGACGATCCGTGAAGAACAAGGCGAAGTTAACCGCGCTGGTAAGCCGATCTGTAGCTTTCACGCCGGGAGGCAAGCCACCCAGCTCAGAAATAAAACTTTCCGGCTCATTGCACAGGATCATGCGGTCCCCCGGCTTTATACCGAGCTTTTTCACCAGTGGAGTGCCTGAATATCCAACCATGATCACCTCAACGCGAGGAAGCGGTCTGAGTTTCCTGCTTTTCCGGCGAGGCCGAGAGCTCTTCTATGACGAAATTCTCATTGGTGTAGATGCAGGTCTTACCGGCAATCTTCATCGCTTCTTCAGCAATCTTGCGGGCCGGAAGCTCGGTGTTATCCATCAGAGCCCGTGCTGCCGCCAGCGCATACGGACCGCCGCTGCCGATCGCTGCCACGCCACCATCCGGCTCAATCACGTCACCGGCGCCGCTAATGAGAAACGTCAGATGAGAGTCAGAAACCAACAGCAGGGCTTCCAGGTGACGTAGGGCTTTGTCAGTGCGCCATTCTTTCGCAAGCTCAACCGCTGCCCGGCCGAGATTGCCGTGATACTGCTCCAGTTTGGCTTCAAAGCGGGCGAAAAGCGAGAACGCGTCGGCGGTGGACCCGGCAAAGCCGGCCAGGATCTTGTCGTTATACAGCCGCCGGATCTTGCGGGCGGTGTGCTTGATTACGTTCTCACCCAGAGTGACCTGGCCGTCTGCCGCCATGACCACCTGATTGTTCCGGCGGACACACAAAACGGTTGTGGACCTGATTCTGGGCTTGGTTTCGGAAGGACGTGCAGAATGCTTATCTGACATGAGGACAATTACTTATTATACAGTTCGGGCAGGCTCAGCCGATCTTTATGGAAGCAAAGATTCAGGAACTGAACGAAGAAGAGAAAGTATGGATTGAGGGACAAATCGACGCAGCAAAAGCCTTCATTTCGAAGTTTTCGCCCACGGACGCGGTCGAATTTCCAAATCTAGCCGCTCTCGATAGAGCCTGGTCAGCTTGGCTCGATTCGAACCCTGGCGACACAGCCAACATAAACGAGACCATCAATTGCGTCGGCATGGCTTTTGGTCGCTCGGTCTCCGAAGCAACAGGATTGCGGTGGGTAATCGCAACGGACAATCATGGAACGGATTTGGCTCTATTTGGTTTGCCGGGGAAAGGCGATTTTTTGATTTACCCGGCGAATTTTGTGGCGAAAAGATGGGAGCGGAGAGAGAAAAACTTTCTGGAACGATCTCAGGCCCTGCTGAAGGCTGATATCGAGCGGGTTTCTTCAGACCGTTCCAAACCGAGATGGAAGTTCTGGTGAGTCGCTCTCATTCTGTACCATAGCTTGAGTGAGTCTCTCCTTTCAGGTTGAAGCCCAAGCCGGCCCCGCTCGCCTGGGCCGCATTACGACACCGCATGGCGAAATCGAAACGCCGGCCTTCATGCCGGTCGGTACCGTTGCTTCGGTCAAAGCCGTGCCGCAGGACGTGCTGGAAGAACTCGGCGCGCAGATCATTCTCGGCAATACCTACCATCTTTATCTTCGGCCGGGACACGACCTGATTCGCGGCATGGGCGGGCTGCATCGCTTTATGAGCTGGAAGCGCCCCATCCTCACCGATTCCGGGGGCTTTCAGGTGTTCAGCCTGAGCGAACTGCGGAAGATCACCGAAGATGGCGTGAACTTCCGCTCTCATTTGGATGGCTCGTCGCACCTCTTCACCCCAGAACGCTCGATCGAAATCCAGATCGCTCTGGGGGCGGACATTATCATGGCCTTTGACGAGTGCACCGAATATCCCGCCGAAGACAGCCGGATTCGTGACTCCATGGAGATGACACTCCGCTGGGCAAAACGCAGTAGAGACTATTTCGAGGCCCACAAGAATGAGGTTCCCTGGGCGGAACAGCTGCCGGAACGAACCCAATCACTTTTCGGAATCGTGCAGGGCGGAATGTACCCCAAGCTCCGTCGCGAATCGGCAGAACGGACCGTGGAACTCGACTTTCCCGGTTACGCGATCGGCGGACTGAGCGTAGGCGAACCGAGAGAACGCACACAGGAGATGATCGCGGCAGCTCTGGAGGTTCTCCCCAAAGACAAGCCCCGCTATGTGATGGGCGTGGGCTATCCAGACGAGATTGCCCGCTACGCAGCCATGGGCGTTGACATGATGGATTGTGTACTGCCCACGCGGGCTGCCCGCCATGGCCTGCTCTTCACCTCCGAGGGACGGCTGAACATCAAGAACACACGTTATGCCCAGGACCAGCGGCCTGCGGATCCGAAGTGCGGCTGCAAGGTTTGCGCGAGGTACAACAGGGCTTACTTGCGTCATCTCTTCGTGGCCGGGGAGCCTCTCGCCGGTGTACTTAACACTGTGCATAATCTAGCCTTCTACCTTGACACCATGCGAGCAGTGCGTCATGCTATACGACTTGGGGACACCTCAGCATTTCTTTCTGGCAGTGCGCCAAATGCCTGAGCGACCCTGATTCACGCGCCAGAAAACCTCCGTAATACTCCGGCACAGTGCAGGTCCGGTGCCCGGGGGCCCGGGCGGTATCATAATCGGGAAAAACATGGGTGCTCTCCCGTCGGGAGAGTGTGTGTGTTGGCGGATTGGCCGCGAGCCATATAAATGACAAACGAGATCAGCTCTTTCATCTTGCAGGGCGGCGGAGGCCAGATTGGCACGCTTCCCATGCTGCTGCCGATGCTCGCAATCTTCGGCATTTTTTATATGCTGTTGATCCTGCCGCAACAGCGCAAACAAAAGCGCTGGCAGCAGATGATCGGTGAGTTGAAGACCGGTGACCGCGTCACCACGGGCGGCGGTATTCGGGGAACGATCATCGCAATCAAGGATGACGCGCTGCACCTGCGCGTCCCGCCCGATAATCTCCGCCTGGAAGTAAGCAAGGCGTCCATTGTTTCTGTCGCGCGCGACGAGGAACAAAAGAAATCTTCAGAGAAGTGAAATTCCAATGCAGAAGAACTTGCTCATAAAAACTGGCCTGATCATTGCCATCCTCCTTGTCTTCCTTTACGGAATCTTTGGTTTTCCGTCCAGCCTCAGTGGCGACGGCCTGAAACAGGCCGTGCTCAATCGCATCCACCTTGGACTTGATTTAAAGGGTGGACTCCACATGGTTCTGCAGGTCATGGTCAACGAGGCGGTGAGCGCTGACACGGACCACGTGGTGGAAGCTCTGAAAGAGGAATTCGCCAAAGCCGGCGTTAAATATGCAGACATCTCCAAGCCCGATCCGCAGAATCACCCCGAGCAGATCAAGATTCAAGGCCTGGAACCAAACGGCGCCAGCACGCTCAGCAATATTGTGTCTGACCGTTTTCGTGATTACGATCTCAGCGGCGGAACTCAGGGCAGCTACACCCTTACCATGAAACCGACCGTCGTCGCCGCGCTCAAGACCCGCACAGTGGAACAGTCGATTGAAGCACTGCGTCAGCGGGTCGACACCTTGGGTGTAAGTGAACCGGTGATTCAGGAAAACGGCCTCGGCAACTATCAGATTTTAATTCAGCTGCCGGGAGTGGATGACCCTACCCGAGTCAAGACAATCCTCCAATCCACCGCTCGACTTGAGCTTCGTGAATCCCGTGGCAGTGCGTTCACTTCCGAGCAAGCTGCCCGCCAGAGCTTTCCGAACGGTATTCTGCCTCCCAACATGGAAATCTTGCCAGGCAAGGAGCGCGGACAAACCGATACGGTTTATTACGTTGTGAACCGCATTCCGGTTGTGAGCGGTACAGACATTCGTGATGCCCGGGCCAGCAACAAGCCAGATACCAATGAGCCCATCGTCGATTTCAATCTAACGTCCGCGGCGGGCAGGAAATTTGCTGTTTTCACGGGTGCGCACGTCAAAGACGGTCCGGACCCGGCCAATCTGGCCATTGTTCTGGATGGCAAAGTGATTTCCGCTCCGTCGATCAATGGCCAGATTTCTGACAGTGGGATGATCGAGGGCGGCTTCAATGAGCAGAGCGCCAAAGACCTGGCCATGCTGCTGCGGTCCGGCGCTCTTCCCGCCAGCCTGCGTTATCTCTCGGAAGACGTCGTTGGCCCTTCCCTGGGTGCAGACTCCATCAAAGCCGGAGTTCAGGCAGCCGTGGCCGGCCTCTTGGCGGTGCTTATATTCATGTTCATCTATTATCGCGGCGCGGGTGTGAACGCGAACGTCGCCCTGATCCTGAACCTGATCATTCTGCTCGGGTTCATGGGCTACTCCAGTGCGGTGCTGACGCTTCCCGGAATTGCCGGCGTGATCCTCACCGTAGGTATGGGCGTCGATTCCAACGTGCTGATTTTCGAACGTATCCGGGAAGAGTTGCGTAACGGCAAGGCGCCCGCTGCGGCGGTTGATCAGGGATTTGATCGCGCGTGGACCACGATTCTGGATACACACGTGACCACCATCGTTTCCGCTATCATCCTGTTCTTTGTGGGATCAGGACCGGTCCGCGGCTTCGCCGTAACGCTCACGTTTGGCTTGCTGGCGAACCTGTTTACCGCGGTCTTTGTTTCCCGCGTGATTTTCGATACCGTGCTGAGCCGTAAAAAGCGCGGCGAAGCTCTGAGCATCTAGTTCAAAAGGTTGAAGACAGTGGAATTTTTTCGCAATACAAACATCGATTTCCTCGGCAAAAAGTGGTACTTCCTCGGGTTCTCGCTGATCTTCAGCGTCGCGGGCATCCTCTCCATGCTGTTTTGGCACCACATCCCTCTGGGTGTGGAATTCCGCGGCGGCACCGTGGTCAACGTCAAGTTTGCTCACACCCCGGATAATAACCATATCCGCAATGCGCTGGACAAGGCTGGCCTCCACAACGCCAAGATCCAATCCATCGGCGCTCCCGGCTCGAATGAGGTCGTAATCACTCTAGATCAGAAAGATACCAGCGAAACGGACCTTGATGCGGGCAAGCGAAAGATCATTGCTGCTCTCGAGACCAATCCGCAGTCGGGCAAGCAGGACCTCAATAACAATGAGGCTGTTGGTCGTGCGGCGGTGCGTGAGGCATTACTGGCCCGAGATCCGCTTCACAGCGCAACAGCTGACTACGATCGCATCACTGAGCAGATTGTTGCGTTCCGTGACAGAAATGCAGGCGGGGTATTAACGAGCATTGACCAACTCAAAGGGACCGTGCCAGATGCAGTGGTTGAATCTTTGAAGCAGGACTTTTATACGGGAGATTTCGCAGTTCGCGGCGGCAGCATCGTTGGTCCGCAGGTCGGCGATCAGCTCAAGCACCAGGCAAACCTGGCTATCGGTTTCTCTTTGCTCGGTATGCTTGCATATCTCTGGTTCCGGTTCGAGTTGATTTACGGTGTGGCTGCCGTAGTGGCGGTCTTCCATGATACGCTAATAACAATAGGTGCTTTCTCCTTGACGAATCAGGAGATAACCCTTACTGTTATCGCCGCGATTCTCACCCTGGTCGGTTATTCAATGAATGACACGATCGTGGTTTTTGATCGTATTCGTGAGAACGTGAAGCTGCTGCGTCGTGAAAGTCTGGCTGAGATCGTGAACCGGAGCATCAACCAGACGTTGAGCCGAACGATCCTGACCTCCGGGCTCACATTTTTAACCGTACTGTCCCTGTTCTTGTTTGGTGGAGAAGTCCTGAGAGGGTTCTCCTTCGCCCTTGTGATTGGCATCTTAATAGGGACGTATTCGTCGATTGCAGTAGCAGCTCCCATGTTGGTGGCCTACCAGGAGTGGCGGGCCAGCCGTTCGGGTCGAGGAACAGTTCCCGTTCCTACCCCTGCGGGATCCGGCAAAGGCGGGAAGGTTCGCGCCAAGGCCTAAAAAAAGTCCGAAGCAGCGCCCAGTTTGGGAGCAAAACAGGCAGCCCCGGTGTCCAATGTAATCGTAGAGTCCCCCTAGGATTGGAGAACAGGGATGTTTGAAGACAGCTTAATGGAGTCCGGAGGTAAAATCCGGACTAACCAAAAGTACACAACAACGCTTTCTTTCGTTATTGAAATCGCAGTGGTCGGGTTTCTGATCCTGCTGCCGCTGCTGATTACCGAAGCGTTGCCGTTGCACCAGCTTAACTCGTTCCTGGTGGCTCCACCGCCACCGCCGCCGCCGCCTCCACCGCCGGCCGCCCAGCCGATCAAGCAGGTGCAGCGCGTGAGCGAGGTCGTGGACGGCTCTCTGCGCACGCCGAGCAAGATTCCAAAGGTCATCAAGATGATCAAGGAAGAAGATAACCCCGCCCCCAATACCGGCGTGGTCGGCGGTGTGGTGGGTGGCGTACCTGGAGGACAGGTTGGCGGCGTAATTGGCAGCATTGTAAACTCCAGCGCTCCGCCGCCGAAGGTTGCCACACCCCAGAAGCTCCGGGTTTCCTCTGGCGTGGCCGAAGGCAATCTGGTGCACCGCGTGGAACCGCAGTACCCCCAGATGGCGAAGGTTGCCCATATCCAGGGCGATGTGATGCTGGCCGCAACCATCAGCAAGTCTGGAGTGATCGAAAACCTTCACCTTATCAGCGGGCATCCTATTCTGGCGCAGGCTGCCATGGACGCCGTGAAGCAATGGAAGTACAAACCTTACATGCTGAACGGTGAGCCGGTGGAAGTTGAGACGACGGTTAAGGTCACATTCCACATGTAACTGCATCGCTTTCTGACTTTTGGGCCGGCTCGGCAACAGCTCTGCCGGCCCAGCATCCCAGGTAGATGAACACTTCCCGTCCCATGAAAAAACTGGGGACGGCCCTTTTATTCCAGTCAGAGCTCCTGTAGGGGGACTTTGCTGGACGAAAGTTCTGAAAAGTTCTGAGGAGGAAAACTTAAAACTCATGCTTGTCGCAAACATCGCAACCCTTATCCTGGCCAAGGCGCACCTGTTCGCCTTCTGGCTCCTGCAGGAAGATTCCGGCACTGTAGCTTGGGACCCGCTCTCGTTGTGGCGGCAAATGGGCTGGCTGGCCCGGGCCGTTGTTATCATCCTGCTGATCATGTCGGCCTGGTCTATCGGCGTCATGATTGACCGCTGGATCGCGTTCAGCGCCGCCCGCAAGCAGTCTCGCCTGTTCGCACCGGCGGTCGCCGGAGCACTGCGTGAAGGTAAGCTTGACGAAGCTATCCGCGTCGCCGAGCGCAACAAGAAGAGCCATCTGGCGAAAGTCGTAACAGCAGGTCTGCAGGAATTCAAGGCTCACGGGGAATCGACTGAAATACCCGGTGAACAGATCGAAGCCAGCAAGCGCGCCCTGGAGCGTGCTGAAGCCATCGTGCACGCCGAACTGAAGCGCGGCCTCGGTGGTCTGGCCACCATCGGTTCGACTGCTCCATTCGTTGGACTGTTTGGAACCGTCATCGGAATTCTGAACGCTTTCCGCAAGATCTCTGAGCAGAAGGCCACCGGTCTCGGTGCCGTTGCGGGTGGAATCTCTGAAGCTCTGGTGACCACCGCTCTGGGACTGTTCGTCGCCATCCCCGCCGTCATGATGTTCAACTACTTCACCGGCAAGGTGGAGGCGTTTGACGTCGAGATGGACAATTCCTCCAGCGAACTGGTGGATTACTTCCTGAAGCGCAGCAACGCGGGAGTGCGCCGGTAAACCGGGAGCTACTTTATGGCAATCGTTGTCCGAAACGAAGGAGCCAAGGTCAACTCGAACATCAACGTCACGCCGATGGTGGACGTAATGCTGGTGCTGCTGATCATCTTCATGGTGATCACGCCCATGTTGCAGCATGGGCAATCGGTTGATCTGGCCAAAACCGTAAATCCGATTCAGATGCCCGACGCGGACAAGGAAGATGCGCTGCTGGTCGCAGTCATGAAAGACGGCCGCATCTACTTCGATACCCAGCAGGTAGGCCCGGAAGAACTGACCAACAAAGTGAAAGAGCGTTTGCAGAACCGGGTTGATAAGCGGGTGTTCGTGAAGGCCGACGCGCGCGCGAAGTATAAGTCTGTTGTCGAGGTAGTTGACAACGTCCGCTCCGCAGGCGTGGATCAGCTGGGTTTGCTCACCGAGCAGAAGCGCCAGTAACCGTTAACTGACAAGCATGAGGGCCCGGTCGCGACCGACGAGCCGGCTGGGCATCTCCTCAACCCAGGGAATTCATACCGAGGTAAATACGTTATGGCAATGTCAATGGGAGGTCCCGGAGGCGGGCAGACAGCGGACATCAACGTAACTCCGCTGATCGACGTGCTGCTGGTGCTCCTGATCATCTTCATGGTGATCACGCCGCTCACCCCCAAGGGGCTGGAAGCGCTGGTTCCTCAGCCGCCGCCGCCGAATCAGAAAACTGAACCCACTGACCGCACCGTGGTGGTTCAGGTGCTGCAGAACCCCGGCCAGAACAAGCCTAAGCTGAAGATCAATCAGGAAGACGTGAGCTGGGACAATCTCAGCAGTCGTCTCAGTGATATCTTTAAGACGCGCGCAGAGCGCGTTATGTTTGTGAAGGCCGATGACGATATCGAATTTCAGAACGTCGCAAACGTGATCGATACCGCCAAGGGCACGCAGGTAGTGGATAAAGTAGGCTTGATCACGGCCAAGATCGAAGCAGGTCAGTAAGAGCAAGAGTTCGACTCCTCAGCGACGGGGCGGCTCACCTTGCGGTCGGCCCCGTACGAATTTTTCTCCGATTAGGAGCCACGTAAAAATGAATAATTCCGCACGGTTGATGTCGGCCCTCGCAGTTGCCATCCTTGTACTTGGATCGGCTGGATGCAGCAAGCTACGGGCCCGCGACCAGCTCAACAAAGGTGTCCAGGCCTACCGCAGTGCTCAGTACGAATCCGCAATCGAGCACTTCAAGAACGCGGTCGATCTCGATAGCGACCTCAAAGTAGCCAAGCTCTACCTGGCCACCGCTTATGCGCAGCAGTACGTCCCTGGCGTCGACACGCCGGACAATGTGCGCAATGCCCAACTCGCAATCGACGAGTACAAGAGAGTTCTTGAAAACGATCCCAAGAGCGTGAACAGCCTCAAGGGGATCGCTTTTCTCTACATGCAGCAGAAAAAGTTCGACGAAGCGCGCGAGTATTACAAGAAAGCAATCGACGTCGATCCCAATGATCCTGAGATCTACTACTCAGTTGGCGTGATCGACTGGTCGCAGGCTTACAAGGACGCTGCCGATCTCAAAGCCGCGAACGGCATGAAAGTGGACGACGAGCTCAAAGGGAAAGCCAGCCAGAAATGGTGTGACCAGCTCAAGGAAAAGAGCGGTCCGGCCCTCGAGGAAGGGACCAAAATGCTTCAGACCGCCATTGACAAGCGTCAGGATTATGACGATGCAATGGCCTACCTGAACCTGATTTATCGCCGGAAGGCTAATGACCTGAATTGCGACGATGCTCAAGCTCGCGCCGACCTGAAAAAACAGGCCGATGACTGGAGCGAAAAAGCCATGACCGCTCGCAAAAAGAAAGCTGAAGAAGCGGCGAAGAAGAATCAGGGTGGCATCGTCCTTGACCAACCCCAGAACCAGCAAGGTGGCGGTCAGTCCCAACCCAAGAAGTAGCTCAAACGAAGTCTTCTGCCCCTCCTGCGGGAGGGGCTTTTTCTTGCTTGTGATCGCCCGCACATCCCGCAGCCAACAACATTGGATTAGAATCGAGGTTTGCCTGCTGCATCTATGTTCAACAAGGTTCTCATAGCAAACCGTGGCGAAATTGCATTGCGCGTCATCCGTGCCTGCAAGGAGATGGGTATTGCCACGGTCGCCGTGTTTTCTGACGTGGATCGCGCAGCGCTTCACGTTACCGCCGCCGACGAAGCTTACCTGCTGGGTCCTGCCCCTGCTCGTGATTCGTATCTGAACATCGCCAAGATTCTCGAGATCGCCCGTCGATCTGGCGCGCAGGCCATCCACCCCGGCTATGGTTTTCTCTCGGAGAACCCGCAGTTCGCGCGCGCCTGCAGCGAAGCCGGCATCAAGTTTATTGGACCACCCGCGTCCGCCATGGAATTGATGGGCTCAAAAACGCGGGCGCGGCAGGCCATGCAGGCTGCCGGCGTGCCGTTTGTGCCCGGATCGTCGAAGGGACTTGCCCTTGGTGAAGCCGAAGCGCTCGCCAACCAAATCGGCTATCCCGTAATGATCAAGGCGGCAGCCGGCGGTGGCGGCAAAGGTATGCGCATGGTCGCTAGTCCTGCGGACCTGAAATCATCTTTTGAGACCGCTCAGAGCGAAGCGCAGCGCTCCTTTGATGACTCCGAAGTCTACCTGGAGAAATACATCGCGAATCCGCGGCATATCGAGATTCAGGTCCTCGCTGATGAGCACGGCAATGCAATCTTCCTCGGGGAGCGCGAGTGCTCCGTCCAACGGAGGCACCAGAAAGTCATCGAAGAAGCCCCCTCCCCAATCGTCGATGAAGAAATGCGTCAACGGATGGGGGCTGTCGCCGTTCAGGCAGCAAAGTCATCTGGCTACGCCAATGCGGGTACGGTGGAGTTCCTGGTTGATGGCGAGCGGAATTTCTACTTCCTTGAGATGAATACCCGTCTTCAGGTCGAACATCCGGTCACAGAGCTCGTTACAGGATTGGATTTGGTTCACCTGCAACTCCGGATTGCCGCAGGAGAAACCCTGCCGCTCAGCCAGGCAGACGTTCGCCTCCGTGGTCACGCTCTCGAATGCCGGATTTATGCAGAGGATCCTGACAACAACTTCTTTCCGTCCCCTGGAAAGATTCGCCGCCTGATCCAGCCCTCCGGCCCCGGCGTCCGCGAGGATTGCGGCGTTTACGAGGGGTGGACGGTTCCGCTCGATTACGATCCCATGCTCTCCAAGCTGATTGTCCACGCGCCCGACCGCAAGATGGCAATCGCGCGCATGCAGCGGGCCATCAATGAATATTTCGTGGGCGGCATCAAGACCAATCTCGGTCTGTTCCGAAGGATTCTGGCGAATCTTGACTTTCAGGCGGCGCGCATCGATACCGGCTTCCTTGACCGCCTGCTCTCGGTGCCGGCTGATCAAGCAGGTGCTTCTCACACGAATAATCTAAGCAATACTGCCGCTATTGCAGCTGCCCTGTTTAGCGCAACTTCGAAGCCGGGATTGAATGGCACAGTTAAAACCTCGAACGGCAATGCGTCTCAGAACGAGGCTTCCGCATGGAAGAAAGCCGCGCGAACCGAAGGAGTGCGCGAGCGATGATTTACGAGGTTTCTGTTGCCGGCAAGACTCACAAACTCGAGCTCCAGCGCCACGGTTCAAGCTGGCGCTGCACGCTTGACGGCAGCGAGATCACCGTAGATGCCGTTCCTACTCGTGAAAATGTGCTCTCGTTGATCATTGGCGGGAAGTCGTACGAGGTGAAAGAAGAGGTCGTTGGCGCGGAATCGAACGTCGTAGTCGGCAATCAACGCTTTCCAGCGACTGTGCGTGACCCCCGTTCGTTGCGATCGCGGCGCAGCTCAGCCGCAGGTGCAGAGGGCGTAAAGAAAATCAATGCACCAATGCCCGGCAAGGTCGTGCGCGTGCTTGCGCCTGCCGGCAGTGAAGTTGATGCCGGGCAGGGCGTTATCGTGATTGAAGCCATGAAGATGCAGAACGAGCTCAAGTCGCCCAAAAAAGGCGTGGTGAAGAAGCTTACGGTCGCGGAAGGCGCCGCCGTGGATGCAGGACAGACTCTGGCCGAAGTAGAGTGACCCGTTCCCGCGCTTTCAGCCTACTTCTGAGCCGTCGTTTTCATGATCTGATCGGCGTAATAGTTGTGGATTTCCGCCTTGTTGCGCAGGACCTCATCGTAAGCTGCGCGGAGCAATTGTTCGCGCTGCCCCTTGAGCTGCGACCTGATCCACTGCTGCACTGCCGGATCGTTTAATTCGCGCTGCCCTGCCTGTTCCTTGCTCATCAGCTTTACGATGCGGTATCCCACCAGCTGACGGTTGTTGGGATTGATCACCGGGATAATCTGGCTGTATTGGCCGGGCTTGAGTTTCTGGATAGCGTCGCGCGTCGGCACATCCGTGTTCTTCAATGCTGATTCAGGAATCGTGCCCAGGTCCCCACCGTTGTGAGCCGTCTCCGGATCCTCTGACCACTGCCCCGCCAGCTGAGAGAAGTCTTCCCCGCTCTCCAGCCGGTTGTAGATCATCTGAATTTTTTGCCTGGCTTCTGCGTCAGTCTGCGCCTTGGCGCCCGGTTGTGCGGGTTGGCCCACCAGCACCTGAATCTGGGCCACGTGATAGCGAGGCTCGATCAGGTTGAAGTCCGGTTTGTGCTGGTTGTAGTAATTTGAAATGTCTGCGTCGGAGATGCTGACCTTGGAAGCGATTTCCTTGTTGAGCAGCTTCTCAATCGTAAGATTGCGGCGAATGTCTTGCTTCAAGTCGGCTTCGGTCAGGTTCTGGTCCTTAAGCCTCTTTTGAAATTCCTCCTGCGTATACGGCGCCTTCAGCTGATTAAACTTCGCTTCCACCTCGTCATCCGTGGCCATTACCCCCAGTTTGTCTGCCTGTTGCAGGTGGATCTGGAGATCGATTAAGTGAAGAAGAATCTGCAGCCGCAGAGCTTCTTCTTCGGCGGCCGTTGGTTTCTGGGGAGAGCCGGCGACCTGGCTGTTGTAGCTCTTGTCGACTTCTGAACGGAGGATCTTATAGCTGTTGACCTTGGCCATAACGTCCTGGCCACCGGGGCCGGAGTTGCATCCGCTCATCCCTGCAAACACGGCGACCATGCAGGCCACGCCTGCTGCACAGACACTTCGGCTGTTCAGCGTGTGAATCAAACGTCCCCTCCTGAAGCCCTTCAGCACAGGTACGATACCCGAGATTTTCATTCGAAGCTACTTCTTTGCATTTGCCGCTGGAGCTTCTTCTCCCGACTCGGCGATGATTCGATCAAGGATCTGCTTCATCTGCTCTTCTGGAACGGCACCGGAGAGCTTCTCTCCGTTGATAAAGAGCGTGGGTGTGGAATCCACCTGCAAGGTGTCACCTTCCGCCATGGAAGCCCGCACCGCGCTCTGGTCCTGCTTCTGGATGCAGGCGTTGAGCTTTGTTTCGTTCACGCCATGCTTTCTGCCTTGTTCGAGTGCGGTACTGTCCAGCTTGCCGAATGTCTCTTGCGGCGTAGGCGCCGAGAATGACTTCTGGTTCCCGTGGACGTAATCGGCGAAATCCCAGTAGGCATCATTGCTCTGGTCAGCGAGGCAGTTCGCGTTCACGGCGGCGTGCATAGCCCATGGGTGGATTTCGACGAGCGGATAATCTTTGTAAATGACCTTTACCTTGTCGCCGTATTGCTTCATCAGGTCCGGAAAAAGCGTTGCATGCATGCGGGAGCAGAAGGGACACTGAAAATCATCGTAGTTGACGATCGTCACCTTCGCATTTGCGTTCCCGCGCACGGGACGGCCTTTCACATCGATCTTCGCCATCGGATCTGCTGCAAGATCCATCTTTTCCAGCCGGGCGAGCGTTTTACGGTCTTTGGAAAGCAAGAAGTCGTATTTGGTTACATTTCGGCCGGTAAAGGTTACCGTGATTAGATCGTAACCGGGATAGTCGCTCGGCTTCAGTTCGGAGAACTGCATCGTGACGTAGGGTGGCACGTTGTACTGGCTGCGAATGATCGATTCCGCCCGCCGCTTGACGTCCTGAGCGAGACCGGGCCCTCCGCTCTGCTGGGCTAAACAGCCCGCTGACGTGAAGGTGAATGTGAGACAGAGACCCGCTAAAAGATTGATAAATCTATGCAATTAAACCGCCTTTTATGCTTTGCTGGTATTTCAGATTATCTCATGCTGCAGGCCGGGAACGCCTAAGAGAGAAGCTTTATCAGACCCTGTCCGGGCAGCGAAGAGTTCATGGACCCCGAGCGGAATCCCTCCGTATCGAGGGTCACAAATGTGAAACCCAGTCCTTTGAAGATCTCCGTAAGCCGGGAAAACATGTCCATGGTCATGGCAGCGGGCAGTTCGTCCCTGGCGATCTCAATCCGCGCAATTTCGCCGTGATGACGCACTCGAAACTGCCTGAACCCAAGCGCCCGCAACGCGTCTTCGCCCTGTTCAACCGCCGCCAGGGCTTCCCGGGTTACCGGGCGACCGTATTCGATCCGCGATGACAGGCATGCGGACGCCGGCTTGTCCCATACCCGCAGGTCTGCCATGCGTGCCAGCTCGCGGATATCGGCTTTGCTTAACCCTGCTTCAAGGAGCGGCGCCGCCACTCGGTGCTGCTTCGCGGCGAGCTGGCCGGGCCGGAAATCGCTCTGGTCATCTACGTTAAGCCCGTACGCGATCGTCTGAAACTGCTGCTTCGCCGCAAAGGTCTCCATCGTGGCAAATAGCTCATCTTTGCAATGAAAACAGCGTTGCGCATCATTGCGGACATATTCAGGACGCTCCATTTCGGACGTCTGAAGGATCTGGAGGGGGATGCGCTGTTCTTCGGCAAACGTAACGGCGTCCTGTAGATGGGTTCGCGCCAGGCTCGGAGAATCGGCGATGACCGCCAGCATGTCTTCGCCCAATGCTCGCGCGGCAGCGTAGGCAAGGAAGGCTGAGTCCACCCCGCCTGAATAGGCCACAAGGGTCCGCCCTTGCGCGCGTAGCAGTTGGTTCAGCCTCTCCTTCCTGGCCGATAGCGTCATGTTTTCATTTTAGCGCCTTGCGAAGTGCTTTGAGGGAAGGGGCTTGCAAATCAGAACAGCCGGGTTTGCCGCTTCAGGTTGCCGAAAGAACCGATGTTCGCCAGCGTAAAGCTGAAGCGATACTGGTTTTCATTTCGAAGAACTTGCGGCCCCAAAGAAAAGCGCCGGTACTCTAGACTGATGCCGCAGCAATCCCAGTTATAGGCGGTCTGGGCCGCGGAATACTGGACCAGGTTGAATTCTGAATCCACGCCCACGTTCGCAGCCGCGCTCCAGCCGCGCTTACTTGGATTCCCATAGCCAAGTAAGGCTCGCCACTGGTTGAAAACGGGTGGAACGCATTGTTGATTCCTGGTATTCAAGATGCCCGGAGTGCAGATGGGTAACGTTTTGGTCTTATCGTTCGGGTCCACCACTACCTCGCCCGGAACCTGCAAATAGGCATGGCTGCCCTCAATCACAAAGCTCCCCACGTGCCAGTTCGCGTAAACGGTGCTGGCATTGATGCGGCCCTTCTTGGTGTCGTAGTCCAACTCCCATTCGAAGTCGCTGTTCCGGGTGGTGCGCGCGCGCAGGCGCGAGACCACGGGAGCGAATCTTCTGGGATCGGTCAGAAAAGCGATGCCGGCGTAATCGACCGTCGTCGTCAGCACGTTGCGCGTTCCGGTCACCACTGCGCCGCCAAAAGTCGGGTCAATAAAATATTTCCCCTTCACTTCCCAGCTCAGGAACTCATCAGCTCCTGCCGGCGCACAGGAAACTTCGGCGGGCTTTGAAGGAGCAGCTCTGCCTGGCGCGGCCGGGGTCACGGGAGCGGTATTCGTCTGCACTTTTACCTGCCCGCCGCAATCGGCGTTCTGTTTTTTAAGAAAGAGCCTCTGGGTTAGCCCGAATTCGACCTCGTTCGTGTTGCTCAGAATATCCCTGTAGTCAAAGCGAATGATGTTCCCGAATTTCTCCACACCGTTGGTATAGCGATAGACCGCTCGCGGTTCGATCGTGTGCTTCACCCTGGCGCCCATGAACTCGCCATCGAATTCCTTTACCATCGCGGGAGGCCGCACCTCGAGGGCCGCGTCGATAGTCCGTCGATTGAAGACGTTGTGCGTGGGGACCTGTGGCGTCCCAGGAACCTGCTGCTGTGTGTACACCGTGTTCCGCAGGTCTGCCTCAGGACGAACCATCCAGCCTTTCACGAGCAGAGGAAGGCTGAGGTTTGGGTCGATGTCGAATCTCCCGACCAGGCCTTGCGTCACAAACCCCGGCTCGCTCCGGCGCACACCTTCTCCGGCCACGTCATAGGACCAGTACACGGGTGAGCTTCCAATGGGCTGGTCGACTCCGGCAAACTCCAGCGCAGGCGTGTGCAGGATCGTGATCACGTCGGTCGGGTTGGTGTTGGTGCTCTGAAAGTTCTGATAGCGCGACAAGTAGGTGTTGAACGAATGCCCGTGAATGCTCTTGGAGAGAAAAGCGACGGATTTAACTTCTGAGTCCACGGCCTGGCTGAAGTTCTCAGTAAAGGCCAACCGAAATAGAAATGAGCTTAAGTAGTCAAGCGATGCCACTCCACGAACGCCATGGCTGAAGGTGGACTCCGCGTTCAGCTTCACGTCCTCACCGCCCTGATCGATCGTGGTCGGATTCCCTTGCGGGTCGGATCCGGCGATGCCACGATCGAGCACCTGGAAGTAATTAAGGTTAATGAATGAATTCTCGCTCGGCTTGCCGCGGAAGGAATCCTGAAGTGACCAGCCGCGTTTGGAAAAGTACTCTGCTCCAAATGTCGTATCAAAACTGCGATTGATCGCCCAGAAGAAAGAATCGCCCAGGATCGTCCCTTTCGTGCTCGAGGTGCCGAAGTTCGGGATCAGAAAGCCGCTCTTTCGTCCGAGTCGCTCTACCGGCGGCGCAGCATAAGGGAGATAGAGAATTGGAACGCCTTTCAGGCGGAAAGTTGTGTTGTAGACGTGCGCGTATTCTCCCACACGGAGAATGATTGTCTCTCCGTTGAAGGTCCACTTCGGCCTGGGCAATTCGCAGGAGGTTACCGAACCGTGGTGCAGCACAAACTCGTCAGGACCTGTTTGTTCCACCACTTTTCCCGAAAATGCGATTGGGCTGGAAGAGGTGAGCGTCACATTATTTCCGCGGAAACGCGCGCCGGTGGTTCCCAGCACGTCGTAAAACTTTCCGCGCCGCTCCTTCAAGTTGTATGTGCCATGGCTGGCAGTGATGTGCAAATCTCGTGTGCCGCCGCTGAGAGAAGCCCCACCTGTGCTGTTTAACTCGCCAGTGTTCGAGTCGTAGCTCACGCTGTCGCCGGCAAAGCGATAATCGCCAAAGGTGACTTCCACATCGCCGCGTAGCGTGTACGTATTTCCATTCTTCTCGCACTGGTTCGCGGTCACGTCTACGGGCTGCGATTCACTGATCGAAATCTTGCTGGCAGCCGCGTTCTCCTGGCCGGGACGCGTAGGCGGGGAGGTAAGCACCAGATGGCAGTTGCCTCCTTCCTGCGGCTGCTGTGCAGGGAGCGTCTGGCTCGCTAATACCGCAGCCGGCAGAACAAGGTGACAAAGCACGCCCACTGTGATAACTAGAATAGTTTGGGAACGCATTCCGTATGCTTTGGACCGGACTGGGCAAGGTAACATGCCCGAATCGGGAAAGGCAAAAGCGGACCGCGGTCCCTGCTTCTGGCGAAGCTCACAACCCGCTCCATGAATTGCCCTCTGTGCGGTGACCCGTATCCGTGCGCGCATAGCCACACCCAGAGTTCGCTCCTTCTCGAACCCATGAACCACGGACCTGGTCCGGCTGATCTCACTGCGGACCTCGAAATCCAGGAAAATGACTGGCGTGGCGAGGTTGCGACCCGGGTACAACAGCATATTTCACGGCGGCGCAGTCAGGATGCAGTCGACCGATCGCTCAACATCGATTTCCCAGGCTCAATGACAGGCCCTCTTCCGCGTCCGAACCTCGCCGCGCGTAGACGTCAGGCCATAGAGATGGTCCAGAGCCTCGCATTTGCCGAGTCGCTCGACGTGGCTTCTCAACCAGAGATGGTGCCTGCCTTCAAATCCGAGCCCGTGAACACAGCAACACCAAAAATCATCCGCTTCCCCCGTACTGCCACCACAGAGATTCCAGAGCCAGAAACGGTTGCGGAGCTCGAAGCCGCTCTGGAGGCAAACGAATTCGCTAATCCGCGCATCATTCTCGATTCTCCGGAACCACAACAAGGCCAGCCTCCTGCCCAGCAATTGGAGCTGCTGCCAAATTTTGACTATATTCAGCTGGAGTCTGTGCACAACCCACTGCTCGCCGAAATTGATGCTATGCCGAGGCCGGCTGCGCTGGGTCAACGCATGATGGCTGGCGTGATCGATGCGCTAATCGTGGTTGCAGCCGTGACAACGTTTAATTTCGCGTTCAGGGAGTTAGCAGAGGACTCGCCACAATCGCGCGTAGCCCTGCTTTCCACATTGATGGTGGGAGCTGTGCTGTGGACACTCTATCAATATGTGTTCCTGGTCTACGGCCGCAAGACGCCGGGGATGAACCTCGGCGGACTGGAACTATCAACATTCGAGGGCAGACCGCTTTCACTGCGCCAGCGGCAATATCGCGCCATAGCAGGAGCGCTCTCCGTGGTGTCAGTAGGGTTGGGATACCTGTGGGCGCTAGTGGACGAAAATCAGCTTGGCTGGCATGACCGCATTACTCAGACGCTGGTGCGGTCCGCCGGGGAACAGCGCCAGCGGGGAGAACTCGCGTGGTGACCTATGCCGCGAGTTCCTCCGTACCGTTCTCCACGCGATTAGGTTGCGAGTCATCGCCCGAAAGCAGCGGCCAGCCTCGTCTCAACACAAACTCCAGCCATGCTCCGGCAGCCTGCGACGTGAGCACTGCCACGAGTACTAGCGTGGTGTAGAACGCCGCACTGATGATTCCAGCCTCATAAGCCACGCTCGCCAGTACTATCCCCGGCCCGCCGCGCGCGTTGGTTGCGATTGCCAGGTTCACCACGTCCAGTCCATGGAATCCCGCCAACCGTCCGCCCAGAGCCACGGCCAGCAACTTGAGCATGCATGCGCCGGCGAGGAAGCCCAGCAACATGGTCATGGAAAATTGTTTATCAAAGATGAGGCTGTAACCGACGAGTGCGAAATAAAGCGGTATGAACAGCGCAAACGAGAATCCGGAAATGGTTTCCAGCGCGTCGCCCAGTTTCTTGCGCGAAACGGCAAGACCCGCCAAGAACGCCGCGAAGACCAGGTTCACGTCCATCAGTCCGGCGACTGCCACGTAACCAAACACGATCAGGAGCGTGAAGGTGATGGGCGAGTTGATTGCCAGCAAATTGAAGCGCGACTTTGAAACCCTCTTTACCGCCCGCGGTAGCAGCGTAAGCCCCAACGCGAAATACAGCAGCGTCAGCCCGATGTGTGTAACCACCTTCGCCATTGGCAGACCTGACGAATCCGCCATGGCTGTGGCCACAGCCAGCACGGCCCAGAGGCCGATGTCCTCAAGCACTGCCACTCCCAGCACTAGCCGGGCAAAGCGCGTGTGCAGGATCTTGAGGTCAAAAAAAATGCGTGAGATGACAGGGATGGAAGTCACCGCCACCGCAATGCTCATTACCAGCACCAGAGCCGTGCGATTCGCCTTGACACCGATAAAGCTTCCCAGCGGCAGAAAGCCGGCGGCCACCAGCATCACCAAGAATGGCACCAGCGTACCAACCGCTGCCAGCCAGGCAATCTGTTTGCGCTCATGCTTTTGAAACAGCGCCTTGGTTTCCGCGCCGGAAAGGAACATAAGCATCAGAAGGCCAAGCTGGTAGATCAGATCAAGAGCTGCCTTTTTGGGGGCCGCGGCCGCATTGAGCTGCAGCAGGTGAACGTAACTCGCAATTCTGCCGAGGACGTATGGACCCAGCAGGATTCCCGCTAGTATTTCTCCCACAACCCGTGGCTGACGCAGCCGGGCGAACAGATACCCGAGCAGGTGCGCTGCAGTGAGAAGCAAAGCGATAAAGAGAACGAGAGGACCAACTGCGCTGGATGGCATACAAAAACGAGCGGCTTACCTTGAGTTCTGATGAGGAAACGGGCCGCTCTGTTGCAGCGCCTTTGTTACCATGAAGTTGATGGTTTCAGATGCCAAAGTCCGCGTCCGGTTCGCACCTTCCCCGACCGGACAACTGCATATCGGGAACGTGCGCACAGCGCTCTTCAACTGGCTTTTTGCCCGCCAGAAGGGCGGCACGTTTATCTTGCGGATTGAAGACACCGACTTGGAACGCAGCGAGGCCCGCTACGAGACGCAGCTTCTCGATGATCTGAAATGGCTAGGCATCGATTGGGACGAAGGTCCTGACATAGGTGGACCCTTCCCGCCTTATCGCCAAAGCGACAAGATGGGCGTCTATCAGGCCTACGCGGAAAAGCTCATCGCCGATAACAAGGCTTACTACTGCTTCTGCACAGCTGAAGAGCTCGAGCGCGAGCGCGAACGCGCTTTGGCAGAACAGCGCCAACCGGTCTATTCGGGGAAGTGCCGGCGCCTGGATTCATCAGAGGCGCACCGGCGCCGCGCCGCTGGGGAGCCGGCTGCCATTCGCATCAAGATGCCGGACCACGCGATTCGATTTCACGATATCGTCCGTGGCACCGTGGAGTTTGCCAGTGAGATCGTGGGCGATCAAATCATTGTCCGGTCCAACGGCATGCCGATTTACAACTACGTGGTCGTAATCGACGACGCGGATATGCAGATCACGCACGTAATCCGCGGAGATGACCACATTTCAAATACTCCAAAACAGGTGGCTGTGTATGAAGCCCTTGGTTTGCAAACGCCGGAGTTCGCGCACCTCTCGACGATTCTTGGTCCCGACGGACAGCGACTATCCAAACGACACGGTGCGACTTCGGTGGCCAACTTCCGCGATATGGGCGTTCTGCCCGAAGCTCTGATGAACTATCTTGCGCTCCTGGGCTGGGCCCCCAGTGGCGGCGATCGCGAAATCTTTCCCAAAGACGATTTGATCAAAGAGTTTTCGCTTGAGCGCGTAACGCCTTCGCCTGCGGTCTTCGACATGGCAAAGCTGTACTGGCTGAACCGGCACTACATCAAGCAGTGCCCTCCGGAGAGGCTGCACGAACTCGGCCGAGGGTTCCTGCAGCGCGCAGGCCTCTTGCCGGAACATTTGGACGATGCCACTCAGGCCTGGGCTGATCAATTGATTGGTCTGCTTGCTCCTTACGTCGATAAACTCGACGAGCTACCCGAGCGCGCAGCAATCATTTTCCGTCACGAGCCGGCGGCCGCGCTGGCGAACACGGAGAATGCTTCGGCATTCGCCAATTCTAAATCCGGTGAAGTGATTGCGGAGTTCGCCCGGCGAACCGCCGCTGACTCGCCGCTCACGCCGGAGCGCTTCAAAGCTGTGATGAATGAAATCAAGGTCGACCTGGGCGTGAAAGGCAAAGACCTGTTTCATCCCGTGCGGATTGCGCTCATCGGCGCACATTCCGGTCCCGACTTCGATCGCCTCATCCCAATTATTGAGAACGGTAGCCGGCTGCCTTTGTCGGCAAAAGTAAAGAGCGTGCGGGAGCGGGTGACTGATTTTGGAGCCGCGCTAGACTAGCGTTCAATGATCCCGCATCTGCGATTTGATTTCACGTTTCCGCGAAACTATGAAGCCAGGATTCTGGAGGGCGCTCCGCTGCCCCATCCCCTGGAGAAGCTGTATCACTATCCGGCTGAACTCGAAGAAG
>DATAEJ010000074.1:0-41157 GCA_036258095.1 Candidatus Angelobacter sp. | reverse complement strand
CTATCCCGCTGGTGGCAGGTAAACCAGCAGGAACTTGGAATACGGACAATGGCCAATTTCGTAGTTTATTTGCTGCTGAATCCGTGCGAGACTACTAAAGCTCCTCAGGGGGCGGAAGTGTGCAGCTCTTTGACAAATAGCAACCTGTAGACAGCGTTTCGCTAGACAAAAAAACCAGCCTACGTTGGGACGGGATTGGGACAGATCGGGACAGGGCCGGGATCGACCGGGACGTCCGCCGGGACGAGGCCGGGATACCCCCGGGACGACCGGGGACGATCGGGGACGAACTGGGGGGTGGCCACCCCCTTTCAGATCGCCGGAATCCCACCCCAGCAATCCAAATCGGGATTGCCGGGGACCCCGGAATCGCGCGTGATCGCCGGAATCGCCGTAATCGGAACAGCAACAGCAAAACCGTTGTAGCGCAGTGATCGCAGAGGAAGAGGGTTAGCCACAGATGAACACCGACGAGCGCAGACCGGTCTTGATGGATATTGATTGATCTTGATGGAGGGGGTGGATCAGGCTTGATGCCCCCTTGATGGGGTCTTGATGAACCTTGATGAAGCTTGATGAAAGGGAGAGGGGTAGAGGGGTGGCTGCTACAAGATCGCCGGGATCGCCGGAATGGCCGCGCAATCGGACGGCGGAACCATTCACCCCAGATGGACAGGGCTAAAGCCGGCCGAAATGCTTCAGCACGGCTTCGGTCTGGGTCTTGTTGAGAATGGCGCCGAGGGCGGCCGCGTCCGCCTGCTGGACGGCGCGCACGCTGCCGAAATGCTGAAGGAGTCGCCGGCGGGTAATTTCGCCGATGCCGGGGATGTCGAGCAGTTCGGAGTCACGGTCGCGCATCTGGCGGCGCTTGCGATGGAAGGTGACGGCAAAGCGGTGCGATTCGTCGCGCACCATCTGGACGAGATGGAGCACGGGCGAGTGGCGGTCAAGCACTACGGGCTCGTCTTCCTGGCCGTAGACGTAGATGATCTCCTCTTTCTTGGCAATGGAGGCGAGCGGCTGGTTGGTGATCTCAAGAGAGTCGAGCGCCTGAGCAGCGGCATGAAGCTGGCCGAGGCCGCCATCGATGAGCACCAGGCTGGGCAGCGGGCGATTTTCGTCGCGCAGGCGCTTGTAACGGCGCGCGACGACTTCACGCATGGAGGCAAAGTCGTCGACACCCTGAACACTGCGCACGATGAACTTGCGGTACTCGCTCTTGTTCATGGTGCCGTCTTCCCAGACGACCATGGAGGCAACGGTTTCGGCGCCCTGAATGTGCGAGATATCGAAGCACTCAATGCGTTTGGGAAGTTCGGGAAGGCCCAGCGCATCCTGGAGCGCTTCCTGCACGGCTTTGGCCTGTGGCTTCATGACGCGGAAGCGCTGATCGAACGACTGCTTGGCATTTTGAGCGGCCAGGTCGATGAGCGAACGCTTTTCGCCGCGCTGCGGGATGAGGATTTCCACTTTGCTGCCGCGTTTTTCTTCGAGCAGCTCGGCGAGTTCGGAGCGGTCTTCAAAGTCCACGGGCACGAGGATGTCGCGCGGGACGTATTGCTGGTCGATATAAACCTGCTTGAGCAGCGCGGAGAAGAACTGGCCGGGATGAAAGGTGGCCTGTGCTGTCGGAACGCTTGCCGTCGCAGGCGAGGGCGCTTGCGATCCATCCCGCGCAAAATCGGCACGGACTGAGAGGCCCTGAGATCCATCGCCCGTCGCCAACGCTTCGGGTTCGGGTTCGGGCAGTGCAAACTCCGGCAGGTCTTCCCAGAAGAACTCGCGGCGATCGAGCACTTTGCCCCCGCGCATATGAAAGACGTTGACGGCGAGCATCTGGTTTTCGAAGTGGTAGCCGAAGACGTCCATGTCGTCGCCTTCGGCGGCCGCCATGCGCTGCTTCTCCTGGAGCTGCTCGACGGTGGAGATGAGGTCACGGTAGCGGGCGGCGCGTTCGTACTCTTCGGCTTCGGCGGCCTGGTCCATGCGGGCGCGCAGTCCGCGGGCGAGGTCGGTCTGGCGACCTTCGAGGAGGAGTTTCACGTCACGCACGGCTTCGGAGTACAGTTCCGGCGTGGTGAGGTTCTGGACACACGGTCCGAGGCAGCGCTTGATGTAGTACTGCAGGCACGGTCGCGGATGGAAGCGCGCGAGGTCAACTTTGCATGAAGGCACCAGAAAGTGACGATGAATGAGGTCAACGATGCGGTAGGCCAGATTGCCAGGGAAGTACGGGCCGTAATATTCGCTGCCGTCTCTCTTGAGCCGGCGGGTAACGTAAACGCGCGGGAACCGCTCGGCAAGGGTCAGTTTGATATAGGGGTAAGTTTTGTCGTCGCGAAGAAGGATGTTGAAGCGCGGCTTCTTCTGCTTGATGAGGTTATTCTCAAGCGCGAGCGCCTCTTTATTATTGGCGACAACGATGTAGTCGACGTCGACCGCTTCGCGCAACAGCGATCCGGTTTTGGCGTTGGCTTCAGCGACCCCCTCCTGAAAATAAGACCGCACGCGGGCACGCAGGTTTTTGGCCTTGCCCACGTAAATGACCTCGCCTTCGGCGTTCTTGTACAGGTAGACGCCGGGCTGGGTCGGGATGGTCCGGATTTTCTGCTGGAGATCCACGGTAGTCCTATTTCACCACGGAGGCACGGAGACACGGAGAAGTGCTCAGAATCGGTGCTTTGTCGCCCGAAGTCACTGATCCTTCTACTCTGGTTAACTCCAATGTTAACAGGTAAACCAGTGAGTAAAATTTCTATGGTCAGGGCTGCTGGTGGACTTCGTCCTCTCTTGCGGCCCCTCTGTAAGTGATTGGATGAAAACAGCTTACCCGGAGATTCAGGCCAGAGAACCTATGGCAAGCCAGTTGCTTTACCTTAGGACGGTAGATTCTTATCAGCGGCATGCCCTGCGCCGCGGTGGGTCATTTAAGGAGCGTCTTCCCATGAACTTTAGATCAACTTCCCTGGTGCTGCTGAGTGGTGCGGCCATGTTGTTCAGCGCTGGTTGCTCGAGCAAGAACTATGTCCGTCAGCAGACCCAGCCGATTATCGATAAGACCAACACGCTGGATGACCTGACGGCGAAGAACAACCGCGACATCCGCGACGTTGATTCCCGCGCACAGCAAGGCATTCAGGGCGCGAATACAAAAGCCGCTGAGGCCGACCAGAAGGCTGCCGCAGCCCGTGGGCGTGCCGATCAGGCCCAGCAGCTCGCCTCGCAGGCCAATACCCGTGTTGATACATTGACGAACCAGGTTGCGAACCTCGACAACTATCGCCCGGTGCTGGAAACCAGCGTACATTTCGCCTTCAACAAAGCCGTGCTGACCGAGAAGGCAAGGTCAGCCCTGGACCAGTTGGTGGCTGAGATTCCGAACACCAAGGGCTATCTGGTGGTAGTGGAAGGCGATACTGACTCGGTCGGCTCCGCTAACTACAACTACAAGCTCAGCGAGCACCGCGCCAACGCGGTGGTGCAGTACCTCTCGTCCAAGAGCGTGCCAGCCCACAAGATTTACGTGGTTGGCCTGGGCAAGGACCACTACGCAGCGGAAAATAACTCGGCCGAGGGCCGCGCCAAGAACCGCCGCGTGGACGTCCGCCTGATGACCAACAGCACGAGCCAGGAAACCCCAGCTTCTGCGCAGAGTACCACCGCTCCTAATCCGAGCCGGTAAAAGTCTCTCCTCCCCCGGGACATTTGCGCAGATCCAGAGGCCGCCAGTCATGCTGGCGGCCTTTAACTTTGGCTAAAATGTCAGCATGTTCTCCCAGCGGCTCAGGATCATAGTTTTCTCCAGCTTCGTGTACCTTGCCATCTTTGGCATCCGTGCGTCGGCGCAGGATTCCATGGATAATCAGCCCCACATCCAGCCACGGAAAGAGGAAAAAGAGAAGCGTCCAGCGAAGCCGGCAACGCAGCCTTCGGACTCACAACCAAATGCAGGAACGCCAAAGCCGGCTCAGGGAGAGGCAGGGTCCGCTGTGCCGCCGGTGCTGGATGACGAGCAACAAGGGGAAAGTTCAAGTCGTGATTCCCAGATCGACCTGAACGCCGCTCCTCCCGCACCGAGAGCCAGTGTTGAGCCGGAGAACTATCCCTTCGATCCTCACCGTGCCGCGAAGGACCTTGAAGTCGGGAATTTTTACCTGAAGCAGAAGAACTATCGAGCTGCGCTTGACCGTTTCCATGACGCGCTACTGTACAAGCCAAACGATGCCGAAGCCACGTACGGCCTGGCCGTGACACAGGAAAAGCTCGAGCTCCATGACGAGGCGTACAAGAGCTACAGCAGGTATCTGGAGATCCTGCCGCGCGGTCCGATGGCTGCCGAATCGAAGCAGGCGCTGGCAAGGCTTGACGTGAAGAGCGGTTCGCGATTCGATAAGCCTGTCGTCGCCGGCCAGGAAAAGCAGCCTTCAGAGTATATGGAAGCAGGCGAGAAGTTTCTGTCCAACAACCAGTATGATCAGGCGCGAGAGCAATTCGAGCAGGCCATGCGCCTTGATCCCCAGGACCCGGTCGTTTACTTCCGTCTCGCTCAAAGTCTTCAGGGCATGCAGCGCCTCGATCCTGCCCGAATGTACTACAAGAAGTATCTTGACCTGCAGCCGCACGGACCGATGGCTTCTGACGCAAAGCGCAACATCGCGCAAATCAAGGCCGTGCTCGGGCAGTAACTACTCTTTGCGGACAAACGCGCCGGAACTGGCATCGACAAGAAAGGTCGGGCGGGCGCCGCTGTCACCATAAATCACGCTCCAGAGCAGCTGGTTTGATTGCGCGTTCCAGCCCAGGCGATAGGTGACGGGCGTCTTAGGATCTTTATCTAATATTTGCTTGCCGCCATGCTGTTGCGAGACCTCGAACGCCTTGTCGGTGTCGATCTTCAGAAAGGCAAGGTCCCATGGCTGAGTGGAGCGATTGCTGGGGTTGAAGCCGTCTTCCACCCCGTGATCAACCTTATGCGGTGCGTCGGCCATTCCCGACCAGAGAAAAGGTTCCGCTTTGCGTCGTGAAACCGATCCGAACACGGCGCGCCAGTTGCCGGCTTTGCCATCGTGCCCTAGTGCATCGGAAGAGGACGACGACTCCAGGGTAACAGGCTGTGCGTCTGGAGCCCAGAGGCGAGCCGACGGAATCAGTTTCTGCAGGGCAAAGCGTCCGGTTTGGTACTCGTTTGTCTTCTTTTGCGTGCTGGCAGACTTCGGCTGCTCTGAGTCACAGCCTGCAAACATTACGGCTACGGCAACAAGCGCCACCGATGCAAGTTGTTTTATGTTGGTCATTGACTCACATAATTCTAGACGAGTGTGTGAGCCGGAGTGATGTCCTGAAAGTGCATGTCTTTAGGTAGTTACCGTGTCGCGTTCTCAGTGCCGCCGCGGCAAGAACGGATTGGCATGCCAGCGTTGACCCGCTAAGATGTTGTCGATCTCAATTGAACGGAATGGTTCCGGAGTGTGCTCATCATGCTGAAAGCTATACATTCGCTGCATAATATGGCAATCGCAGCAGCCCTCGTTATGTTCGCCGCAACCTTCACTGCGGTGGCGCAGAAAGAAGAAGGTCGGGCCCCCAACTGGGCGCCTGGAAGTCCGGAACTGATCCAGCCGGAAGAACTGGTCAAGACTCTAACAGGCGCTCAGAAGCCGGTGGTGCTCTATGTTGGACCAAAGGCCTTCTACCAGCAGTCGCATGTACCGGGCGCGGAATACGTCGGCGCAACAGCCCGGCCAGAGGGCATCGAACAGCTGCGCAAGCGCGCAGCCTCGCTTAAGCATGACACGGCAATCGTGGTTTACTGCGGCTGTTGCCCATGGGACCACTGTCCCAACATCAGACCTGCTTTCGATGAATTGCAGAAAGAGGGGTTCAAGAATGTGAAGGTCCTTTACCTGGCCGGAACGTTCGGCACCAGCTGGGCTGACAAGGGGCTCCCAGTAGAAAAAGCACAGTAGTCGTTGCCGCCGATGCGACGCATTGCCATCGTTTGTATCTTGCTGCTCGCGATCGCCGGCGTGTATTGGGGAGTGCGTCCTCGCAAACAAGCGATGGTTGCTTCCCTTCCCAGCCCGGCAGCCGAGATCACGCTCACCGATCTTTCAGGGCGGCAATTCAGAATTTCCGACTACAAAGGCAAAGTCCTTCTGGTGAACTTCTGGGCCGCCTGGTGCACGCCGTGCCAGGGAGAGATTCCGCAATTTGTCGCTCTGCAAACAAAATATGGCTCGGATGGATTGCAGGTAATCGGAATTTCGATTGAGGACATGGAAATCGAGCTGCGCGATTTCTGTCGCAAAAAGAACGTGAACTACCCGGTGGTGCCGGGAGACGCCAAAGTTGCGGATGCCTTCGGCGGCATCCTCGGGCTCCCGACCACTCTGTTGATCGGTAAAGACGGGCGGATCTACAAAAAATATTCCGGTGCAACCGATTTCGCCACTCTGCAAAGCGATTTGCTGCCTTTTCTCAAGGCGCCTTAGCCTTGATTAACAGCACTTGGCAAGTTTCTTACGCTTTAAGTAAAATCCTCTGCGCAATGTCTTCCCGCTTCTTCCTCGGCTTCACTTGACGGTAACCCTCGGACTCCGGGTCGGATGCTCTCTTATCGTCAATAGCCGAAAGGAAGAATCTCATGCGCAAGCTCGTGCTCATCACTCTCCTGTTGCTCGCCAGTATTTCATTTGCCCAGACTCCAAAATCTCGCCACTTCGTTTTCGATTATTCCTTCACCGTAAAGGTGACTGATCCCGGAAAACCACTGGACGTCTGGTTCCCAATGGCACATTCAGACCAGTTCCAGCAGGTAAAGGTCGTTGAGCAAAAGGCTGACCTGCCGCTCAGGGAAACCGGCGAATCTGAGTATGGCAATAAGTTTTTCTACGCGCATACTGACAAGGCAACGCTTCCGGAATACCACTTCACCGTGAAGTATGACGTGGTCCGAATCGAGCACCTCGCGGCGACAGCCGCGAAAGAAACATCACCACAACGCGAGCTGAACCGGTTTCTTCAGCCTGACAAACTCGTGCCAATCACCGGCAAACCCGCGGATATTGCGAAAGAACAGGTGCAGCCGGCCATGCCCGACATGGACAAGGCTCATGCACTCTACAACTACGTCTTCAACACAATGCGTTATGACAAATCAGGCACGGGATGGGGGCATGGCGACACACTTTGGGCCTGTGACTCCAAGCGCGGCAACTGCACCGACTTTCACTCGGTGTTCATCTCGATGATGCGGTCGCAGCACATTCCCGCGCGCTTCGAAATTGGATTCTCCATTCCCGATGACAAGGCTATGTCTGATATTGCCGGCTATCACTGCTGGGCGGAGTTCTACACCAGGAATACCGGCTGGTACCCGGTTGACATTTCTGAAGCATGGAAGCACCAGGAAAAGAAAGATTATTTCTTCGGTGCACACGATGTGAATCGAATGCAGTTCACCGTGGGCCGCGACCTCGAACTCAGTCCGAAGCAGCATGGCGACCGTCTGAACTACATGGTGTACCCTTACGTGGAACTCGCCGGCCAGAGCTGGCCAAATATCGCGATCGCATTCTCATTCAGTGATGTGGACCCTCAGAACAAATCTGCTTCCCGATAAGGTTTCTATCGGTACCGGGACCGCCCTCAATAAAAGACGGTTCCGGTGCCACAAGACATCTCAAACGCTTGCCGTTTCTTCACTCGGAGATTGTTGATGTGCCGCTCACGTTCGGTCATCGCTGAAAGTAATCCTCCTAAGGCGCTTTTCGGAACCGTTACGGCCAGCGAACGCGTTACAATCCGGCCATCCCCGGAAAACTTTGATCAGAATGAGACAGCAGATAGATCAGGAGAGCCTTCCCCCAGCAAGCGGAGCAATCAGCCCCTCTCCGAGAAGATTCTCGGTAGAGGTAAAGGAGGGTGGCCGCGAAATTCTGCAGTCGCTTGTCCCGGATTGGACTCGCCTGTGCAACGAAACAGGTGACGAAATTTTCTACCGTCCTGAGTGGATCCGGTGCTACCTCAACGCGTTTGCCCCAGACAGCGCAATCGTCGCCATTACGGTCTGGGCCGAAGATCAGCTCCGCGGGCTTTTGCCGCTGGTGCGCGAGCCTGTAAGGGTTTCCGGCCTGCCCGTAACGCGGCTTACCATCCCAGCGAACCTGCATACATTTCGCACCGGGCCGGCAATCTGTTGCGGCGATGAGGGAAACCTCGTCCTGGAATCTCTTTGGAAGGCGATGAAGACTGTGCCGAACTGGGACATGTTTGATGTTTCCCAGGTTCTTGATCACAGTGGTGTTGACCGTCTGTTCGCGTTGGCCGCAGGCGATGGATTTCCGGTAACACGTAAGCGCACCTCCCAGACACTCTACCTGCGTGTCGATGGCTCCGCCGATACGGCTAAGCCGTGGATCCCGGAACTCCGCTCCAAGTTCCGGTCCCATCTCCGTCGAACTCGTCGCCAGCTGGAAGAGCAGGGCAAGCTGGAAATTAAACATTTTCAGGTCGCCGATCCCACGGCTCTCCACGCGTTTTATGACCTTGAAGGTTCGGGATGGAAAGGGGCCGAGGGAACGGCCATCAAATGCGACCCTCGAATTCGACAGTTCTATGACTCAATTGCGGCTGCCGCAGCGGAACACGACTATCTCTCAATTGATCTGCTAGAACTGGGAGGCAAGGCTATTGCCGGGCATCTTGGGTTCAATAATCGCGGGCATTATTGCCTCGTCAAAGCCGGTTATGACGAGACCTTCCGCCGCTATGGACCCGGACAGTTGCTGGTGAATGAGATTCTTGCCCAATACCGGGAACGCCGTCTGCATAGGTTTGATTTTGTAGGTCCAGCCACATGGGATGAGAGCCGCTGGGCCTCTCAACGCCGCACGAACTATCGCGTCTTCATTTTCCGCAACAACTGGTACGGACACCTGCTGCACACCATCCGTATATCGGCCCGGGATTCTATCCTGCGAATCGCCGGAAAATACGATGACGAAAGTCGCCCGATGGAATTAAAGTCCAAGCCCCAGGGCAGCGAAAAGGAAGCAGGAGCCGAGGGTTAGCAGGATGCCTTCGCAAGATGATAGAACGGCGGTTTTCGTGGAGGGCCTCGACGTTTCTGCTTATGGCATTACTCGCAGCGTCGGTCGTCATGGAGTTCCCGTTTACGCTCTCAATGACCGCCTTCGCGATCCTCTGCGCTACTCCCGCTATTTACGCAAGTGCTTCATCTACCCTGATGATCCTGATCAGCCCCGTGCCTATGCCGGCGATAGCGTGGGCAACGAGGAAGTTGTAAGTAAACTTCTGCTCGAGTGGGGCTCTCAGTTCAGGCAAAAGCCAGCTCTCTTTGCCACCTCCGACTGGTTCGCTCGTCTTCTTTCTTCAAAACAACAGGCGCTTTCCGGAAAGTTTCTCTTCCACTGGGTCCCCCCAGATCTCTTCAACACCATTGTTGATAAAGGGCGGATGGTAGCCTTCTGCCAGCGAGCCGGCGTAAACGTCCCGCGCACTCACATCACGGGTCCTGACGATGACATGGAGGCTGTAACTTCCAGTTTTGTTTATCCCTGCATCATCAAGCCGGTCCACCGGTACACGGCAGGCTTCCCGGTTGAAACTGCGAAGGTGTTGATCGCGCAGAATGCACAGGAGGCGCTGCGTTTTTTCTCGAAATATCCACAACTCAAGGGCGGCACCCTGATGCAGGAACTGATTGAAGGCGGCGATGATCAGGTGTTTCAGTGTACTGCCCTGATAAATACTGCGGGCGAGCTTGCCGCGTATTCCACGGTGCGGAAGCTGCGGCAGTATCCTCCCGGATTCGGCAGCATGTGCTACGGCCAGACGGAGCCAAACGAGGAGATGGCCGGTGAGGCTCTTAAAGTGTTGCGTGCACTGGGCTACCGCGGGCTCGGCTCACTCGAATTCAAGTACCGTAAGAACGACGGGAAATACTACTTCATCGAAATGAATACCCGGCTTCCCTGGTACAACGGCATTTTTGCTGACGCAAACATTAACCTGCCCTATTTGGCATATCTCGACCTCACCGGCGAAGCTTCTCAGGTCACGCCCGGGCAGCGAAATCAAACCCGTTGGGTGAGTGCTCATAACTTTTCAAGCTGGTATCGAGAGTCAAATGGCAGGAGAGATCTGGGTACCGCAGCATTTGCTTCGCACGTTTACGGCGCGAACTCTTATGCGTGGTGGAACTGGAGTGATCCTGCGCCGTTTCTTGGGTCCATTGCGCTCGCAGCGCGCCGTAGCGCGGGCAGTCTGCTTCGCAAAGTCGGGGTACGATGAGTTTCCATGCTTCGCAACCGTTTTCTTTTTGTACTGAAAAGCAAAAAAGCAGCCCTGGGCACACAGAGGGCTGCGTTCGTTTAGGTTCCTTGGGTTTAGAGACTATTCCTGCCGGCTGCCTTGGCCTTTGCCCATCTCCTGCGCGCGGCCTCAGCTATTTTCCGTCGAGCTGCTGCAGAAAGTCTGCGTGGACCTCTCCTGCCATTGCCGGCCGATGCCGTTGCTCTCGGCCGGCCAGGGCCTCTCTTTCCTCCCTGTAAGGCAGCGATGGCCTGACTTAGTCGGTCTCGTTCAGCTTCCAACTCTGCGATGATTGATTGAGTATCCAAAGGGGTGGACTCTCCTTATATTTTTGCCCCAGATTCTAACAGCTCCCAGTCATCTACCCTAGCGCGAATTAGGGCAATGCCTCAACCCGGTAATGCAAATCGCTGCACTCCTATGTGCATAATCTAGAAACCTTTTTTTTGCTGCTCCGTATATACCCGTTGAGCACCGCAAGGAATCCGAATGCAGACTTTTGACAGTATCCGTTACGCGCTTCGCCAGTTTCGTAAGGCACCAGGGTTTACCCTCACAGCCGTACTCACGCTCGCACTTGGCATTGGAGCTACAACCGCGATTTTCACGTTAGTGCATGCGGTTTTGCTGAAGTCTCTCCCGGTAACCAAACCAGAGCAACTGGTGCGCGTGGGTAACGAAGAGAATTGCTGCGTCAACGGCGGCCTGCAGGATAACTGGTCGCTTTTCTCTTACGAGCAGTACAGGCAGTTCAGGGAACAGACTTCCGGCTTTGAAGAGCTGGCCGCGTTTCAGGCGGGAAGCAGCCTGCTCGGAGTGCGCCGCAGTGGCAGCGCAAGGCAGGCAGAATCCTTTAGGAGCGAGTTTGTCTCCGGAAATTACTTCTCCACTTTCGGCATTCCCGCATACGCGGGTCGCATGATTTCGCCCCAGGACGATCATAAAGGCGCTCCGGTCGTTGCCGTGATGAGTTTCCGCACCTGGCAGGAAAAGTTCGGCGGTGATCGCTCCGTCATCGGAGCCGGATTTGTAGTTAATTCCCAGCCGGTGACGGTAGTCGGGATCGCCCCTCCAGGTTTCTTCGGTGACCGCATCCAAAGCAATCCAACGGCATTCTGGCTGCCTTTAACGAGCGAGCCCGTGGTAGAACCTGCAAACAATATTCTCCCGGATGCCGCGCTCGATTGGCTTGATCTGATCGGCCGGGTGAAGCCTGGGGCTGACTTAAAGGCGACGGAGGCGCAAATGCAAGTGGTGTTGCGTCAGTTCCTGCTCAGCCCGGTGAGCAAGGTGGAAGACCGCTCCAAGCCCCTGGTTGCGAAACAGACGCTCCACTTCTCACCGGGCGGCGGTGGTGTTCAGCGGATGCGGGACGAGTATCAAGACGGGCTTCACCTGCTCATGTGGGTCTCGGCCTTCGTGCTGCTGATCGCATGCGGCAATCTGGCGAACTTGATGCTGGTGCGCGCGACTGCTCGCAAGCAGCAAATCTCGTTGCGTTCCGCACTGGGTGCGCCTCGCCGCACGCTCATCCTTCAGGCGCTCACGGAAAGCGTGGTGCTCGCACTCATGGGCGGCATCGCCGGGATCGCGGTCGCTTTTGCCGGCACGCGGACGATCCTGCGACTCGCCTTCGGCCATGATTACGTTCCCATCACAGCCACCCCCTCTCTGCCCGTGTTGTTTTTCGCGTTTGCCGTCTCCGTATTGACAGGAATTCTCTTCGGCATGGCGCCCGCGTGGATGGCCGTCCGCACGCAACCGGCTGACGCGTTGCGCGGCGCTGGCCGATCCATCGGCGGCAGGAGCGGATGGGGACAGAAGGCTCTTGTGGTTGTGCAGGCAGCACTCTCACTGGTGTTGCTATGCGCCGCCGGCCTGCTAACTCGCAGCCTGAGCAACATGCAGCACCGGCATTTCGGATTCGAAACAGCCAACCGCTACGTCCTGCATATCGATCCTCAGATGGCCGGCTATGCCCCCGACAAACTGGAACCGTTGTACCGGCAGCTCAAAGATAACTTGAGCGCGATTCCCGGCGTACAACAGGTCAGCTTCTCTCTCTATAGCCCGATGGAAGGTGATAACTGGGGAGAAGGCGTGTACATTGACGGCGATCCGCCGCCCGCGCCCGGCACTCAGGATCACGGCGCATCATGGCTGCGCGCCAGTCCCAACTACTTCGACACAATTGGCACCAAGGTCTTGGAGGGTCGCTCCTTCACTGAGCAGGACACGCCCAACACTCGTGCCGTCGCCGTAGTGAACCGGTTTTTTGAACAGAAATTTTTCAAGGATGGGCGCGCGGTAGGCAAGTACTTCAGCGACGACCTGAAGCACCCCGGCGCATTCGAGATCGTGGGCGTGACCGAAGACACCAATTATTGGGGCGCCGCAAGCAAAATGCGGCCAATGTATTTCCTCGCTCAGGGCCAGTCGGCGCGCAATCCTGATCACCGATACCAGGAGTTTGAAGATCGCTCCAGGTACCTGAATGCGATTGCCATTCGCACGCGCGGAGAAATTCCCGCCCTCGACGTGCAAGTCCGCCGGGCGGTTTCACAGATCAATCCCGATCTGGCCGTAATTGACTTCCAGAGTTTCGCCGAACAGGTGAAGGCCAACTTCATGCAACAGCAGATGATCACAAAGCTCACTTCTCTATTCGGCTTGCTCGCGCTGGTGCTGGCTTCGATTGGCCTCTACGGGGTGACCGCATATTCAGTGGAGCAGCGAACCAGCGAAATCGGCATTCGCATGGCGCTGGGAGCGGACCGCCTGAACATGTTGTCCATGGTTCTGCGCGGCGCATTTGCGCAGATCGGAATGGGTCTTGCCATCGGGCTACCCACGATTATTTTTGGCGGCAGGCTGATGGCCAGCCAACTCTACGGAGTCAAGCCTTACGATCCGGCAGTGCTGGTGCTTACCACGGTCGTACTTTCCCTGGCCGCCTTTGCTGCAGCACTGATTCCAGCACGCCGTGCTGCCAACACGGAGCCGATGCTCGCGCTCAGGACGGAGTAGAAATGCTGCAGCCTTTTATTTGGATACAGGAGAATCAGGAACTACTTGAAGGTTGGTGCCGGGAGGGGGGGTCGAACCCCCACGAGGGGTGAACCTCGGCGGATTTTGAGTCCGCTGCGTCTGCCAGTTCCGCCATCCCGGCGCGAAATCTAGTATCGCACAGCGCTGCGAGCCAGCCAAACTCACCAATGAAAAAGGCACAGCCCGTTGCTGTGCCTTTTCTTGTTGATGAATGTTCTTGAAACTGCGGTTTAGTGCGCTTGTGCCTCTCCGTGCAGTTCGGGATGGTCGCACAGGAATTGTGATGCGCCTCCCACTGGCAAATCATAGCTAGCGCGGGCAGGACGTTGCCCCTGTTCAAATAACGTCAACGCCGGCGCGCATGCAGGATCTGCGTTTACGGCTGCAGGAGCACGGAAAAGCGCGCGGTGCGCCGCGTAGTGCGCCAGGGCCGTAGACCGCGGGTCAAGCGAGTTGTACGAAACTGGCATTGCCATCGCGCTTCCGAACTCGGCCACATAGGGCTTACCGGAAGCATGAAGCACAAGCGCGGGATCATCTACCGGTCGGCTTCCCACATCAAAGGCGAGAGAGAGCACCGGAGAGAGGAAGGCAAAAGTGAGCAGGACGGTCACACCCGCTCCTGCGGAACAGAGGCGCTGCCACACAGGCAGTTCTTTGGGCCCGACGAGAATGGAGCGTATGCGCCGGCCCAGAAAACTCACCGGAGCGGCGAAGTCCACACCTGGTGAGCTGTCACGTGCCATGCTCAGCCGAACCAGCCGGGTGAGGCTGGCGGCATAGTCCACGCGATGATCAGGATGCGCCTCCACCACGGCCAGGTCGCAGGCCAGCTCGCGCTCCAGCTTCATTTTCTTGCGTGCGATCCACACTGCCGGATGGAAGAAAAGTATCATGCAGACCACATCAGAGAATGCAGCCACGAGGTAGTCGTTACGTACCACGTGCATCAACTCATGGCGCATGATATCGGCAAACTGTTCCACGTGGCCGGGCTGGTCACAGCTCTCCGGAACCAGGATGCAGGGTCTCCAGGAGTACACGGTAGCGGGAGAAGTAATTTCGGGCAGAACCACAAGGTCGCAACGACGGACCCTGAGGTCGCGGCAAAGCGACTCCAGCACCGCAGCCATTTGAGGCGACGGCGCTGATCCCAGTCGAAGAAGAGCATTCAAACGCAGGTGCTTGGAAATACTGCGCGATGCCAGAACAATCAATATGGCGAAGTACAACGTGCCGCCGACAAGCTCAAGATTGCCGATCAGTCCGGCCCACTGCGCCGGTACCACGATGTGCTTCAACTCCAGGCCCGGCAGGTGAAAAGCCGGGGAAAGTGCTCCGGACTGCGGCAGCAGGACGGCTTTCGCGATAGCGGCAAGCACGCCCAGCCAGTACAGCACGAAACCTGTGGAGAGGAAGAGCCATACTAAAAACCTGCGCTGAGGGCGATGCAGCAGCCGCTCAAGCACCAGGCAGAAGATACAGGCTACAGCCAGTCTGACCGCAAAAGTCAGAACTGCGCCGGCGAAATGGAGTGAAAGTTCTTCTTGCATCCGTCACAACCAAATTAATCAGGAATTCGTCTTCTGGAGCCGGAAGTTGCGAATCATGTCTTCCAATTCCGCCAACTCGGCTTGCTTCACCTCGCTCACCTCGAGGACACCTACCATGAGTTCCGTCACCGAACCTGCAAAATTCTGGTCAAGCAGGGTGCGTACGGAAAGCCTGGAGATCTCATCCCGGGTTACGCTGGGACTGAAGACGAAAACCCGCCCACGGCTCGCATGCGTGGCGAGCCCCTTTTCCTCCATAATCCGGAGGATGGTCTGCGTGGTTTTGTAATTTGGTTGGGGCGAAAGACTGGGATGATGAATCACTTCATCGACAGTAGCCTGCCCAAGGTCCCACAATACTTGAAGTATGCGAAGTTCGGCTCGGGTAGGCAGTGCGACTTTTGTTTTCTCATCCACGAGCCGCATTATGCCCTAATCTGACCTCTTTCAGACAAGAAATTTTGTTGACCATCAGTTTTTTTCCAGACCGAGCGTCGCCTGAACCGATCATGTTCGCTCACCCTCTTTAATGTTGAACTCATGCCGCAAGTATCTGATTTCCATGAAAAAAGCCTGTCAAGCGCTTAGCTTTATTATTTAAGACTAGCTCGCTACGCGGTCGTCAATCCCAGATCCTCACCAGCGAATAACCCGTTCATGTTTAGTAACTTGCGTTTTTCTTAAATAACAAAGAGTCAATTAAATTATTTAATCTTAAATCAATCAGAGCTTAATCACTTAAGACAAAAATCCTCCCACAGCGCGGCGATCTGGCGCGCTGCTCTGAGCAGTTGAACGCTACCCGTAGAGGTAGGGCTGATCTTCAGGAGAAAACCGATGAAATCGTCTTCCGGGACCCTGGCTTTGGTGCGCGTTGCCGCTTCCGTAATTGCTGTCCTCTGCGCCTTTGGCTATTACCAGCACGTAAGGGCGCAAAGCGGAAACAGCAACAACAGCGGCAATACGGGAACAATGGTGGTTCCGCTGCGCCCCCTGGCGCCTCTCTCCACCGTCGCGGTTCCTCCTGTTTTCGGGCTCGAAGGAATCGTGGCTGATAAGGCCGCCGCAATCCAGCTGGGAAAAGCCCTCTTCTGGGACATGCAGGCAGGCAGCGATGATATTCAGGCCTGCGCCAGCTGCCATTTCAACGCAGGCGCAGACAGCCGTCCAACAAACGAAGTCAATCCGGGACAGGCAGGTGGTGACAACACATTTCAACTCGGCATTCCTTTCTCCGGCTCCATGGGGCCTAACTATTCCTATAAAGCTGGTACATCCGGCGGCGGCTTCGGCGGCTATCACGACGGCGACTGGCCATTTCACAAGCTTTCCGATCCAAATGATCGTTACAGTTCCGTAATCAGCGAGATCAATGACGTGTCCGGCTCGCAGGGTGTCTTCGCCACGAGCATGGGACAGGTGGTAACCACACACAACGGCATACCCAATCCCAAGCTTCCGGTGCGCGACCCCAATGGCGGGAGCGCTGGCACGCCGGCTCCTCCTGACCCGAATGAAGGTCCGACTCCGGGAATCATTTTTGGAAACGGGCACCCGCTTCCACCGCAATTCAAAGGTGGGCAAAACGGTGTGAGCCCCGGAATCAGAACGCCAGGCAGAACCACGCCATTTCCTGATCCTGCCGATCGTCAGGATCCGCTTGCGGGTGTAAGGAACAATGTCACCAGCGTCGAGACCGGCACATCTGTTCCCGATCCGGTGTTCTCGTACCCGGATCCCAGGAATTCATCAGCGCGCATTAACACACGCAGGACTACCGGCCGCAATACTCCCAGCGTAGTCGATGCGGTCTTCAACTACCGCAACTTCTGGGACGGCCGTGCGCAAAACGCCTGCAATGGTCTGAACCCGTTCGGCGCGCGCGACAAAGGCGGCCGTCTCATGGTGACCGACGCGGACGGAAATCTCGGTCCCGCGGTTGTCGCAATGCAGAATTCGGCACTGTGCTCACAGGCGCTGGGGCCAATTCTCAGCAGCACGGAAATGTCAGCCGACGGCCGAGACCTGCGCCAGGTCGGCAAGAAGTTGTTGAACCGGCAACCACTAGCGAAACAAGTTGTCGACCCGACAGACAGCGTACTTGGGCAGTTCTCAAAAGCTCCGAAGAACGGCATCGGGACTTCGTACGCTGCACTGATCCAGCAGGCTTTCCTGCCGGACTGGTGGCAATTCACGGACACTCTCTGCACTGCGACTGATGGCACGGTGTTGAAAACCATCGGCGCGAATGATGAAAACAGATGCCCTTCCGGCACTCAGCAATACTCGCAAATGGAGTACAACTTCTCGCTCTTCTGGGGCATTGCCATCCAGGCGTACGAAAGCACTCTCATCGCGGACCAGACGCCTTTCGACAAGTTTCTTGAATCGCAGCAGGTCTTCACCCTGACCGGCGACAACGACTCCATGTCGTACACCATCCCGGTGAAACCTGGACTCACCCCGTTCACGATTTCAGTGATCGCGCTGAATCCCAATTTCGACATGAGCGATCAGGACGTGTTCGCCTTCGACGATGGCCATGGGCGCTTCACCGGGACTGGTGTTGACGGGACCGTGGATTACGCAAGCGGAACGATTGTCATCAACTTTGAAGAACCGCCGGTCTCCACGGTACCGGTCCGGATCAGTTACTCAGTCGGAGCCACCGCACTTACTGATGGTCAGTTGCGCGGATTGCTGGTGTTCCAGACGAAAGGCCGCTGCGTGGTGTGCCACGGTGGGCCGGAGCTCTCTAACGCGGCAGTCGACACGGTAAATCCCGTACCGCTGGAACGGATGGTGATGGCCGACCTCAACGTGCGCGTTTATGACACGGGCTTCTATCACGTTGGAGTTCGTCCTGGCGCCGAAGACGCGGGCCTGGCGGGCGCCGATCCGGTAGCTTCCAAACCACTTTCGCTCGGTGAAGAGCTTCGCCAGCGCGTGTGCAACGACTCAAGTGTGTCGTTCATGATTCCCGGCCGGCCGGGTGATGGCATCACGCAGGCGCCTCTCAATTGCAGTGACGACATTGCCCGCACCGGCTTTTTCAAGACGCCGCAGCTGCGCAATGTCGCCTTGACTGCACCGTACTTCCACAACGGCGGCCAACTCACGCTCGAGCAGGTGGTGGAGTTCTATAACCGCGGCGCTGACTTCAATATTGTGACCGAGCTTTCCATCATGGATCCCGATATTGAAGCGCTCGGGCTTGGCCTGACGCTCCAGGAAAAGACCGACCTTGTCGACTTCCTGCGTAACGGCCTGACCGATCCACGCTCGGTGGTGCAATCGGCGCCATTCGATCACCCGCAGTTATTCACGCCGAACGGCCACCCGCAGTCCAGCAGCTATCCGGTGCAGAGCGATCCGCTGCATCCTGGCCAGGCTGCGAACCAGTTCATGGAAGTGCCGGCTGTGGGCGCCAAAGGCGGCAGACCATTGCCGACCTTCCTGGAGAACTTGATCCATTGATTTTTGAGACCGTCCGGACCGGCGGTGCAAGCCGCCGGTGAGGGACTCAACACGCAAAAGAACTCAGGGGCAGTAGCAGATTGACGGAAGGGAGTTTCAAACAATGAGGGTCTATCAACAAGGTAAACAGATTTTCAAGCTGGCAGTGGTGAGCTTTCTGCTGGTCTTCTGCGTGACGCTGAGTCTGCACGCGCAGGCGCCGCTGCCGAAGCCGGCAGTGCCGCCGATTCCGGCGACGACGCCCCAAGCCGTATCTACGATCGCCCCCGGTTTTGACGATCTCGGGTTCATTCAGTACGCCTCAGTCGATGCGGTGTGCGATCCGGCTCCCGCGGCGACACTCGACAATACACCGGGTGCCGTGGTCACGCCAGCGACGCCTCCGGCCCCGCCGACGCCCCCTGGTTGCAAGAGCGCGGGCGGCTGGCTGCAGATCAACAATGACGTGATTCGCGTCCCCGCGAACACCGTGGTCTTCTTCCCGAATACGTATCAGACATGGGAAGAAATCTTCGAGAACAATCCCGGCGCGGTAATGTGCGCCTCCACCGGCAGTTGCACCCTCACTCTGCCGGGCGCCGGCGAATCCGGTCTCGCGCTGTCAGACAGTGTGCGGCCTCTCTTCACCCATGAGGCTCACGTTCAGGGGCAGATTGTGAACGGCGCCTACATGGCAGGCATCATTCAGATCTCACAGCAATCAGTAAACGGGATGCAGGGTTTCATCGAAAAGCTGAATTATGCCGACGGCAGCATGACGGTGAATGGCATTCGCGTGCAGATCAACGATCCTACGCTCCAGATCACTGACATGAATGGCAACCTGTTCAACAAGGGTCGCTATACGATCGGCCAGTCTCCTGACGTGCGCTTCACCTCAGACCAGAACAACACCACCATCCGTTCGCAGACCGGCTATCCGATGTGCATTCCCCGCACGGCGCCTGGAACGTATCCGTCAGGTCCGGGAACACCAGGCACGCCTGATCCTTACGTCGCAGGCACCACGGGCCTCGACGACCCGCAGTGTCCGGAAATCAATCGGCCGCGTGATCAGTCGCTGCAGTTGATCAACATCTACACCATGAACGTCCCGGGAGCTCCGGCAACCATTGACAATCCGTTCCCGCAGGATCCCTATACCGAAGTTCCGTTTGAACTCGGTGACTTCGTCTCGGTCATCGGGACGCAGTTCCAGGACGCCACCACGGGCCTTGGCTATGTCTCCGCGACCGAAGTTGTAGACAACCTCGGCGTGTACACGTTCCCGAATTCAGATCCAGCGTATGTCGAAATCGAAGTTCTCCTCCAGGGCACTGGCGGAACCCCGGATCCGGCGTTCCCTCAGGAAGCTGCACGCCGTACTCGCGTAGAAGGCTTCTCTACCGATCCTTTGCGCAATGTGGATGTTTCCGCTGTCGACATTGATCCCTGCGGAAATATGACATTCCGTCTGCCTACCTGGGTTTCGAACTTCCCGGTAGAGCAGGGTCTGCCACTTATCGGCAAGAAGGGTCGCTGGCGCTTCCGTCCGAACGGCGGCACATTCCTGCCTCCGGTCCAGAACGTGGCGGCGCAGGTGAGCGGTGGCTTCCAGACGCCGAACAACAACGGCATCATTACGGATTATTACCAGTTGCCGAACCCCGAGTTCATCTTCCCTGAAGATCTCGTTCCCGGTAACTTCCCACCGGCATATAACTTCCAGGATCTGCCATTCCTGGTGAACGGCACTGGACCGTGGCCGACGCCGGCAAGCATTTATGACAGCCAGTTGATCCAGCTCGGCGCCAAGCGTGCGGAAGTCCCGCAGCCCCAGGCCACGCAGCAAATCGGCCAGCTGGCCCCGTGGCCGGACAGCAAACCTGCACCGGCCATCCAGGTCTGCAATCCCAGCGATCCGAATGCGTCGCACGCTGTGGCAACGTTCAAAGCCAGCGCCACCCCGATCATTGCCGGTACGCAGGTTACGCTCAGCTCAACTGGAAGCTTCCCGTCCGGTGGTCCGTTCCACTGGGAGCAGATCGTGAACCCCGGCGATCCGCTTGTGACCCTCAACAATGCTGACAGCCCGACGGCAACGTTCCTTGCGCCGGCAGTCGCATCGCCGCTGAGCCTGAATTTCATCCTCACGGTTGCCACAGGTACCACGTTCACTCCGTCCACGGCGAGTTTGAGCATCCCGATCGCGCTCACGCCGCCAAACACTCCGCCTTCAGTCACAGCTTCGGCGACTCCGAATCCTGTTGTGGGTGATGGCATATCGTCAGTGAACCTCAACGCGCTCGGCCTTGATCCTTCGGGCGGCGTGCTGAACTTCGCATGGACGCAGGTGATTAACCCCGGCGATCCGACAGTAGTGCTCAACAATGCGAATACCGCCTCTGCCAGCTTCGTGACACCGTTCGTGGCTCCCGGCACTGCTTCAGTTGTACTGACCTTCAGCGTGACGGCTACCAGTTCAACCACTGGTTTGGTTCCTGCCACCGCGCTCGTTACAGTCCAGGTGAACCCGACGCAGGACACGATCACCATCTCTCACGTGCGCTACATCAAGCGGCTGGCCCGCCTGACCGTGAGCGCAAGTGACTTCACGCCTGGTGTAACCCTGACGGTAACCCTGGCGGGTGCGAATGGCGAAAGCCCAACCATCAACCCGGCCACCGGCGAACCCTACACCGGAGTGATGGGACCTGTGATCCCGTTTGCTCCTGGGGTCTTCGATATCACCTTCACCAATGTGCCGCCGCCACCCCTGACCACCATCAGGTCGAGCGCCGGCGGAATCATCACCTCGGGTATCACGATCACCCGTTAACCACATCACGGCTGCCGGACCTCACAAGGGTCCGGCATGCCAACAAAGAAGAGATCAGAAGCTGCTTCCGGGCTCCGTTACATGAAGCCGCTTGATGGAACAACAAAGAGAGGAAACCTGACCATGAAACTCAAATCTCTGCGGGCCCCACACAGCATTGCAAAACAGCTTCTGGTTCTGGCTGCCATGCTTGTGATTGCTGTGAGCGCCTTTGCATCCCCCAGCGTTAACATTGCTCCCGCCAGCATGTTCCGCCCCCGCGGCATGGTGCGGGTGCAACTGACCCCCGGAGGCCCGATCGACTACTGGGTTGGAGACGGCGCCCAGGGCTTCTGCCGTATCGACAGTGGCGTGCTGAACATCGCCACCTGCACGCTCAACGGAACGTCAGAGCCGTTTGACGATCGCCCGAACAGCCCGTACGTGTTCCTCTCAGATATCGCTGGAACCGGCGTGAACCGCGTAACCTTCGGTCCTGATCCAACCAATCCGGGGCACAGTGCCATAGCGACCATTGAAAACGTTATCGGTCCTGCTTCCGGCATCACCTTTGTCGGCGCGCCGGCGGGTAAACTGAAACCCGAAGCGGCGAAGATCGGTCCTGACGGAAATCTCTACGTCGTATTCCACGCCGATGGCAACGTGGTGCGCGTGACTAACCCTCGCGATCCCCGGCCGCCGTCGCCGCTGATTCAAAAAGCGAGTATCGTGGCGATCTCCAGCAACGGAAAGCGCTATGTAAGTCTCGCTTTTATCGGCACCGATTTCTGGGGCGTTCAGGCCGGATTCGCGGAGCGTATTCAGAACATTACGGCTTGCACACACATAACCGTCGCGTGCACCGGTTTGCTGCAATACCAGAACATTCAGTTCCCCATGGGCATGGCGTCCGACGGCGTCCGGTTCATCTATTTCTCGGCAGGCGCTGACATCATCCGCCTGGATACGAGCGTAACCGGCACGTTGGTGGGTCCTGCTGTGTTTCAAGTCTGGTCGAAGAGCGGCCTGCTGAACGGACAGCTTGTCTCTTACGCATTGCCTCGCGGCGTGAACATTCACCCGGCCAATGCTAATTTCCCCGGCGATGCGGGCGGCGACATCCTGATCACGGATGATCTGCTCATCGAAGCGCCGCTGCCCGGCATTCCCGTGTTTACTTCCCGCACGGGACGCGCCTGGGTATTGAAAGCTCCCGTCTCTCCGGAAGTTTGTCCAACCGCCACGAATCCCGGCGCGCTTTGCACCATCAACAGCCTCGCCGGCCCGGGCACACCGCTTACTCCCAACCCGCGCCAGGCAACTGCGGCGACCATGGGTCTGCTGCTGGCCAGTGGCGTCACGCATCCGCGCGGACTGGTTTTTGTTGGTTCACACTTCTGGGTGGCCGACGAAGCCAAGGGCCTCTGCCGCATTGATCAGACTGGCCCCGGAACCGCCTCGCTTACCAATTGTTTCAAGCCAACACCGGCCTTTCTCCCAGGTCAGCCCGCAGTCGACAAGAACAATGTCGTTTACGTGCCGGACATCAACAACACTCTGAACGGGATCGTTCGGCTTTCGTTCAATCCCACGAGCCAGACACTTTCTCAGAGCGGCTTGCTGAGTCAGGGTCGCGGAAGCATTGCCGGTGCGGTTGCAGTCAATCAGAATGCGGTCACCGGCCTGACGGACCTGTACATCGGTCCGACTACCGGTTCGCAGATCACAAAGGTTACTGCCGCGGCGACCGCTCCCAGCGCGGCGCAACCCGTCGCGGCCACTTTCCTGGGCCTCGGCGTGAGAAACATGGTGTTCAACGGGGTTGACCTCTACCTGATGGAAAACGGCCTGCCTGACAAAGACAGCCTGTTCCAGACCGGCAGCGGCCAGCAGACCGTGGTTCTGAACGCCGCGCCGGATCTTTCCCGCGGGCGCGCGCAGTTCTTCAGCGGGGTAGGGATATTCATCACCCTGCCGCGCGGAACACCGGCGCCCACTGACATTGATACGCCGGCTGCCTTGGCGCTTGGTCCGACAGGTCAGGTGCCCTGCAATACGGTGGTCAGAACCTTCGATCCGAACACGCCGTCGCTGTTTCTGGGCGGCGCAACGGAAGTCGATCAGTGGAGTTTCCTCTGCTCGAAAGACACGCTGTGGACCGCGGAAGGCCAGCTCGCAGCCAATCTCAACCTGAAGTCTGCGATTGGGGTGGTCACGGCCCTCGGCTTCTCTCCAGACGGCACCATGGCGATCGGCGACGATCCCAGCCTGCTGCCGTTCACCCCAACCCTCACCACCACCACTCTGGCGCCGGTCAAGGGTCAGGGCCACGTGTACGTGGTGTTGCCGTAACGAGGTCAACCGCTCACGGCCGGTTTTGATTTCGCCGGTCGTGAGCGCCAAAACAGAATGAGCCTGATTAATCGGATTGGCGAGAGTGCTGCCGTCGCAGTTCGCTGCAACGGGCGGCATCAGGCAGGTGAAACCGAATGCCGGAAAGGATGAGAGCCTGCTCTCTTCCCCAAAGCTTCACGGCAAGAACTTAGATCGATCTGAGGTCGCCATCACGGTCCCCGCATGCCGCTGATGACGACTTTGGAACCGATTGCGGTCAATTCGGCGTTGCTGCCAGAGAAACTATGCCTGCGGTTTCGCTCGCCAATGGAGGCTGGCGCTTTTCCCCGCCAGCCTCTTCGAAATGCAGGTTGCCATGCGGAAACATGCGGGGGAGACGGTTGCGTTTGGGCCTCTCGATTTTTTGCGATGAAACTCCTGCAAGCCCAGGCTTGAGGAGAGGAAGGCATAATTGAAATGAACTCCTCCACGACACAAAAAGCGGCCCTGCGTGTTTGGCTCTGCTTTGCCACTCTGGTCTTCTCCGTGATCACCGCCGCGGCGCAGCCCAGCACCACGACAGTCCAGAACGGCGGTAATCCAAACGCCACGAATCCTCAGATCGTGAGCAATTACACCGTGCCTCGCGCAGGAATCGTTCTCCCTGGCACTGCGCTCAACGCGCAAGGCTTCCCGGTGCGTCACCTTTGGATTGGTGACAACGTGATGGGATTCTGCCGAGTTGACCCTGATGTTGACACTCCGGGAATTCGCGTCATCAATCCGAACACTTGTCCGTTCAAGCTGAATGGTCTTTCGTTTGTCGGTGGGCCAGCAAGCTATGACCCGACCACCCGCTTTGTCTATGTGGCTGACGCCCGCAGGTCACTCGGCATATTCCGGCTCAAGTACGACCCCACGGCCGATGGCGGGAACGGCAACATCGACCTCACCAGTATCTTCGGTCTGGCCGGCAACCCGACCAATGCGCGCTTTCAGGGTGGACAGACGGGATGTCCCTTGCCGAACGCCGCTGTCATTGCCGGTGTTGCGCTTGGGCCGGATGGCAATCTTTATGGAACTCAGGGCAAAGGCGGACTGATCACGCGCATCAACAATCCGGCGACTGCTGATACAGTCGGGTTCGGGACGTGCGCCGATTTTGTTCAGGTCGTGGCGACATCTCCAGACGGCAAAACCACTGGCGACTTGGCCTTTATCGGACACGATTTGTGGTCCGTCGACGGCACCAGCCCGTTCGTGATCCCCAATGCCGATACGACATGCCAGGCGATCACGCCGACCATGACCACGACGTGTCCGGGGTTCAACCTTCTCGCCGCTGTTGGCGCCGCAAACACAACCGCAAGCGATCAGCTCTATCCATACCTGAACGGCAACAACCTTTATTACGGCTTGAGCGCTGCCGTGATCGTTCCGCCATTCACGCCGGCGAATGTCTTCTGGGTGGCTGACGCTCAAGGCGCGCAGACCGTTACTTCGAACTTTATCAGCCCGACTGACATCACAGCTTCATTGCCACCGACCTTGCCTCCGGCATTCCCGCTCGGCGCGATGGGGCAATCAGCGGTCGACTACAACGATCCCGCAAACTTCGTGGTGTATACGGGTGACGACCCGAGCAACAACGGCATCACCATCCCGCCAACAATCAGCGGTGCGCCTGGTTTGGGCCTTGGACGCTGGTGGCAGACATGCCTCGGCAAGCCGCCGCTGGTACCTAATCCGTTCGCGACGAACGTTCTCACTGTGAATAACTGCCCGACGCCGGCGGCTTCTGCTGCTCCGGGCGCGCCAACCGTCGCACGCGCAAAGGCGACTGGCTCGAACGTTACCGTGAGCTGGAGCGCGGCGCAGTCACAATTGCCGGTAAGTAGCTATCGCCTGCGCACATTCCTGAACGGCGTCCAGCAGCCGGACACGTTTATTTCTCCCGCTGCAGGCAAACAGTTTCCCGCCACCTACAAAACTCTCCTCAATGCTGCCAATGGGTCATACGCGTTTCAGGTTTCCGCCATCAATGCCAGCGGCGAGAGCGGCTTATCGACTCTAAGCGCGGCTGTTTCCGTACCTGAAATCGATGCTCCTGGGATTCCAACACGGCTTGTTGCGACCGCTGCCGATACGGCAGCGCTGGTTAGCTGGTTCCCACCGGCCATCGTGGGTGGTGCGCCGATCACCAGTTACACCATCACTGCCATTGACGGTAACGTGCGCACAGCGATCACTTCTTTGGTTCCCGCGCCCGGAACACCTGGTCAGGTGAATGGCGTAATTGCTGGTCTCACGAATGGTCACACCTACAGCTTCACCGTCCATGCGACGAATGTCGGCGGTTCGAGTCTGGAGTCGACGCCTTCCAACACTGTGGTTCCAGCGTTTGTGGCGGCTCTCTCATCCACCATGGGTGGTCCCACGAGCCTCACCACCACGCCGATCCAGGTAACGTATCCAATCACGATCAAGAACAACGGCATTCTGCCGGTTACTTCTCTGACGTTGGTCGACACGCTCGCGACAACTGATGGTGCTTTCATCATCCTGGCTCAGCCGACTCAAGGCTCCTGCGGGTCGGGCGGGCTTGCGGTGACCACGGTGACCTGCAACCTTGGTACGCTCGGTGCCGGCCAGACTGCCCAGGTGAACGTGATTGTCCAGATTCAGGGAGCGGCCGTCACCAACAGTGCCGCGATCACTGCGCTCGACAACGCAAGCACGCTGCTGAGCACCAGTTCAAGCACGACCACGGCTCCTCCTCCGCCGCCCACGACCTCAGTCACTGCGGCGATTTCGGTCCAGGGTAATGCCCAGGTGCCAAACCCGAACGTCGGGCAAGCCGGCAACATTGTCTGGACTATCAGCAACACCACGCAAAATGGGGCGGCGAACGTTGCTTTCGAAACGATTGTTCCATCAACCGGATCGAAGAACATGGCCCTGAACAGCATCACGGTTACCATCAACAACAATGGGACGTTTGTCTGCACCTTTATCCCGAACGGTGGGGCGCCTGTGCCCTGCGCTTCTGCGCCGACGGGCACGGGTGGTGGCCTGATTCAGGTAACTACTCCGACCCTCGGCGGCTCAACCAAAAATGGTCAGAAGCCCCCGCAAACTCTGATCGTTACGGTGAACGTAACTGATCCCGCGGGTACCACCACAAACACGGTGTTCTCCGCTACAGGAACGGTGACCTTCGGGCCGGGCGGCGTGGATACGCTGCCCAACAGCGCGACGGTGAGGATCACGTCACGCTAGTGCTCGATCCGCTCAACTTCGCAGGCCGGGAAATTTTCCGGCCTGCGACAACCCGGGTCAACGAACATTCCACAGTGACCTGCACTCGGGCAAAACTGTGATTCTGGCCGGGACGCCTGGAGGCCCGGCCACTTTTTTGTACGGGCAGTTCAAAGCAAAGTTCTTGCGCTCGCCTGAGTAGCTGTTAGACCATGATCAGGCTTTCATGGAGGTTTTCAATCATGCGGAATTTGCTAAAGGCAGCTCTCTTCCTGTCGGTCGCGTCGTCGTTCGCCATCGCACAGCAAGGCGGCCGCACCATTTACCTTGTCAGGCACGCGGAAAAAGCGGAGGCGCCAGCTGATGATCCGGCGCTCACGCCGGCAGGCCAGAAACGCGCAGAATGCCTGGCTCAGGTGCTGAAGGATGCGGGCATCAAGCAAATTTATGTGACGGATACGAAGCGGACGCAGCAGACAGCCGAACCAGTCGCAAAAGCCCTCGGCTTGAAAGCCAACGTTCTTCCTGCCAAAGACGTTCCGACCCTTGTGCGTGACTTGTTTTATAGCACCGGTAACGCGCTGGTCGTGGGACACAGCAATACAATTCCCGTGATCATCCAGAAACTGCAGGGTGGCACCTTCCAGATCAAAGACAACGAATTCGATCGTCTTTTCGTGCTCACCATTACTGGCGAAGGCAGCGGAACCTCTGCGGCGAATCTGCACGTCTGTGCGCCAAGTGCTTCTTCCTCGCCGATGCTGGGCAATGCGCAGCCAAAAGCAACGCCAACCCCGAAGAAAACTGCCACTCCCAAAAAGAAGCCCTGAAGGAGCGCTCTTCTACAGCACGTGTGCAATTGGTGATGTCGTCCGAACCGGCCGGCACTTACGAATGTAACCCGCAACCGGTTAAGACTTGTGCTACGATGAGCGCAATTTTCAGCAATTCTCGCTCACAAATTAAGGACGAATTCTTCATGCTGCGTAAGCTCTTCCTGTTCCTTCTCGCCGGTGCCGCTTCCCTCCTGGCGCAGAGTCCGGCCAGCACAAACGCGTCTGCCGCAGCTAGTAACAAGCCGCCCGTTGCAGTCGTGCCCTCGCCGGAACAATTGCCCGACAGCACCGTGGTGATCTCAATCCGCGGAGTTTGTGGTAACAATACCGGTACTGCAGGGTCGGAATGCGTAACCAACATCACTAAGCAGCAGTTCCAGACCATGCTCGCGGCCCTTGGGAACCCGCAGCAGATGATGAGTAACCCTGTGGCAATGCGCACCTTCGCCCAAAGCTATGCGGAAGCGCTGGCAGTGGCACAGGCAGCCGAGAAGGAAGGCGCCGACAAGGACCCGCAATTTGTCGAGCTTATGCGGATCGCCCGCGTGCGAACCTTGTCCGATAACTATCGCCGGCGGCTTCAGCAGCAATACAGTTCGCCCACACCGGAATCGATTGAGTTGTTCTACCGTGATAATCAGGCCCGCTATGAACAGGTCGAACTGGACCGCATCGTGATTCCACGCTCCAACTCTCGGCTGCCGAAAGAAGCGCAGCCGCAGTTTGAGGCGAGCGCAAAGAAAATCGTCGAAGACGTTCACACGCGTGCAGCCAGGGGCGAGGATCCCGGCGCGTTGCAGATCGAGGCCTATAAACAGTTGGGACTGAAGCCTCCGCTCACCACTGACCTTGGATTGAAGAAGAAAGGTTCTCTACCTTCGCCACTGCAGGAAGAAGTTTTTGGCCTCAAGGCTGGAGAGGTGACCGCGATTCACTCCGATCCGGGGTCCTACACCACTTATAAAGTGCGTACGCATACCACAATCTCTCTGGAGCGCGTAAAGGAAGAGATTGCGCAGGAGCTGGAACGGAAGAACCTCGAGGCCGCGATGCAAAAAATCACCGGAGACGTTCACACCCAACTGAACGAGAACTTCTTCGTCAACCGGCAGCCCCCCAAAGCGACGCTCGGTCCGGGGAGAATGGCTGGCGCCCAGCCGAAGACCGAGCCAGGTGCAGGCAGCCCGAAATAGGTCTTTAGGTGTGTCGGAAGAAAAGCAGGTAGAGCACCGCGAGCGTCATCAACCCTGACCAGGAAAGCAGCACGATAATCCAAACTCGGGCGCTCTCCCACTTGCGCATCCAGCTCTGCTGCAACGCGGCAAGCTGCTCTTCAGCGGCGGTCGCGCGTTGTTCTGCCAACGCAATTCGCTGGTCAAAATTGGAAAGCACCTGATTCAGCGCCTCAACCGGATCAGGCCCCGGCTTTTGCGCTGTAGCATTCATCCGCTCGCGCGCCAGGTCGACCGCGCTGCGCGCCACGTGCGGCGCTGCATGAGTTGCCGCAGTTTTCAATATGTCGATGAGTACGCCCCAGAGTGCCATAGCTGCGCTGATTCTAGCCCTTTCAGGCGTGGGTTTCACTGGAAAAGCACGGCAGCGCTCATGAAGCGTTTGCCCTTCGCGAGGCGACCAATTATCTTTTCCGGCATGCAGATTCAGGGAAAAGTCATAATCGTAACGGGCGGCGCAAACGGGATTGGCCGAGCGTTATGCCGGCAATTTGCAAAAGAGAACGCCAAGGCAGTTATCGTTTCGGACATAGACGCAGCCGGTGCTGAACAGGTCGCGAAGGAAATTCACGGCACGGCGATTCCGGCCAATGTCGCTCGCGACGCTGATGTGCAGCAACTGGTCCGCGCCACAACGGAGAGATTCGGCCGGGTAGATGTGCTCTGCTCCAATGCGGGCGTCGGGGTGGCGGGCGGTCCTGAAGCTCCTGACAGTGACTGGCAGCGCAGCTGGGAAGTGAATCTCATGGCCCACGTCTATGCCGCCCGGGCAGTGCTTCCGCAGATGCTCGAACGGAGGGAAGGCTATCTCGTCCAGACGGTGTCTGCAGCCGGCCTGCTTACACAAATCGGCTCCGCTCCTTACTCCGTAACCAAGCACGCTGCGCTCAGCTTCGCCGAGTGGCTGTCCATCACCTATGGCGACCAGGGCCTGCGTGTCTCCGCACTTTGCCCGCAGGGTGTGAAGACCAACATGCTGGCGCGCGCTGACTTTGCCGGTGGAGCCTTCCTGCTCGATACAGCTATCGAGCCGGAACAGGTGGCCGCAGCTGTGGTGGCGGCAATGGCGGAGGAAAAATTCCTGATCCTCCCTCATCCGGAGGTTGCCAAGTATTTTCAGAATAAGGCGAACGATTACGAACGTTGGCTGCGCGGGCTGCGGAAGCTGCAGGCAAGTACCCAGATACTGGGCGGCAAATAGCAATAAGCAATTAGCCAAATACCTGGCCTGGGTACCAGTTCTGCAGTTAGAAGCTAGCAGCCAGAAGCGTTTTTTACTTCTGACACTTCGGACAGTAATGCGTACCCCGTCCGCCGAGCACGATCTTCTTTATGAGAGTCTTGCACACCAGACACGGCTCGCCTTCCCGGCCATAGGCGCGATGCTGCAATTGAAAAAATCCGGGCTCGCCTTCGGCATCCACATAATCGGATACCGAGGAACCTCCCGCCGCAATTGCCTCGTGCAGCACCTGCTGTAACGCTGCATGAAGTTTCTTGAGTTCCAATCTGGTGAGCGTGTTCGCCCGGCGCCGAGGCCGGACACCAGCGCGGAACAAAGCTTCATCGGCATAGATGTTGCCCACGCCGTGGAGAAACTTCTGGTTCAGCAGTGCTGCTTTGATGGGAGCCTTGCTTTTGTGAAACAGCCGGGCAAAATCTGCTTCCGCAATCGTTAGCGGCTCTGCTCCCGGTCCGGTAAATGGCTTCTTTACGACCGCCAGCCGGCCGAAACGTCGGGGGTCAACAAAGCGCAGTTCCCGGCCGGAAGCGAGTTTCGCCACCAGGTGCGTGTGCTTCTCCGGTTCAGCATCAGATGTGGCCACCAGCATGCGTCCAGTCATGCCAAGATGCACGATCCACTGCGCCTCGCGGTCGCCATTGGCCAGCTCAAGGTCGAAGACGATGTGCTTGCCCACGCGCCGCACGCGCGTGATCCCGGACTGCTCGAGCGTGCGCACAATGGTCGCCGCCGGCGACTTGAGCGGTTCTTTCTTGCTGCCGACCCAGACAGACTCAATACGGTCGCCCGCTACTCGCTTGTTCAGGCCATTCGCTATGGTTTCAACTTCAGGAAGCTCGGGCATCTCTGTTGCCCATTATCTCAGGTGAGCACTCATCTCGAGGTGGCGGCCGTTGCCGTTGTGGATCGATGACCCGCCGCCCCCATCCGCAAGATGGCACGGCATCTATCATCTAAACGTCCTACAATGGGCTTGCAAGTTATCGGAGAGACATCTCTTTGAAATTCTTTGACCGGAAGACCGCTCAGGCCCTCTTTACCGCCCTGGTATTCGCCCTTGTGCTGCTCTTCCTCTATGCAGCATGGCGTGCCATCATCGCATTTCTGTTCGCAATTTTTTTCGCTTATCTGCTGGAAGCCCCTGTCTCCTATTTCGAAAGGCTTCTCCGCGGATCTCGACGGGCTGCGATTGCTGCCGTATATACGGTTCTGCTCGGCGGTCTGGTGGCGCTGTTTTATCTGGTCGGTTCAAATGCAATCAGCCAGGCACAAACACTTGCCAACCAGACCCCAGAACTGGCGAGCAGGCTGAAAAGCGGCGTTCTGGTGCAGCAGATCGCGGAGAGGCGGGGCTGGAGCCAGAATACCGCGCACGCAATTCAGGGCTATATCAATGAGCATGCGGGCGATTTCGGCGCTGAAGCCCAGAATCTTGTGCTGCGCGGCGTGAAAAGTGTTGAGAGTAACTGGTGGCTCATTCTGGTGCCGATCCTCGCCATCTTCTTCCTGCAGGACGGCCGCAAGTTCGCCAATACCATCATCTGTTCCGTCGAGGACATTGAAAACCGCAAGGTTGTCGCCACTGTTGTGGAAGAGATGAACATGATGGTCGGTCACTTCATCCGGGTTCAACTCATTCTGGCAGCGCTGGCCATGATCGTGGTCACTCTGTTCCTGGTGGCCGCCCGCGTCCCTTATGCTCTTCCTCTGGGACTCTCCGCCGGAGCGCTGGAATTCATCCCTGTCGCGGGCCCGGTGATTGGTGGCATAGAAGTGACTCTGGTGGCGCTTCTGGCCGGCTACTCGCACGTGATCTGGATCGTCGTCTTCCTGCTTGTGTGGAGAGGTATACAGGATTACATCACTTCACCTCGAATCATGGGAACTACACTGGAACTTCATCCGCTGCTGGTGCTCTTCGGTGTATTTGCCGGCGGTGAAGTTGCCGGCGTGATCGGAGTGTTCCTCTCGATCCCGGTTCTTGCGACGCTGCGCATCTTTTGGCGCGCGGGCCAGCTCATTTATAAACGGAGTCGTCGGGCGGAAGTACTCGCCTGACGCCGAAAATCCTGCCGGCATAGATATTGAATTATTTCGAAGTCACAAAGGCACAGGTGTGTTCAGGTTCCAGTCTGCTCGATTCGCCATGGCAGCAACTCGGCGACGGCGCTCAGCAGCTTCTCTTCCGGATCACTGAGGTCCAATATCTTGTTGACGAACAGAACCTGCTGGCTCACCGGATCGTTGGGGCGGCACAACAGCAGAACTGGAATCCGGGGAGCTGCGCTTCTCAGCCGTACAGCCACGAGTTCGCCCTGTACACAGGAGACCTCATGCTCGAGCACGATCAGGTCAATGCGGGAGTGGCGCAACGTCTGCAGCCCCTCCTGGAAATCGCTTTCGCGCAGCACGTCGTAGCCGGCAGTTTCCAGGCCTTCTGCCAGGGGAGCTGAGTTCAGCAGTTTACCAATCCAGAGGATAGTCGGCGCGTTCATGAGTCTCTGCTGTTTACAGCACATTTCTAATGAGTACAGCAGCATCAATTAAGTTGCTTTGGAGTCACAAGGTTCAGCAGCCGTTCTGTTTTCAGGAAAAAGCGCAAAGGCAAAGGGGCTCCGGGATCGTGAGGTGCGGAGCCCCTATTGAGCAGTGAGGCATTCAATCACGTTGCCCTCTTTATATCCAGTCTGGTATCTCGCGTGGTTAAAGCCGCGTGAAATTGTCATTGGAATACGCCCCGATCAGGGTAGCCATAACCAGCCCGGCAGCCTGCATCTCAGTCTGGCACAGGAACTTATGCAAGAAAGTACACGTCGGACTGCACATGAGATTTTCGAAGAGGTTAGCAGCAGCGCACGCGAGGAGCTCAGCCGCGGCTCGGTCGCACTCATGTTCTCCGGACTCGCGGGCGGCATCAGCATGGGGCTGACGGGACTTGGAGTAGCGCTGGCCCTCAGCTATCTCGGCGCGGGGCCCGTTCCGCAATTTATCGCCTTCGCGTTCTATCCGATCGGTTTCATTGTGGTCGTGATTGGCCGGGCACAGCTATTTACCGAAAACACGCTTTACCCCGTTGTCCTTGTTCTTGATGAACATAAGCATCTGCTGAACACGCTGCGGCTCTGGGCCGTGGTTTTCGCCTCGAATGTGGCGGGCGCAGTGTTCTTCGGATGGCTGGTGATGAAAACCGGCGCGTTACCGCCCAACTTTGCGGACGCGCTTGCCGGTTTGGGAGTTCACGCGGCGGAAGGTCACTTCACGCTCATTTTTGCCAAAGGGATCATCGGGGGCTGGCTCATCGCGCTCGTGGCGTGGATGGTGACGGCGAGCCACTGGACCATCGGGCAAATCGCTGTCACGTGGATGCTGACGTTCATCGTGGGTGCAGGCCATTTTTCTCATTGCATAGCGAGCAGCGCGGAGATCGTGGCCGCGATCATGTCTGGCCATCTCACGTTCGGGCAATACTTCGCGTGGCTGCTGCCCGCCACTCTCGGCAACATCACCGGCGGCGTCGCGATTGTTACGCTACTCAATTACGGCCAGGTTCGGCTGGGTGGGACGGAAGAATCGTAATGTCGAGCGCGCGGTCGGATAGGCGATACGGCTTGCCACTCGCTCGCCATCGCACGTTATAATCAAACGTTTCGCGACTTCTTCTTTGAGGCATTAGTATGGCGCAATCTGCGATGGCGGCAATGCCCGCTCTGAAAGATGTTTATGTTCAGCTGAAGACCCGCATGGATAAGGCAGTGGAAGACTTCCGCACCAATCTTGCCGCCGCGCGCACTGGCCGTGCCTCCGTGCACATGCTTGATACCGTTCGCGTTCCTTACTACGGATCGGAGATGCCCCTGAATCAGGTTGGCACAGTGCATGCGCCCGAGCCCCAGTTACTAACGATTCAGCCATATGATCCCAGCATTATGGGCGAAATCGAAAAGTCAATTCGCTCAGCGGGACTCGGATTGAACCCGCAGAATGACGGCAAGATGATTCGTATTCCCGTTCCGCCGCTCACCGAAGAACGCCGGCGTGAGATGGTGAAGCACCTGCATAAGATCCTTGAGGACCACCGAACCGCCATTCGTAACGTGCGCCGCGACGGCAACGATGCCATCAAGAAAGCCATGAAGGACAAAAAAATTACGGAAGACGACGAAAAGAAAGCACTCGATGAGATCCAAAAGCTGACCGACGCCGAAATCAAGAAGATGGAAGAGATGTCGGCCGGGAAAGAGAAAGAACTCATGACCGTCTGAACATAATCGTGGATCGCAGAGCCTGGCTGCCGCCAGGCTTTTATTTTTTGGGAAAAAGCTTTCCTGCTCGCGTTCATATGCGTAAGTAATGTTTACTTATTCGAGCGATCCGTCAGACAATCTGCCCTGCTTCAGGAAAGTGTTTTCCCATTTAGTTAATCCATATGGCCGAATCGAATCCTGCTGTGTCAGAAGCGCCCGCGCAAACAACTACCGGTTTCCCCGAGCAACAGAGTATCAACCCGCATTGGCGGCACAGCTTCTGGGCGCTGATGATCGTTCAGTTCCAGGGCGCATTCAGCCTGAATGTGCTGCGCTATCTGCTGTCCTTCATGGTGCTTGGCCTGGCGCTCGATGAAGCCCACAGGAACTCGCTTGCCTCGCTGATCTCGTTGCTCTTCTTTGTCCCTCTCGTACTGTTCAGCATGGCCGGCGGCTTCCTTGCGGACCGCTTCAGTAAACGGCAGGTCACAACGGCCACCAAGCTCATTGAGATCGCTGGAATGGTGCTCGCGATCTTCGCGCTTTCCACGACACAGCAGCAGCGTCTGGTCCACGCTCCTGATCTGTGGCAGCATCCAGCGCAGATGTTCACTAACTTTCCTCTGGCGCTGCTTGTGCTGTTTGTGGTCGCGACACAGGCCGCGCTCTTTGGTCCGGCGAAGTACGGATTGCTACCTGAACTGCTGCCCGAAAAGTGGCTCTCATGGGGTAACGGCATTCTTGAGCTTGGCACGTTCCTGGCGATCATCTCTGGCGCCATGGCCGCGGGTTGGGTCGCGCAGACCTTCGAGGGCCACGAGCCCAAAGCGGGAGTTTTGCTATTGGGGCTGTCTGTCCTTGGTTGTCTCTGCAGTCTGGCAATCACGAAGGTCCCTGCAGCTGCGCCGCAGAAGAAGTTTCGAGCGAATTTCCTGGCCGAGCTTGCCAGCCAGATCCGGCTCATTCGGCCTGACCGCTCGCTCTGGCTGGCTGTGCTCGGCAACACCTATTTCTGGTTTCTTGGCACTTTGTTCTTACAAACGGTCCTCGTTTATGGCAAGGATGTTCTCGGCCTTACGCCCGCTCGTATCGCACTGCTCGATGCAGCTCTTGCGCTGGGTATCGGCGTTGGCAGCCTGCTCGCAGGATATCTTTCCGGCAACAAAATTGAATATGGGTTGATTCCGCTGGGTGCTCTTGGCATGACCGCAATGGCCGCGCTCGTTGGTGGCATTGGCCATACGTTCTGGTCGGCGACTTTTGTTCTCGCCGGCCTCGGCATCTTTGGCGGCCTCGTGGCTGTTCCAGTGAACGCGATCATTCAGCATCGCCCTTCGCCCGATAACAAAGGTGGCGTGATTGCCGCGGCGAATCTTCTCTCCTTCGCAGCCGGCGCTGCCGCGTCAGCCATTTATTTCGTGCTCACACGTTACGGGCACCTGCACGCTCCAGGAGTTTTCATTGCCGGATCGGTTTTCACGTTTCTGGGGACAGTTTACGTTCTTTATCTTCTGCCGGACTGGTTCCTGCGCCTGCTGCTCTTCTTCCTGACGCACACGCTCTATCGCATCAAGATCATCGGTCGCGACAATATTCCAGAAAAAGGCGGAGCACTCTTCGTCTCCAACCACATGTCATTCGTGGACGTGTTGTTGCTGATCGCCTCCACTGCCCGGCCGATCCGATTCGTGATGTTCCAGGGGATCTATGACCAGCCGGCGATCAAGCCATTCGCGCGCATGATGGGGGCTATTCCCATCTCGTCCGAACTGCGTCCCCGCGAAATGATCCGTTCCCTGCGCACAGCGACAGAAGCGATCCGCAACGGTGAGATTGTCTGCATCTTTGCCGAAGGCCAGATCACCAGAACCGGACAGATGCTGCCCTTCCACCGCGGCCTGGAACGCATTATGAAGGGCGTGGAAGCGCCAATCGTGCCTATTAATCTTCACGGTGTGTGGGGCAGCGTGTTCAGCTTCGAGCGTAACCGTTTTCTGTGGAAGTTCCCTCGCCGCATCCCTTATCCGGTGACCGTGAGCTTCGGCCAATGGCTGCCAGCTGAGACGCCCGCAATCGAGATTCGCCGCGCCGTGCAAGAATTGCAGAGTGCTGCGTTCGCTGCGGACTACGATCCTTCGCGCACGCTGGATAAGAGCTTTGTTCACACCTGTCGTCGTTATCCATGGCGCTTCGCGGCTGCGGATGGCCGCGTTCCCAAAGTGAGTTTTGCCGGCATGCTCACTAAGACAATCTTTGTTGCTCGCCGGCTCAGACCGCTCTGGAACGATCAGGAGATGGTCGGGATCCTTCTGCCGCCTTCCGTGGGCGGCGCACTGGTGAACTACGCAGCGACGCTCTTAGGTCGGGTTCCGGTCAACTTGAACTACACCGCTAACAATGAGGTGATCGCCTCTTGTGCGCGTCAATGCAATCTGCAGACTGTCATCACTTCAAAAGCGTTTCTTGAGCGCTTCCCGGCGATGCAGATCCCTGGAAAAACCATTCTCCTAGAAGACGCACTAGACAAACCCCGAGTCATAGAGAAACTCACCGCTTTGTTCCTCTCATGGGCGCTGCCGTATCGCCTGCTCAAGCGTGCGCTCCACGCCACGCCGCGTGGCGCTGAAGACCTGGTAACTGTGATCTTCTCGAGCGGCAGCACGGGTGATCCCAAAGGGGTGATGCTCACTCACCACAACATCCATTCCAACGTTCGCCAGGTTACTCAGATCTTCATGCTGAAGGGTAAAGATAAGGTTCTAGGCATCCTGCCGTTCTTTCACTCCTTTGGCTTCACGGCTACTCTCTGGATGCCTGTTGCCCATGGCATAGGCGTCGTCTTCCATCCCAATCCACTCGACGCAAAATCGATCAGCGCTCTGGTGTCGCAGTACGGCGTGACATTTCTCGTTGCGACGCCAACATTTCTGCAGGCGTATATGCGACGTTGCTCACCGGAGCACTTCGGCAGCCTGCTGTATGTGCTCGTAGGCGCGGAAAAACTGCCCGAACGCCTTGCTCTGGCCTTCGAAGATCTCTTCGGTATCAGGCCACTGGAAGGCTATGGCTGCACCGAATGCTCTCCCGTGGTTGCCGTGAACGGACGCGACTTCCGCGCTCCAGGCTTCCGTCAGGTAGGTGCGCGACGCGGAACCATCGGACATCCTCTTCCTGGTGTGAGCGTACGAATCGTCGACCCAGAGACATCTGAGCCGTTGCCGGCGGGAAAGCCAGGCATGTTGATGGTAAAAGGTCCCAACGTGATGAAAGGCTATCTGGGACGACCGGACAAAACAGCTGAAGTCCTCAAGGATGGCTGGTACATCACAGGCGACATTGCCAACATGGAAGAAGATGGATTCCTGACGATCACTGACCGGCTCACCCGTTTCAGCAAGATCGGAGGTGAGATGGTGCCGCATATTAAGGTCGAAGACAAGCTGCATGAGCTGGCCGGAGCCACCGAACAGAGTTTCGCGGTTGCCGCCGTTCCTGATGAGCGCAAAGGTGAGCGCCTGGTGGTACTGCACACGTTGCCAGAAGAAAAGCTCGCGCCTGTGCTCGAAAAGCTCCTGGCATGCGATCTTCCTGCCCTCTGGAAACCCAGAAAAGATCAGTTCTTCCGAGTAGAAGCGCTTCCCTATCTCGGGACCGGCAAACTAGACCTGCGCGCTGTAAAGACGAGGGCATCAGAACTGGCAGGCGCAGCCGTTTAAAAGAGGCGCCTTAGAGCTTCCTGTGCTCTTTGCTCCAGAACGATCGCAGTTTACTTACGGCCGGACTGGTGCAAGAATATCCCGGCCCAGCATCCTATATAGAAGCGGACTACCTCAAGGCGGCTCCATTGTCGAGCTCAGGCACAATTCACGAAGGTGCATCTCCACGGCAGCCCGCTGTGGTTCGCCTGATCACCTCGCTTCCCAACTGGGGTCTGCATTTCCTGCTCTGGGTCTTGAGCCGAATCATTTACCGAATCAAGGTCCTCGGCAAGGAAAACATTCCTCGCGATGGTGGCGCGCTGCTGGTTTCAAACCACATGTCGTTCGTTGACGTGGTACTCATCAGCGCTGCTGCAAACCGGCCTATACGCTTCCTCATCTTCCGCGATGTTTATGACCTTCCGTTCATCAAGCCCTTCGCCGCGCTCATGCGTGCCATTCCGGTTCCGAACGAAATGCGCCCGCGCGACCTGATCGCAGCATTTCGCACAGCAACCGAAGCGATTCGCGCGGGAGAGCTGGTCTGCGTTTTCGGCGAAGGCCAGATTACTCGTACGGGCCAGATGCTTCCCTTTCGCAAGGGCATGGAACGAATCATTCGCGGCGTGAACGCGCCGATCGTTCCGGTCAACCTGCATGGACTCTGGGGAAGCGTTTTCAGCTTCGAGCGCGAGCGCTTTCTCTGGAAGACTCCGCGACGTATGCCTTATCCCGTGACGATCAGCTTTGGCAAATGGCTTCCATCCACGGCTTCGGCCATTGACGTACGTCATGCTGTCCAGGATCTCCATGCTGCCGCGTTTGCAGCCGACCGCAAACCGTCGCAAACTCTCGATCGCGCATTAGTACGGACTGCGCGCCGGTATCCACGCCGCTTCTGCATGGGCGACGCGCGCTTCCCCAACGTCAGCTTCGCCGGCATGCTGCTGAAGCTCATCTTCGTCACGCGCAGGCTTCGTCCGCTCTGGGATAACCAGGAGATGGTTGGCATTCTGTTGCCGCCATCCGTCGGCGGAGCGCTGGTCAACTTTGCGGTAGCGTTGCTGGGCAAGGTAGCAGTCAATTTGAATTACACCGCGAGCACTGAAGTGCTGGCCGCATGCGCCACGCAATGCAACTTGCAGACGGTTATCACTTCGAAGCAGTTTTTGGAGAAGCTGGCGTCAGTCAACAAAATTGAGGTTCCTGCAAAATCTGTATTTCTGGAAGACGTCCTTGCTGGCCCACGCACTTCCGAAAAGATCATTGCGCTTGCAATGGCGCTCCTGCTGCCGTACAGCTTGCTGAAGCGAGCTCTTGGTGGCCGTCGCCGCACGACGGACGATCTGGCGACCGTGATCTTTTCCAGCGGCAGCACAGGCGATCCAAAAGGCGTGATGCTGAGCCATCACAATGTGCTTGCTAACATCCGGCAGATGACGCAGGTCTTTTCTTTCACCTCGGAAGACAAGATCATGGGAATCCTTCCTTTCTTTCATGCCTTCGGTTACACGGTGACGCTCTGGCTTACAGCAACCTACGGAGTTGGCGTAGTCTTTCATCCCAGCCCGCTCGACGCGCAGATCGTCGGTGAACTCACGCGTAAGTATCGCGTCACGTTTCTCATCTCCACGCCGACTTTTCTCCAGGCTTACATGCGGCGCATCCCGCGCGAAGATTTTGCCAGCCTGCGTTGCATTCTGGTTGGCGCGGAAAAGCTTTCTGATCGCGTGGGCCACGCGTTTGAAGAGCATTTCGGCATTCGCCCACTTGAGGGTTATGGCTGCACAGAATGCTCGCCTGTGGTCGCGGTCAACATTTTCGATTTCCGCGGTACGGGCGTTCATCAGGTCGGGGGACGTCCTGGCACAATCGGTCAACCGCTGCCCGGAGTCACCGTACGCATTGTTGATCCGGAAACCGGCAAGCCACTGCCGCTGAACACTTCGGGAATGCTTCTGGTGCGCGGCCCTAACGTGATGCAGGGCTATCTGAATCGTCCCGACAAAACCGCCGAGGTCCTGAACGACGGCTGGTACACAACTGGAGACATTGCTGCCGAGCAGGAAGATGGCTTCCTGACCATCACTGACCGGCTTAGCCGCTTCAGCAAGATCGGCGGCGAGATGGTTCCGCACATCCGCGTGGAAGACAAACTGCATGAACTCGCCGAAACCTCCGATCAGGTATTTGTAGTCTCTGCTGTCCGCGACGAGAAGAAAGGTGAGCGTCTCATCGTTCTTCACACGCTCACAGACGAGCAGCTTGCGCCGACACTCGAAAAGCTGGCCGCTTCTGATTTGCCTGCTCTCTGGAAACCTAAAAAAGATCAGTTCTATCGCGTTATGGCGCTGCCGTATCTGGGCACCGGAAAACTTGATCTGCGCGCCCTGAAGTCAAAGGCGCTGCAGGTTGCAGCGGTTCCGGCCTAGCTTTCACCAGATCGTTTGCAACAGATCGCTCCTTCTCAACTTTTCATCACGCGTGATCAATGGCATGCCTTCCGCCTTTGCGGTTGCTGCAATCAACCTGTCGGCTCGATCGCGAGAGAGCTCCGGAGGAAACTGAACTGCCAGAGCAGCGATCTCAGGGGTGATCGCCTTCACGGTAACGCGCTCTGTTAATAAACGAATGGAGCTGTCAATCGTTCCATACGACTGGATTCGACCGCGCGCGATCAGCATTCCTATCTCCCAAAGAGTGATGTCAGAGATCGCCAATCCATCCTCCTTGCGAGCTTCAACGATCGCAGCAGCAGCCTTGCGTGACAGGCGCGCCTTCTCCGCCACGGCCCAGAGCAGGGCGTGTGTATCGAGCAGGATCAACGCAGCACCTTCCACGATTCGAGCGGCTCGACTGGAGATTCAATGTCGCCCACAATCTTGATTACACCTTCGAGACTCCCAATAAAATCATCTTCCGACTCGTCTGCTGGCACCAGTTTCGCGACGGGACGTCCGCGCTTTGTGATAACAACAGCCTCCTTCGTCTTCTGTACTCTTTCCATCACAGATAGGCAGTGTGCCTTGAATTCTCCAGCTGGCATTTTTTTCATGGTTTGCCTCTTCTGGTCATCATATCATGACCATGGTCATAATCAGC
>DATAEJ010000073.1:0-47440 GCA_036258095.1 Candidatus Angelobacter sp. | reverse complement strand
GTTAGCCCAGCGCGGAAGCGCTGGGAACGATGCAGGAAAGAGTCGAGCGCCGTCAGGTGCGGCACTGCAACCAAAAACATATCGAGGATCGTGCAGATGTTGAAGTGTTCTGCGCTCTCTGCGGGAGCGGGTTTCGGGGTGGTTCCAAGGGCCAATGGCTAAGGGCCAAAGGCTACGAGTTAGCAGCTCTCGCCGCTGTCTGCCGTAAGAGCCTTGCCCGCAGCCTGCCATTCACCGGCTCCGAATACCACCGCGCCACCGCATACCCCAGCGCGCCGCAGGCGATGGTGATCGCCACAAACCACAGCGGCTGCCAATTGGCGCTCTGTCCGCTTGCGCGATACGCATACACCAGGGGCCACACCACCAGCATGTGCGTGAGATAGACCTCGTAGCTGATGCGTCCGAACCTCTCGAGCGGCGCGGAAAAGATCCGCGAGAGCCGCGACAGTCCACCCGCGTCCCCATCTTCCGCTGACGCTTTCTGCTGCAGCACGATGAGCAGCAACGCCGTGCCGATCTCAAGCACCGTCACGTCGAGCCCGAGCTTGTAAAAGCCCATCTTCGCGGCCAGCGGACGGAAGACTTCAATCAGCAACATCAGCACCACGCCCGACCAGAACATCAGTCGCGCTGCAAGCGGTCTGAGCCGCACGCGGGCGCAGACCAAAGCGGCCAGGCAGCCGAAAGCGATCCCATCCATCGACGCCGCATAGCCGTACTCGCTCCAGAGGTCATTCAACAACACGCGCGCGAACGGTCCCGCCACAATGAACGCCGCAAACGCAGCGATCAGCAGCCACTGCCTGCGCAGAAACGTGCATAGCAGCGGAAACCCGAGGTAGAAGACTTCTTCCACCGAAAGCGACCACAGCACGTCCCACGAGGCAGGCAGATAACCTGCCTTTGCTTCCAGCCAGTTCACATGGAAGCCCACGGCCGCCAGCAGCGCGCGGCCGAGCGATGTCTTCTGCGGATTGATGGTGAACTGCGGCACGTGCATCAAATGCAATGCCGCCAGCAGTACCAGCAGAGCCGCCAGGCAGGGCACGATGCGGGCAAAGCGCATGGAATAAAATTGCCGCCGATTAAGCTCCCGCAGCCCGCCCCAGCGCTTGAGTGACCATGTGGTGATCAGGAAGCCGGAGATCACGAAGAACACGCGCACGCCGTAATAGCCGCTCCAGAACAGGACGTGGTTCACCGCCGGACCAAGCGCCTGGCCCCCGGCGCTGCGGTCAAACCTGAACCTGAGATTGATGTGATGGATTACGACCGCGAGAATGCAGAGGCCGCGCAGCACGTCAATGCCGCCCACGCGGCTTGCGGCCGACGCGAAAATCCCGGTCGCTGCCGACGATGCGGAAGATGCCCGAGATCCCGAAACCTGCGTGGAAGACAATCGAGCCCTACTTGTCGTAATGCAGCAGCGAGAAAATTTCTATGTCGTCAAACTTCTTGCGTCCGCTGAGGAAGTCGAGCTCCACCACGAACGAAAGCCCGGCCACTTCCGCGCCCAGTGATTTGGCCAGCGCCACGCAGGCATTCGCGGTGCCGCCGGTGGCCAGCAGGTCGTCGACAATGAGCACACGCTGCCCGGGCTTGATGGCGTCTTTGTGGATCTCCAGCGTGTCCTTGCCGTATTCAAGATCGTAGGTCCAGCGCACTTTTTCCGCCGGCAGCTTGCCGGGTTTGCGAATCGGCACGAAGCCGGCATTAAGGCGGTACGCCAGCGCGGGCCCAAAGATGAAGCCGCGCGCTTCAATGGCCAGGATCAGGTCCACCTGCGCGTTCAGGTAGTGCTCACTGAGCGCGTCAATCAGCGTGGCAAAGCCGACCTTGTCTTTCAGCAGCGTGGTGATGTCATAAAAAAGGATCCCCGGCTTGGGGAAATCAGGAACTTCGCGGATGAGCTTCTTCAGGTGGTCGCAGTTGGTGGCCATCAGGCTCTACCAGGCTCCTTCGATTCGGAATGTTGTCAGGCCGTCGACGAGCTGCGCCGGCGCGACCTGCACTTCGTCAACGCGGGCGGCGCGCGGGCCTTGCTTCAGCTTGGAATATAACGCGGTGTGCTGCTGCTCATTGCCCATGGCCAGCACTTCCACCGAGCCGTCGATGTTATTGCGGACCCATCCGGCGAGCCCGAGCTGCCGGGCTTCGTGGTCAACAAACCAGCGAAAGCCCACGCCTTGGACGCGTCCGCGAACAATGTAACTTCTGGCGATCATGAAATGCTTAAGGTTCCCGGGTGGAGCAGGCCTTTCACTTTCTTACAATCGTCATCCCGAGCTCCGTAAGCGAGCCCGCGTTCTCTTCAGCGGGCGAGTAGGAGCGAGGGACCTTGCGTTTCGTGGCGGCTTATTTCCGGAGAAAATGTCACCACCACGCACATATCACCGACGCGAATAAATCCCTTACGCCCTCGAGAGATACGCGCCTTCCGCCGTGTCCACCTTGATCTTCTCGCCTTCATTGATGAACGGCGGCACCTGCACCACCAGCCCGGTTTCGGTCTTGGCCGGCTTGGTCACGCTGGACGCAGTCGCCGATTTCAGCCCCGGCTCGGTCTCCACCACGGTGAGCACCACGGTCTGCGGCAGCTCAATGCCAACGGCCTTGCCGTCATAAAATTCAACCTTGATCTGCAGGTTCGCCGTGAGGTATTCCACGGCGTCGCCCAGCACATCGCGCTTGAGGTGGGTCTGCTCGTAGTTCTCCGTGTTCATGAAGTAGTAGTCGTCACCGTCCTGGTAGAGGAATTCCATGGGAATTTCGTCCACCGTGATCTTGTCGATCGGGTCCGCGGAGCGGAAGCGATGCTCGAACATGGCGCCCGTGCGGATGTTCCGCAGCTTGGCCTGGATGAAGGCGCGCAGGTTGCCCGGAGTGCGATGCTCCACCGTGAATACCAGGTGAAGGTCGTTGTTGTGCTTGATGATCATCCCCGGACGCATTTGTGTTGCTGGAATCGACATGCCTGAACTGTCTCCTTAAAATCCCTCTTTGCTGATGGCTGGTTAGGCGGGCGCTTACGCTGCCGGACCATAGGACGAGCGCCGGCGCAAGGCGAACCGCAGCGTTACGTCGCTGGTCCGCTACCCTGACGCAAACCATAAATTTTACCGCATCTCTGTGTCGGGCCGCAGCCGCAGCCCGGAAAAACATTTCGCGCGGCCGTTCTGCCTCAGGACAACGCCGCACTCCGCCGCCTTTTCTAAGTATGCGGCAGCCTCCCGCTGCACACGCCGTAAAACCCTAAGGAGAAGCCATGAAGGTCCGCGACATCATGACATCAGAGGGCCTCGCAACTGCCGCCCTGGATACCACGCTCACGGAAATAGCCACTCGGATGCGCGATGAAAACATTGGAGCGGTCCCTATCGTCGATGAGGATGACCGCTTAGTGGGGATTATCACCGACAGGGATGTAGTAGTTCGCTGCATTGCTGCGGGCCAGAACCCGGAAGATTGCACAGCAGAGGAGATACTTTCGGAGGAGCTCCACACCATCCACCCTGAAGCCGCCATTGAAGAAGCCGCGGATCTCATGGCCAACCGCCAGATTCGCCGCCTGCCAGTCGTGGAAGACGAAATCATCGTCGGCATGATCTCGCTCGGCGACATCGCCGTAAAAAGCGATGAAGACGACGCCTCTGAAGCGCTCGAAGATATCTCTGAAGGCGTGCGCGAAACCAGCGGCCGCCAGCCTCGCGCCGCAGCCGGCCGCCGTCAATCCTCGGGCGAGCAGGTGGCCGAAGAAGAAACGGAATATCAGCGCAAAGGCGGACGCCAGGCCGGCGGCACACGCGCGGAACACGCCGTTCAGGCCCGCACTCGCAATTCACAGAGCCAGCAGAGCATAGATAACGATCTCGCCGACGTCGAAGGCGAAGAGGAAGCCGAATTCTCGAACGCCGGTGGCGGACAGTCCCGCCGTCGCGCCAACCAGCAAACCAGCGCTCGCGGCCGCCAGGGCCAATCCGCCCGCGGTCGCGACTCCGGCGAGCTTCGCCAGTCCGCCTCGCGCTCTCAATCCAAGTCGCGCACTCAGGGCGCCAGCAACCGTTCCGCTTCGGAGGAAAACAAACGCCAGCAGAAAGTCACTGAGATCCGGCCCGAAGCTCGCGCCGCAGCCCGCCATCGCAGCAAGCGCCGAGCCGGCTAGGGCTGAGCGGTTGCCGCAGAAAATCAACGGCTCTCATAAATCACAGGAGGACACGCATGAATGAATATCAGAGATACGGAGATTACTCACGACAGGAGCTGAACGTTTCCGACCGTCCGCGCGTCGGGAGCGCCATCTTGTTCACCGCCATCGGCGCCGGCATTGGCGCGACAGTCGCACTCCTGCTGACGCCGCGCACCGGCCACGACCTGCGCGACGCCATCACCCGCGGCTATCGCAAAACGGTGAACGATGTCAGCCAGCGTACACGCGACCTCCGCGACCGCGGCAGCAACCTGCTCGGCTTCAACCGCGAAGCCGGCAGCACCGGCACCCCTGAAGTGGAAAGGCATTACGGCCAGGGCTGAGCCGCTGGGTGTTTGACGAATCCGGGCAAAGGACCTGGGGCCAAGAGAAAACCGCGCTGCTCGCAAGGGCAGCGCTTTTCTGTTTGCAGCTGCGCTTTACTCCACCGCAATCATCTTCACCACCGGTGCATATCTCCCGCCCTCGCTCACCAGCACGGTCTGGCCGCGGTCCTGATAAGTCTTAAGCAAATCGGGATCGTTGATCAGTTCGTCGGGATCGAGTCCATCGAACGCAATCACGGTATACGTTCCCGGCGGTACACCGCGGAAGGTGTACTTACCCTCTCGATCAGATCGGCCCTTGCGGAAGAGATCGTAGTAGCTTTTGTGGTCGTCATCAGGGACGAGCAGCACAGCGGCCGCCACCGGCTGGTCCTTTGCGTCCACCACCTGGCCTTCCACGTGCCCGCCGGCGGTGCTCACAACCAGCTCCATCTTTCCGTGCTGACCGGCTCCCTGCACCTGATTACGTTCCATCACGTGCCCATTCATCCTGACTTCTTTTAAGTAGTAGTCAGCCGGCAGGTTCGGCACATTGAGGGTGTACAGCTCTCCCGGCCGCATCCGCCCTTCAAACGCGAACTCCTTGCCATCGGTCGCGACGCGGTATGCCCCCGCAATCTTCTGCGGAGCAAAATCGACTGACACCCTGCTCACGCGCTCGCGAGTGTCTCCTTCAAACAGCACGCGGCCTTCTATGTCAAAATCCGGCTCCCCCGCCAGCGTCACGTTCTCCAATCCATGTACGCCTACTTCCACCACCTGCTGCCCTGTATATCCGCGGTTGGCGTCAGTAAAACTCGTACGCAGCGTGTACTTCCCCGGAGGGAGTGCCGGAATCTCGAATGTTCCATCCTGTTTGCTCGAGGCAGCAATATTTCCTCCGGCGCCGCCGAAGATATCCGTCCAGTAAGCCGCCACGGCTGCGTTCTTCACGCGCTCCCCAGTAAGTCCGTTCAGCACCACGCCGCTTACACTCACGCTCGGCATACTGAAGAAGACAAAATCCGCGTGTGCTTCGTCGCCGGGATGGATCGGCAGAGACGTCGCTTCCAGAAAATCGCTGGTTGCCGGAAAGAACAATGGTGGGAAGGTAAACGCCGCCGGCGGCACAGGTCCGCCATCTTCTTTTCGCAAAGCGCTGCGATCGATCACCCCGGTCATTCCCGTGGTCGCGATTACTTCTACACCTTTCTTGCGAAGCTCAGGGTTCACTTCCGCCAGCAGGTAGTAGCTCGCTGGACGCACATCGTAAATCCGGTACTCGCCGCGATCGTCGGTCAGCCCCAGCCCCGCGAGCGCCAGCGTCAACCTGCCTTTATGATATTCGCGCGCCAGCAGCTTCACCTGCACATGCTCCATAGGATCGTTATGCTCATCCACGATCTGCCCAGTCACCACCGCCGTCGGCTGAAGCCGGACGACCAGGTCACTGCGCAACTCTCCCGCTGCTGCATCAACAATCGGCTGAAACACTCGCCTGTGCGGATCCACATAGAAGCTCTGCTGCTCGGCAGTAAGCCGGTAAGATCCTGGCTTGAGGTTTGTGATGGAGAAATGCCCGGAGTCGTCGGCACGAACAGAAAGTACGTCGTTCGCGTTTTTCACGTTGCGTGCCAGCACCGTGGCCCGCGGAATCACCCGCTCATTCTGCGCGTTGACCACAATGCCTTCCAGAGTGGCCACAGTGGTCTGCGCATGTGCGCCGCAGGCGGCTACGAACAGCAGAACAATAAGGCTGGGAACTGCCTTTTTCATGCGTTCTTACTTTCAGCTATGTGTACCTGCTACCCTGAGATCGGGTTCCATTTAAAACACCACTAATTCTTGCTATACCGGTTTTTCTTTTTTTCCTTGTAACGTTCCATACCCAGCTCAATCAGCCGGCTGATCAGCTCTGAGTACTCAATCCCTGTGGCCGCCCAAAGCTTCGGATACATGCTGATCGAAGTAAACCCTGGCATGGTGTTGATCTCGTTCAGGTAAATCCGCTCGCTGTCAGGATCCATCAGGAAATCAACGCGCGCCAGCCCGGAACAATCCACTGACTGGAACGCCCGCACGGCCATGTCTTGCACCTGCTTCCCCAGTTTTTTCCCGATCGGCGCTGGAATCAGTAATTTTGATCCTTCATCCACATACTTTGCGTTGTAGTCGTAGAACTCCGCCGCCGGCACAATCTCGCCCACAATAGAAGCCTGCGGACTGTCGTTTCCCAGCACTGCGCACTCCAGTTCGCGCGCCTTGCGCTTCTTGCCGCCCACCCCCTGCTCAATTACGATCTTGCGATCGTAGCGCGCCGCTTCATCCATGGCCGTAGGTAGCTCTTTCTTGTCGTGCGCCTTGCTGATTCCCACTGAAGATCCCAGGTTCGCCGGCTTCACAAACACCGGGTATTTCAGCTTGCTCTCGATCTCTTTGAGCACCTTCTTCTGCTCTTTTTCCCAACGCGGCCTCAACACGCTGACGTGTTTCACAATCGGCAGCCCGGCCGCGGCAAACAGCTTTTTCATTACATCCTTGTCCATGCCGGCCGATGACCCCAGCACGCCCGCACCTACATAGGGCAGGTCCGCCAATTCGAGCAATCCCTGGATCGTGCCGTCCTCGCCGAACGTACCGTGCAGCACCGGAAAAATCACATCAACTTCGATCGCCTGACCATTGTTTCCGCGAGCACCTTCCAGCGGCATCAGTCCATGTGACTCCGGCGACGGAGGCATGATCACCGCTTCTCCTTTCGCCAACACTGCGGCCGAAGGAGTGCTCTGCGGATCGCCGGCGCGCAGGTGCCCGGAGCTCGCTGTTTCTCCGCGCAGCAGTTTTTCCGCCTCGCGCGCACTCACCCACCGGCCTTCTTTCGTTATACCGATCGGTACAACCTCGTATTTCTGCGGATCAATCGCCTTGATGACCGAAGCCGCGGAAAGCAGCGATACTTCGTGTTCGCCGCTGCGTCCGCCAAAAAGTACGCCAACTCTGGTTTTGCTCATCAGTATTTACTCTAAAGCACTCGCATGGAAAGCGTTAGTAACGGAAGAGGTAGGAGACCTTCAAGAAGATCTGCCGGCCGTCATTGATGAAAGTGTTTCGCGTGCGCAACAGGTTGCCGGCCAGATCGTGTTGCAGCGTCGGGTCCAGGTTCTGCAGATTGCTGTTATAGCCCGCATAAATCGCCGTACCCGGCGTCACCATGTAGGTGAAAAGCACGTCGCCGTTGAAATGTTTCGTGTTCACCAGGCTGGTAAGTCCGGGATTGCCGAGGGTGGTGTCGTACTGCCCGATCACGCGCAGCGAAAACTCTTTTGTGAACTGGTAATTCCATTTTGACCGGAAGATATGGTTGTTGAAGATGTTCAGGTCAGAAGTCTGGTCGCGCAATCTCGTTAACAGGTACGTGTTGTCAACCGTAAGCCGCTTCGTAGGACGAACGACCGCACGGAAGGTCCCAGCGCTGTAATTTGAGAGTGTCGGCGGTCCAATCGCCGGTACAAAGTTCGTCGCTGTTCCTAAGTCATACTCAATGTTCAAGTTGACCCACTTGAAATACTGGGTGGAGACAACTCCGCCGACGGAGTTGTGCTGGTAGGCACGGTTTTCCGTCAGCGCGGAAAAATCCACCGGGCGCAGCGTCTCCACTTCTCTCAGCTCAAAGATATTGAACAGACTATTGCGCTGAAAGTCCCACTCATAACCCACCTGGCCCTGTTGCAGCAGGCTTGAGCCGTTGTGGTCCCACAACGACGATTCCGTAACAAACGGACCGTGGGCGGTGAGTATCTTGCCTTCCGGCCGGAATGAATATCGGCCGAAGGTGGTTATGCGCCGCATATCGGCCCGGGGGATGAACCCGGCTTCGCTCGTGAACCCCGGCGAGATGTCGTCATACGCGCTGTTGAATTCCACCTTGCGCGTGGTGTATTCGCCGTAAAACCGGTAAGCCGGACCGGCCAGCCGCGTGCCGTTGCTGAACTCGGTCACACTCGTGACCGCCTGCGCGTTGATGTGCCAGTTCTGGTTGATCCGGACCTGGGTATCGAAGCCGCCTACACGGTTCGCGCTCACAATGCATTCCGTGAGGGTGCAGAAGCTGTTCGGGTTCGCGTTCAGCTCGCGGTCGGTATAGATGAACCCTATGCTGTTGTTGTTCCCGAGCTCGCGATTGATGCGCAGCACGCCGAAGAACGCATTATTGCCGGAGAGCGGATCGGTGTCGATTACCGCTTTGCCCGGCGCGCGATCGTTCGCAATAAACGACCCAATCGCCCACGGTCCGGCCTTCCCCGTCAGCCGCACGCCGTAAAGGGGATCGACCACGCGTCGCGTGAACAGCAGCGCCATTGGCGTGGCGAAGTAGCTGGAGTTTTCCTGGAAGAACGGCCGCTTCTCCGGGAAGAAGACTTCAAAGCGCTGGTTCACCGTAACCTGGGGATCATCGGACTCAATCTGCCCGAAGTCGGGATTCACGGTCGCGTCCAGCACCAGGCTATCTTTCAAAACGACTTTCGCATCCACTCCTTCCTTTGGCTGCAAATGCTTCCCGCTGAAGCGGTCGCCTGCGGGATCGCGCTGATCCAGGTCACGGAAAGCGCTGAGCGAGGTGTAGGGAATGAATTGAATGTTTCTTCCTGGTGAGATTTGTTCAAAGCCTTTGATGTCGCCTTCATGGATCAGCCATCCCTGCTTGGCAGACGAGTTCTCCGGGAAGTACGAACGCTCGCTGTTCCTGGGGATCACACGGCCCAGCAGAATCCCAAACGTATGCTCCGGCGTGGGCTGAAAGCGCATGGACTTGAATGGGATATCGAACTGCACCATGTATCCCTGATTCGTGATCTTGGCCTGTGTCCGCCAGACCGTGTCCCAGGAAAGATCAGGTCCGTCAGTCTCAGAAAAAATCGCATCCTGCTGGATGCCGAACGGGTTGGAATAAAACATGTACGCGTGTCGATGGTCGTGGAACGTATCCAGAAACAGCCCTACCTGGTCATCGTCATCGATCTGCTCGCGCCTTAGCATTCGTGCCCGCATCAACTTCGGGCTGCTATCAAAAGCGAGGAACACTACATAAAAACTGCGCTCGGTATAACCAAGGTATGCCTCCGTCCGTTGGGAAACCGGGGCTCCATCATGCGGGTCGCGTTGCAGGAACCGGTCAACCTTCAGCATCCTGCGCGCCAGGGAAGTTGCCGGTTCCATGCCTTCGAAATCGCTGAGCCGCGGCGGGGAATCCAGCTTCGGGACATCGAACGAAGAGATCTCGGAAGCCAGGGTCGGTGGAGTGGCTTTGGTGGGTGGTTCCTGAGCATGCGCTCCGAGAACGACGAGCAGAATCAGTAGCAGCACTGGTAGCGCCGGCCCGCGCCTGCGGGGAACGACGTTTGATTCGAACCCTTCCAACCGAAAAACTCCTTGCTGCCAATGAATTACGCGGGAAGTGAGAAGCGTAGCGAAAAACCAGCAGTTTGGGAAGAAGGCGATCCCCTGAGGAAGGTGTTAGAAGAGGTCCGGCTGCCGGCCATACCTAATACCAAAATGGTCGTAGGCCAGTCTCGTGGCTACCCGCCCGCGTGGGGTTCGGTCGAGGAATCCTATCTGGATGAGGAAGGGTTCGTAAATTTCTTCCAGCGCCTCGGGCTCTTCTGCCAGCGCGGCCGCCAGCGTGCCCAGTCCTACTGGACCACCGCCATACTTCTGGATGATCGTCAGCAGCAGCCGGCGATCAATCTCATCGAAGCCGTGGCGATCGACCTCCAGCATCTCCAGCGCGGCCTGCGCTGTGGCTTTATCGATCTTGCCGCCGCCGCGGACCTGGGCAAAATCCCTTACCCGGCGCAGCAGGCGATTCGCAATTCTCGGCGTTCCGCGCGCCCGGCTCGCCAGCTCATTGGCGCCTTCGTCATCAATTTGCACACCCAGAATTTCGGCCGACCGTTCGATGATGAACTTCAGTTCCTCGGTGTCGTAGAACTCCAACCGCAGGATGATCCCGAAGCGCGAGCGCAGTGGCGCGGAAAGTAGCCCAGCCCGTGTGGTCGCTGCGACGAAGGTAAAGGGATGTACGTCAATGGTGTGAGTGCGCGCGGAAGGCCCCTGTCCAATGATGATGTCCAGCTTGTAGTCCTCGAGCGCCGAGTAAAGAATCTCCTCCAGCGCCGGCTGAAGCCGGTGGACTTCATCGAAAAAAAGCACCTGCTTCTCCGTCACGTTGGTGAGGATTGCCGTCAGGTCGCCCTTGATCTGGATCGCCGGCCCTGCGGTCTGCTGGTATGCCACACCCATTTCGTTCGCGATGATCGTGGCAAGCGTCGTCTTCCCCAGTCCGGGTGGCCCATAAAGCAACACATGGTCCAGCGCCTCGCCTCGCGACCGCGCCGCCTCAATCGCCACCTGCAGGTTTTCCTTGACCTTCTTTTGTCCGACAAACTCACGCAGATATTTCGGCCGCAGCTTGAGCTCAAAGGAAGCATCGTCATCGGCTTGTACGGCGGAAACCAGCCGTTCGCGGTTCAGGTCCTTGTCGTTTTGTCCCGGCGCAGCCACTTGGGCGATGCTAAAGCGAACTGCAAAAAAATGCCAGATGAGAAATCCCTAAAAAAAATAGCCTGGGCCAGACTGCTTTCCGGTTGGGCCGCAGACCCTATCCCGCTCAAGGCCTCACCCCGAATCCCGAGCGGACGAGCGCAGCAGAGTGACGGCGACGTGTGAGCAACCTCCCTACTGTCGGTCTCGATAGGGATTGGGTCCTTAGAGAGATTGAGCCCCGCGTAAATTGAGCCCTCGGCAAGGATGCAGGCAGATTTGAACTATGGTCGAAACCTGTGCGCTTCTGTTATCAGGGTGCAACTTGACTCGCGGCGGACCGCCGGCTTGAAGAACACACTCTAGTGAAACGGCTTTCTAAATCATCTGAATCTGTGCGCAGACGAGCAGAACAGAAGACTTCAGCATGACAGCCTCCACCGGACCCAACAGCCTGGCTCCGCAGGCCGCGTCACCGGCACGCGACCGCCCTGCACCCGTGTGGCACGTCCGTCTTCCGGTCCTGCTCAGTTTGATCGCGGGCATGGTGGATGTCATCGGTTTCCTGAACCTGAAAGTATTTGCGGCTCACGTCACGGGAAACCTGGTGATGATTGGGGCGCTATTGGCCGGCGGCTACCGCACCAACCTGGACCAGGACGTGGCGGTTCCCAGTTTCGTAATCGCCGTCGCGCTGGTGTGGGTGATCGCCAGGACCTTGCGAAAGCATGGCCGTCCCGTGGGCAGGCCTCTCCTCTTTCTGCAGTCCCTTCTGCTCGCCGGCGTCGTGATGGCCAGCGTATTCGACGGGCACTCTTCAAGCCCGGACAGCCTGGAGTTAGTGATTGACACCATACTGGCTCTCTCAGCCATGGCCTGCCAGTATTCCGTGCTGCGCCTGGTGATGCCTGTGGTTCCCTCCACTGCGGTGATGACCGGCAATCTCACCAGTGCGACGCTTGCGCTGTTCGACGTGATATCGAGCCACCCAGTGCTGAAAGACTCTCCCAGGCGACTCGGGAAACACATGCTTCTGCTGCTCGCCTTCATCACCGGCTGCATAGCCGGCGCGGCTGCCGCTCGCTTCCTGGGACCCTGGGCATGGGCCATTCCGGCGATCGTCTCAGCTGGGACCATATTGGCGGTTCCGGGAGATGTGTGAAATCCAGCTACTAGCTGCTAGCTCAAAACCTCATCCTTCAGCTGCTGCACGCTCTTCTCCAGCCAGTGCTGTTTGTAGTTCTCCACCGTCATAAGCGTGCGCGGGTACATGCGGTCTACGTATACGGTCCCGCCAAGGTGATCGATTTCGTGTTGGAGGATGCGCGCGTACCAGCCTGAGGCTTCGATCACGCGCGGCTCGCCGTTTTCGTCCAGGCAGTCGACGCGCACCCGTCGCGAGCGCGGCACCAGCGCCATAAGTCCATTGAGGCTCAGGCAGCCCTCAAAAAATTCCACCTTCTCGTCGCCGAGCAGCGTCAGTTTCGGATTGATGATCACGTGGAAAGGCACAACGGTCCGCTCGCGATCGGCAAGCTGCTCCGGTGTCCAGTCTTTTGTGTAGTCCTTGCGGTCTTCAATTACGGCCAATTGAAGATTTCTGCCGATCTGCGGCGCGGCCAACCCGACGCCTGGCGCGTCATACATGGTCTCTTTCATGCTCGCCATCAGCTCACGGATCTCACGGCTGCGGATCTCATTCGGACGCAGCGGCCGCGCCGGCTGCCTCAGCACCGGCTCACCAACCTGAACAATGGGAAGAATCAATGCAGTCTCCTCACGCAAAAGCAGTCATTGTAGCCGAGCCATTCACTTCTTCCGTGCTCGCGCCGCTGCAGCCAGCGCGGTTGCCAGCAGTTGGATGCCTTCCCGGATCTGCCGCTCCGTCATCCGCGCATATCCGATCAAGAGCCCTGGCCTGCTCCGGCCGGATTCGATGAAGTACGGGGATATGCCATACACGCCAACACCCAATTGTGCTGCACGAGAGACGGTTTCCTGTTCCATGTATGGTGCTGGCAACCACAGAAGAATGTGTGTGCCTGCGCCATCGCCGCTCACGCGGACCTCGGATGGCAGGTAATCTGCAATAGCACGCAGGAGCGCCGCACGCCTCTGCGCATTCTTTCGCCTCACGCGGCGCAGATAGCGCTCATAGGTCCCCTGGTTAATGAATTCCGACAGCGCTTCCTGCTCCAGGGTGGCCGTATGTTTGTCTGCCAGCCACTTGGCCGCGGTAAAAGGTTTTAACAGAGACTTCGGCACCACGATGTAGCCGATGCGCATGGAAGAAAACATGGTGCGGGAGAACGTGCCGGTATAGATGACACGTCCTTCGCGGTCCAGTCCCTGAAGCGATTCCAGCGGCTGGCCGCCGTACCGGAATTCACCGTCATAGTCGTCTTCGAGCACCATCGCATTGCAGCGCCGGGCCCAGTTGAGCAGCTCGAGCCGGCGTGACATCGAGAGAATGGTTCCGGTGGGGAACTGGTGTGAAGGCGTCACGACGGCGAGCCTGGCAGCTTTTGGGAGCTTCGACGTATCCAGGCCGTCTTCGTCAACCGGAACAGGATGCAGATGAACGCCGGCGGCGCGGAATACCTCACGCATTCCCAGATACTGCGGATCTTCGATTACTGCCCGGTCGCCTCGATCCAGGAGGACGCGGCACGCCAGATCGAGCGCCTGTTGGGAGCCATTGACGATGATGACCTGTGAGGCGTCACACCGCACGGCCCGGGCGCGCGCCAGATGGGTGGCAATGCTCTCGCGCAACGCGAGGCTGCCGGAGGGCATACGGTAATCATAAGCATGCAGAGAAAACTTTCTGATGCAGCGGAGCAGTAGCCGTCTCCACGCAGCAAAGGGAAACAGGTCAAGGTCGCTCTTGCCGAAGGAAAAGTCATATCGCAGGGAAGGGCGCTTTTCCGGCAGAGAAGGTGAAGGGTATAGGGTGACCGACGCCCCGAAGCGCGAAAGCTTCGTGCTCGCGGTCACTTGCTGCAGGGCAGCAGGACGGGAGGGGAACGCGCCCGAGACGTAGGTGCCGGATCCGCCACGGCCGGAAATAAAGCCTTCGGCCAGAAGCTGTTCGTACGCCAGCACCACCGTTGTTCGTGAGACACCCAGGTCCTCCGCGAGCGCCCGCGTGGCCGGCAGTTTCTCGCCGGCCCGGACCGTGCCTGTGACAATCGCGGATCGCAGTCCCTCGTAAACCTGCCGGAACAAGGGCTCATTAGAGCGCGAAAGTGGTATTACCAAACGCATGAAAAGTGGAACTTTATAGATACCACATCCACGGTTTAATTTGACCACGTAAGACAAACTCAGCCAGAAAAAGAAAACCGAGGCGGCAAAACATGGGAGACCAACTGGGTCGCCACCTTTACCCGGGAGAAGCCATGAATCTGACGGAACGCAGCTCCTTACGGAGGCTGCCGGCGCGAGGCTCGCATGAGCTGAGCGTGATCAACTCAATCCTGGACGCCGGCTTTCTCGCCCATGTGGGATTCTCCATGGAGCGGCAGCCGTTCGTAATTCCCACTCTGTATGGCCGCGAGGAAGGCACGCTTTTCCTGCATGGCTCAGCAGCCAGCCGCATGCTGCGCGAACTCGAGAACGGCGTGCCGGCCTGCGTGACCGTAACGCATGTGGATGGCCTGGTGCTGGCACGTTCCGCATTTCATCATTCCATGAACTACCGGTCTGTCGTGGCATTTGGCCAGGCGCAAGCGATTACAGACCTTGACGCTAAGACGCGTGCGCTTCGCATAATATCCGAACACCTGATCGCCGGGCGATGGCAGGAGGTACGCGGGCCGAACCCTAAGGAGTTGAAGGCGACTGCCGTGCTGGCTTTCACGATAGAAGAAGCATCCGCCAAGATACGCACCGGGCCTCCTGTGGACGATGAGGAAGACTACCAGCTGCCCGTGTGGGCGGGAGTGCTGCCATTGGCTACCGCTGCCGGCGTCCCGGTACCGGATGAGCACGGGGCCGAGCGACCGGTTCCAGAATACGTCATGCAATATCACAGGAAGAACACATGATTCTGCTGGACAGCCGTCTATTCCTGCTGTTTCTTGCCGCTGCCGCCTTGCTGGCCGTGACGCCCGGCCCGGGCATCTTCTACGTGCTGGCGCGAACGCTTGCAGGTGGCCGCCGCGAAGGAATTCTCTCTTCGCTGGGCACGTTTTGCGGTGGACTGCTCCACGTTTTGGCGGCGGCCCTGGGCCTTTCAGCCATTCTGGCGGCTTCTGCCACAGCATTCATGCTGGTGAAATATGCAGGAGCGCTCTACCTGGCGTGGCTGGGTCTGATGATGATCCGCTCACGGAATCAGGAGCTTGTCGTAAGCCACGAGGCACCCGGCCCACGGCACGCATTCCGCCAGGGGGTGCTCACAGAGGTCCTGAATCCCAAAACAGCCCTTTTCTTCCTCTCGTTTATTCCTCAGTTTGTGAATGTGCAACTGGGTCACACGGTGACGCAATTCCTGATTCTGGGCTTGATCTCCGTTTCCCTGAACACATTGGCCGACCTGGTGGTTGTGGCTCTTGCGGTTCCTCTGGGACGAAAACTTGCCGGCAACCGACGGTTTCGCAGGAACCAGCGCACCGCGACCGGTGTGGCCATGATTGGGCTGGGAACGTTCGTGGCCCTTGCTGATACCAGGTAAGGCTTCGGCGCCCGCTGCTGGCGAACTCCCAGGACTGACCAAAGTGCACTGCACCAACGGACATGACACCAGTGGCATTTAGGACTTAGGTGACATCACTTAGCGTGACGTATGCAAAACGCGCAAACTCGCATAATATCTGCCTAACGCTGGCCCAAGCTCCTCCCAGAACTAGCGCCACAACAGTCGATCGTCATGAGTTTGGCAATTTTTCCAAACCGTCGCCAGGTTTCCGGCAGCCGGATGCTTCCGGTGCTTGTCTTCTTCGAGGAAGACACGCTGGCCGAGCGCTATTTTCTGGAGGTCCAGCGCCTCCGCCGGACGACCTTCGCTGAGCTGAAAGACGAGCCTGCTGACGTCGAACGCATCGTGCTGGTTTCGAATGAAGACCTGGTCGAACGGCACTACAACGAGCTGCGGCTGCCTAACACGCGCGTAATCGCCCTGACCGGGCAGCGCTTTCGTGATCCGCGTAACGATGGCGCCGTCTATGCCTATCTGCCGCCAGGTGTCCCTGAAACTTTGCTGGAGCGCGTGGTGGACAACGCGCTCGACCATATTCATCTGGTCCACACCCGGCACGAGGTCAACCAGCGCCTGGCCGGCGCCAGCCAGGAGATCCATGAGCTGAACCAGATCGGCGTGGCGCTCTCCTCAGAGCACAACCCGGAAAAGCTGCTGGACTTGATCCTGACCAAGTCGCGTGAATTCACGTCGAGCGATGCCGGGTCGATCTACCTGGTGGAAGCCTCCGGCGAGAAGCAGGCGCGCCAGTCACTGCTGTTCGTTGACACGCTTGCCGCTCCCCCGGACGAGGCCGCGCCGCTGCAGCAGAAGCTGCGCTTCAAGCTGGCACAGAATGACAGCGTCCAGATCGCCTTCCGCGAACAGAAGATGGAAGTCAACGAGCACTCGATTGCAGGCTATGTCGCCCTGACCGGCGAAATCGTGAACATCGCAGACGCATATCGCCTGCCGCCAGACGTTCCTTACAGCATCAACCGCAAATTTGACGAAGACTCCGGCTATCGTACGCGCTCCATTCTTGCCGTGCCGATCCGCAACCAGAAAGACCAGATTATCGGAGTGCTTCAGCTCATCAACGCCAAACGCGACCACGACGCGCGGCTAACTTCGCGCGCCGAAGTGGACGACCAGGTAATTCCTTTCACACCGCGGCAGCAGGAGATCGTGTTGTCGCTGGCGAGCCAGGCCGCCGTCGCGTACGAAAACAGCCGGCTTTACGACGACATCCAGCGGCTGTTTGAAGGATTTGTCCGCGCGTCCGTCTCGGCGATTGAAACGCGCGATCCTGCGACTTCCGGTCACTCCTTCCGCGTCGCCAATTTGACGGTGGCGCTGGCGGAAGCGGTGGACCGAATCAGCGCGGGCCCGTATGCTCCGGTGCGCTTTAGCCGCGACCAGATGCGCGAAATCCGCTATGCCAGCCTGCTGCACGACTTTGGCAAGGTCAGCGTGCGCGAAGAAGTGCTGGTGAAAGCCAAGAAGCTTTATCCGGCGCAGATGGAGCTGATCCACGAGCGCTTTGCCTTTGTGCGGCGCACGCTGGAGAACAACATGCTCCAAGCCAAGCTGCAGTACCTGCTGGAACATGGCCGCGAGGAGTTCGTGAAAGCCGAACAGAAATTTGAGCGCGAACTGGCCGAGCGCCTGAGGGAGATGGACGAGCATCTGGCGGCGATCATTTGGGCCAACGAGCCGACGGTCTTGCCGGAAGGGGATTTCGCGATACTCTCACGCATTGCGGCGCTCACCTACACAGGGCTGGAAGGCACGCCGAAACCACTTATCACGCCCGAAGAGGTGAACCTGCTTTCCATCCGCCAGGGTTCGCTGGATGAAGACGAGCGCCTGCAGATTGAATCGCACGTCGCGCACACGGTGAGCTTTCTGGAGCAGATTCCCTGGACCACGGAGCTGCGCAGCATCCCGGAAATTGCGCGCGCCCACCATGAAAAACTCAATGGGACGGGTTACCCGCACCGGCTCTCCGCGCCGGAGATCCCCATTCAGGCGCGAATGATGACCATCTCAGATATCTTTGACGCTCTGGCTGCCGCCGATCGTCCCTACAAGAAAGCAGTGTCAGTGGAACGCGCGCTGGAGATCCTGGATCTTTCCGTAAGGGACGGCGAGCTGGATCCAGCGCTGTTCGGCATCTTCAAGGAAGCGCGCATCTACGATCATTGGCGTGTTGAGGCGCCCTCTTCTTATTGAAGCAAAACGCTTGATGTCAGCCTTTCGTGTATTCTGAAGCATCTAACTGATTTTCTATGGACATGACCTGGATTACGGACCGCATCGCGGTGGGCGGCGGTATCTGGAATGACGAAAACATGGCTGAGCTGGTCGGGCTCGGCGTGACCCACATCATCAACATGCAAATCGAATTTGACGACCGGCCGCTGGCGGAAGGATATCCGGTCTCCGTCCTGCACAACCCGACCGATGATGACTTCCAGCTCAAGCCTCCGCAATTGTTCCAGAACGGAGTGGAGTTTGCGCTCGAAGCCATGGAAGATCCTGAGTCGAAGGTTTACGTGCACTGCGCAGCAGGCGTGCATCGCGCGCCGATGATGACACTTGCTCTAATGCGCGTTCTCGGCTGGGACCTTGAAAAAGCCAAAGCCGAAATCCAGTACCGCCGATACGTTGTGGATTGGGCGGAAATTTATGTGCAGTCGGTCGAACATTTCATGCAGGTCTATGAGGCCGCCAAGGCGAACTCGAAAGCATAGAGGCTTTTTTTAATCCGCTTCGCGGAAACCGCTCAAGAGATCTCAAACGAACTGCGAGTGTGGATGCAATTGAGACAACGGACTCGGCGCCACTCGGGCCGAGTCCTGACTTCCTATTGATAGAAAGGGTAGGGGCGGTCCTTACAGAACCGCCGCCCCTCGTTCAAAGTCGCAGAATTTGTCCCGCAAGGGAGGGTTACTTTAACACCTTCCTGCACACTGGCGAGATTACCGCCGGACACCACCTTCCTTGCCCTTGCGTTCCCGCTCGCTAAAATGAACTGCTATGCCGGTTCAGCTGCCGCTGCATCTTGACGAGCTGTTCTTTATCATCGACTTCCTCGGCGTCTTCGTTGGCGCTGTGGGAGGCGCGCTGGCAGCGGTGCGTGAAACGCGTTACAAGTACGATCTGGTTGGCGTCATGGGCCTCTCGCTGGCATCTGCGCTGGGCGGCGGCATCACCCGCGACCTCATCCTGCAGATCGGCCCTCCGCTCGCATTTCAGGACGCCCGGTATCTAATGATGGCTCTGGTTGGCGGCCTGGCAGGGATGGTGTTCGCTTCGCGAATCGGTAAAGGTGTGGAACGGGCCATGGTCATCTGTGATGCGGCCGCCCTTGGCCTGTTCGCCGTAGCGGGCTGCACGCGCGCGCTCAATGTCGATCTCAGTCGATTGCCGGCCTTGCTGCTCGGCTGCGTAACGGCCGTCGGCGGTGGCTGCATCCGCGACGTGCTCAGCGGACGCGCGCCGAAAATATTCGAGCGTGGCGAACTGTATGCGATTGCGGCGGGCTTCGGCGCCTCGATGTTTCTAGTATGCGACTACTTTGGCTTGACTCGCGAGACTTCCACGATCATCGGGGCTTCGAGTGGGTTTGCCCTGCGCCTGCTGGCAGTATGGTTTCACTGGGAGACCCGGCCGGTACGGGGCGAGTCATCTTCTGCCGGCGGGACTTCTAACTGAGCGTGATGTTGAGACTAGCTGTCTTTTCGGTACAACAGGTTGCGCATCGCCTCACGCCGGGCCGCATTCATCTCGCTCCGGCTACTGCGATCGTCAGCCTCGGCACTCTGACCTGAACCAGCTTTGCTCTCTTCCTCGCTACAGCTTGGACAATGTATGGCAAGCCCCGGCTTGCCGGGTTTGAGCTCAAACTCTTCGCCGCAGAGCGCGCAAGTCTTAATGGGAAATTTAGCAGGCATTGTCGGCCGCCCCTGGCAGGAGCAAGTATGTGTCGCCGCCCTTCATACACAAAAAATGGTCGGGACGGGCAAATTTGAACTGCACTGGCTGCTCCGCAGTCACCCCTCGCACGTCTTCTTTTTCAAGACGCATTCGCTTCGCGAATGCGGAACCTTGGGCTGCCCGCGGTCGGCCACTCGCCAAAAAATAAATGGTCGGGACGGGCAGATTTGAACTGCCGACCCCTCGCACCCCAAGCGAGTGCTCTACCAGGCTGAGCCACGTCCCGACGAATGAATCCGCTGCATCAACTGATACGGCGATGGGGTTCCACTATTATAACCCAGCATTTCAGAGCCTCAGAATCGGGCACGGGCGTAAATCACACACAAGGAGGCTCATCACTCACTGTCAATTTGCTCATTTCGGCGGAGGAACGTACTCTTTGGGCAGGGATGAACCGGAACCGAACAGGTAAGCTTCCATCTGTTCCACCAGAAATTGCTGCGCTTCAGGCTTCCACGGCTGAAGCCGGTATTCGTTCAGCAGCATTTTGGAGTGCTCGCTCCACATGCGCCAGGCTTCGGCGCTGATCGATTCATAGATCTTCTGCCCCAGCGGCGTGTCAAATGGGGGTTCGTCCAGGCCGGGCAATTCGCGGCCCAGCTTCGCGCATTTCACCAGTCTTGGCATCAACAATCTGCTCCTGAAAATATTGTACAAAAGCGAGCCTCGCGTGTTCTTACGCTTGCGAGCAGGATCCGACGTCTGCACTGAAAGATGTCACGGTACAATGTTGCAACCAAAATCCCGCTCGGCGGAGAATCTTTTGCAGACCACTGAGTCCACCACACCCAAGTCACAGCTGCGCAAAGCCATGGGTTTCTGGGACGTGCTGCTGTTCAACATCGCCGCGGTCCTTGGACCGCGGTGGGTTGCCGCCGCCGCGCACAACGGAACATCTTCGATCAGTCTTTGGGTTCTGGCCGCAACGCTCTTCTTTCTGCCGACCGCGCTTGTGATCATCGAACTCTCCACACGCTATCCGGCGCAAGGCGGTCTCTATGTGTGGAGCAAAGAGGCTTTTGGCGATTTTCACGGGTTCATCGCGGGTTGGACCTACTGGATTTATACGTTCTTCTATTTCCCGGGACTTCTAACCGCCAGCGTCGCCATGTCGGTTTATATCGGCGGGCCGAAATACGCATGGCTCGCTTCCAGTCCTCGTTACCTGCTCTGGGCCTCTCTGGGACTGCTTGCGATAGCTGTTTTGCTCAACATCATCGGCCTCGATATCGGGAAGTGGCTACAAAACGCAGGTGGCGTGGCGACGTATGCTCCGCTGGTCATGCTGGTCGGGCTCGCCTGGTACCTGGGCGTACATCACGGCAGTATTACCCAGTTCTCATGGAAATCTTCCCTGCCTCACTGGGATTGGGACACGGTAAATTTCTGGTCGAACATTGCGTTCGCCTTCACCGGCATGGAGCTGGTTTGCGCCATGAGTGAGGAGGTTCGCGAGCCGCGCAAGACGTTCCCGCGGGCGATTTACGCTTCCGCCGCCCTGATCGCGGCCATGTACATCATCGCCACCGTCGCGCTGATGGTCCTTCTTCCTCCCGGGAAAGTGGACGTTCGCAGCGGCGTCTTTCAGGCGATCTCGGTCGGCTCTGCCACGCTGGGCCTGGCCTGGTTCGGGATTGTTGCTGCCCTGCTTGTCACTGTTGGTAACGCAGGCGGTGTCGGGTCCACTGTTGCCGGGGTTGCCCGTATTCCATTTGTCGCCGGGATTGATCGCTATCTTCCCGCCTTTTTCGGCAAGATCCATCCTCGCTGGAAAACCCCCTGGATCTCTATCCTGATCCAGGCAGGGATCTCAGGTGTGATCCTGGTTTTCTCCCAGTTGGGCAGCAAGAGTGTAATCGGAGCTTACCAGTTCCTGGTTTCCATGAGCGTAATTCTCTACTTCATTCCGTTCCTTTACATGTATGCGGCTATTATCAGGCTCGCCTATCGAAGCGACAGGAACGCGCCGGAACATGTTCTTGTGCCGGGTGGGAAGCCTGGAGTTTGGATCACGGGCCTGCTCGGATTTGTGATTACGGCTGGATCCATGGGACTAGCCTGTGTGCCCCCCGGCGAGGAGCCGGACAAGCTCAAATTCGTATTGAACCTGGTTTTCTGGACAGTCGCTTTTATCGGCTTCGGGCTGGTGCTTTATTGGCGTGGGGCGCGAAGCAAGAGCACAGAAGCGGCTGAAGCCCGCTGAACATCCCAATGGACATCAGGAGCAACGGGCCAGCTTAATTCTTGTCCTTCATCGCGAGCATCGTTTTATTGAATAGCGGCACCACCACCGCCTGTTCGATGCTGGGCTCGTAGTACTTCGCCAGCCGCTGTTTGATGCGTTCGGCTTTGTCTTTTTGGCCGGTTTTTTCATAAGCCAGAATCAGCCGCTGCATCGAGAACGGGTTCTTGTCATCGTCTTCCAGTTGAGCAATCGCTTCTTCGAATTTAGCCTGTGCCATCAGCACCGCGCCCTGCGCCCCACTGACGGCGGAACGCACGCGGCCGTCATTGTTGGCTGCCGCAAGCTGCTGCATGCGCTTCAGCGCTGCAAGCGCATCATGCATGCTGCCATCGTGAACTGAACGGCCCACGCGCGTGCGCAGGATCGCCGCCAGTTCCTGCTCGCGGGCAGCGGCGCTCATCTTGTGTTTTTCGCGCAGCACCATTTCAGCGCGGCTCAGCAATTTGATCGCCCTGCCGTTGTCCTTCTGGTACACCGACATCATGCGCCAGGCTTCCGCCTCAAGTGCTCCCAGATCAAGCTCGTGAGCCTGCTTCGCAACCTGTTCAAAACCTGTATCGGCTTTCGTGAAATCCTGCTCGCGCACATACGTCGCGGCGGACTGCAACGCGAAGGTCACACCCTGCACGCGGGTCTGAGCGTGTTCCATCGCATCAGCATAGGCGGTCCGGGCTTTGGCCTGTTCTCCCATGACCGCGAACGTATCTCCCATGCCGGCGCGCGATTCTACGAAATCCGGGTCAATCTTCAGCGACGCTCGATAATGCGTCAGCGAATCCTCGAACCGTCCTGCCATCCTCGAGATTTCCCCGAGTGAATCCTGCGGGTTCGGCTCATTGGGCATCATTGCGGCGTAACGCTCAAGATCATTGAACGCTCTCTCAAAATCGCCGAGGCGGGCATAGCAGTAAGCCGCCTGGTTCAGCGGATCAGCGAATTTCGGGTCAATTCCATTCGCCCGTTCGAATTGGACAATCGCGCGCTCTGACTGGCGCTGGTTGGTAAGCCAAAGCCCCGCCAGCCATGCCAGATATTTATCCTGTGGATATTCGCTCAGCGCCTCATTCATCGCCTGAATGGCGGGCACCCAACGGCTCTGGTTGGCATTGACCACCCAATCCACGATCAGCTGTTCTTCCCGACTTCCAGAGCTGCGCGTTGCCGCAGCTTTTTCGCGTTCGGCAACCTGCTCGATCGGGTCACGCGAGAGCATGGCGAGCAGTGCGTGCGCCAGCGAAAACTGCGGATCTACGGTGGCGGCATTGCGCCACTCGCGCATGGCTTCTTCCCGGTGCAGAGCGCCCATCCGTGCGAGCCCTCTTTCAAAGTAGGTGCGTGCCTCCGGCGAGCGGGTGGTGATCTCCATCTGGCCCGCATAGGTGGAAGAAGGAGCATTCGAGCCTTGCCGGCTCATACCCGGCATTGCGGAAGCAATCAGCAAAAATCCCAGGAAAAGCGTGCGCATTGCCAAACAGGGTCTCCCTTGCGAACTTGGGTCATCGACGCGGAAGTACTGCGCCGTAGACTTGCGGAGATAGTAGCAACTTTGAATCCTGATTCAGTATGCACGATGGTGGCTCGGCCCTTGGTAACTGCCGATTACAGGGCACACTTTCAGGGCAAAGAAGCATCAACACCTGCTTACTGCTGTTCCGCTATATTCGAGTACGAGCCCTCATGTCGCGTTTTCAGGTAGATCAGGAAGTCGCCGCGCCGCCCCGGCCGCATCTTTCGCGTGCCCTGCTGTGGCTCATCACCGTGGCGTCGGCAGTTGCGGTCGCGAACCTTTATTACAACCAGCCAATGCTCGCTGCCATGGCGCGCAGTTTCCACTCAGATCCTCACGGAATCGGACTGGTAGCTACCTTCACCCAGGCCGGTTATGCGCTGGGCATGCCGATCTTTATTCCGCTGGGCGATCTGGTTGAGCGGCGGCGTTTAGTGGTTTCGTTGTTCCTGGCGGTGGCGGTTGCATTGGCGGGCGCGGCGCTTGCGCCCAACCTGGGATTGCTGGTGCTGGCCAGCTTCTTCATCGGTCTCACTACGCTGATTGCACAGATCATGATCCCTCTGGGCGCAGAACTCTCCGCCCCGGAGGAGCAGGGCAAGACCATCGGTTCGATTCTCAGCGGAATACTCCTGGGAATCCTGCTTGCGCGGACTCTCAGCGGCTCGGTGGCTGCTCACCTGGGTTGGCGAGCCATGTACTGGATCGCCTGCGGGATGGCGCTCGTTTTTGCCGTGCTGCTGCGGGTCCGTCTCCCGCAAGTTCTGCCGCACTCCCAGCTGACGTATGGACGACTGATCCAATCGCTCGTTCGCCTTGTGATTGAGACTCCGAAGCTCCGGCAGGTGTCGCTGGTCGGGGCGATGCTATTCGCGGCCTTCAGTGCCTTCTGGACGACGCTGGTATTCCTGCTGGAAACTCCGCCCTATCATTACGGCAGCCAGGCGGCAGGACTGTTCGGGCTGATCGGCGCGACGGGTGCTCTTGTAGCGCCGATCTCCGGCCGCACCTCAGACCGGCGCGGGCCACGTTTTGTGGTCGCCATCGCCCTCAGCGTGGTGCTAGTGGCGTATGCCTGCTTTTGGATCTTCGGCCTGCATCTGATCGGGCTGATCATTGGAGTGATTGTGCTTGATGGTGGCGTCCAGGCAGCTCAGGTCGCAAACCAGTCGCGTGTGTTTTCGCTCCGGCCAGACGCGCGCAACCGGGTAAACACCATATATATGATCTGCTACTTCGGCGGAGGATCGCTCGGGTCGCTACTCGGCGCATGGGCCTGGACCCACTGGCACTGGAACGGTGTGTGCGCCGTTGCGGTGTCGTTCATTGTTGTGGGAATTCTGATTTTCCTGAGGCGCGTACCGGACGCAGCCGGTGTCATTGCACGCTGAGCGTTAGACGGGAAGTTCATCCTGCTGCCATTCACTGCTGATCACCCGCGGCTCTTCCGCAAGGTGCATTACCAGCTGCTCAAGCACCATCCTGCGGCTGGGCGGATTCGAGCGCAGTTGGAGATCAGCACGGGCCAGCAGCTTGAGAGCGCGGGTAAGCTCACGGCGTGACTTGTAACGCCGCGCCTGGCGAATGATGTCTTCCGCGGCAAAGGGCGGCACGCGAAAGCCCTGCCAGAGTGCCTGCCAGATGGCTCGCGAATCGCGCACATTCTTCTCCAGGATCACCAGCATCTGGCGAAACGTGCGTGCCAGCATGTAAAGATGTCCGATGGCGGCATCCTCGCCTTCGCCACTCGACAGCAAAGCATCGAGCACTGCCAGGGCGCGAGCCTTGTCTTTGGCTGAGATCGCGTCGGTCAGTTCGTACAGCGAGCGCTGCTTGGCGGCAAGTACCATGGTTTCTACATCACCAAGGGTGATGTGCTTCTTTTCACCGACGTAAAGAATGAGCTTTTCCAGCTCGCGGCTGACCAGCATCATGTCGGAACCGAGCGCGTCCATCAGTTCGCGCGCCGCGTCCTGGTCGACCTTCACGTCTTCCTTCGAACCGTGGTCCATGATCCAGCGCATGCCATCGCTTTCTTCCACACGCGCCAGCTCGACGATGCCGCAATACTGACCCAATGTCTCGCGGATGCGCTCGTACCGGTCTTTGTCCTGCATGTCCATGCGACGCACGTCGGCGGGAATGCTTACATGATCGGCGACAAAGATGATCACCGCTGCCGGGTTTGGGTCCTTCATGTAGGCTTCAATCGCAGCCAATTCATCGGCGTGAGAGCCGCGGCCGTACAGGTTCTTCACCCCACGGACAAACAAGACCTGAAAAGGAGCCATCAGCGATGGCGTGCGCGCGCGGTCCAGAACCTCGGCAATACTGACTTCAGAGAGATCGAGATCATGCAGGCTGAAGTCACGCAGGTCATCGGGTACAAGATGCTGCAGCAGCGCCTGGCGGCACTGGTCGCGAAAAAAGACTTCATCACCAATCAGAACGTATCCGGGACGAAGCTTGCCTCCGGCAACTTCAGCCATGAACTTTTCCGAAGGCGCGAAACTTCTCCCCGGCACTAGAACGCCTCCAGGATGTCACTCACCAGTGTGCGGGCAAAGTCGCGAGAGAGACGTTGCAGCGCCGGCGTCTCTTCCTGGAAAAAGCTGGTCACTTCGCGAGAGACCTGATACTGCTCGCGAAAGCTGTAATTAGGGTTTTCAAACAGCACGCGCCCGCTGCGATCGGCCAGTGTAACTTTCATCGTGACAGTGACTACGGCGCTGGAGATGCGGCCGGTCTGGGCATCGTAGGTGAGCGGCGCTGCCTGGGCTGAGAGTACGGTCCCCTTTAGTACAGCGTCCGCGTTGTCCTTGGCGTCCGTAACCACCCGATAGCGAGTACGACCGATGAACTCGCGCGACACGTCGCGCGTCAGGAGCTGTTCGACCGCGTAGGTTTGCGTCTGGTTGGTAAACATCGGGATGGCGAGGATGTGGACATCCTGCGGAAAGCGGTTTCCGTGCCCAACGGCATGGTAACCACAGCCGCTCAGGAGAGCGGCAGCCATCAAAAGGGCAGCCGTACGGCGAACTCTCATTGCACTTTCCCGTGCGGCCGAACTGCGGCCAGGGCGGTGGCGCAATCCACTGCAGTGAGAGCAGCCAGGCGGAGATTGTCCACCGCGGCCCAAATCCAGAATCCATTCTGGTGAGAGGCGTCGGGCCGGACGGCTACCAGAATCTCGTCTTTGCCGGCCACATTTACGTTACTCGGAGCTTCCTCCGGGCTGCGCGCCAGCTTAACGTGTTCTCCAGCAAGCGCGCGGGAGAAGTCGCCGGCCGATGTATTTTTCTCGAGCTCTACATAGATTGAGAAAGTGTGCGCGTGAAATACGGGAGCCTGAACGAGAGTGAGAGCCGGAGCCTGTACGTGATTTCCAACAAGCTTATGGAAATGATTTGCGATGCGCCGTTCGGCTTCTTCCAGGGCGTGACCGGCAACGGGGCCGTAACGGCCCAGCATGTTGAATGCGACCTGCGTATCAAAGACCTGCTTGGGCATCTCCTGGAAGGAGAGCAGATTGACGGTTTGCTCATGGAGCTCGTCCATGCCCCTGCGGCCCTGCTCGGATACAGGTTCAAAAATAGTAGCGATAGCCCGCTGCACCGTCCCGGCATTACGGGCACGGAGCAACAGCAAAGCCAGAGTGACCGCCGCAGGATGGGCGGCGACGATTGCGTTCTGATCCAGCTTCAACGGCGCATGCTCGCCAAGCTCGCGTTCGATCCATGGTGAGCTCACCGGTACACCGTCACTGGATTCCAGCGAGTAGGAGAGGTCCACGATGGCACTGCCCACTTCGCGCGCCAGTTTCCAGTTGCGCCGGGTGAATTGCTCGTCGCTGGCGAAGAAAGTAAAATCCACTCCCTCAAGCTGGTCGCGGCCAACCGGCTGGACGAACGAAATTTCGTCCTGCACGCTCTCCAGCTGTCCCAGCGATTCGTTGTCATCGAGAAGGCGGATATCGACGGCCGGAAAATTCCGCTCTTCCAGTACTTCCTTGAGCTCCTTGCCCTTCAGGCCGGCCGCGCCAATGATGGCCACTTTGTAGAGGTTGTTTGCTTCGCTTCTCATCAATGTTCAGGCGCCTCCTCATAGGCAGGAGGTGCGGGCTGCGTGGGCCTGCGGCGGAACAGGAAGGAAAGCCGCGTGAGCACGCCGCTCAGCATGTAGGTAATCGCGATGATGAACAACACGGGCCGCGAAAACAGCAGCACCAGAGCCAGAAGTCCGCAGATCAGAACAAGCATCCAGAACGGATGCCGGTTGCGCAGGTTCAGGTCTTTGAAGCTGTAAAAGCGCCAGGTGCTCACCATCAGAAAGCCGACCAGCACCAGCAAGGCCATCCAGACAACGGAAACCCACCACACGTTTACCGGCTCGCCACCTTTCAGGTGAACAGTTGCTGCGATCACGCCTGCCCCTGCGGGGATGGGCATTCCAACGAAATACTTCCTGCCCGGACGTCCGGGATTGGATGGCTGCGGATTCGACTGGATGTTGAAGCGCGCGAGACGACTGGCACCGGCGACTAAAAAGATGAAGCTGGCGACGAGGCCAAGCTGCGCTACACGAGCCAGCACAGCTGTGCTTTCAAAGTCATATTCCCAGAGCCAGTGAAAGCCCCACATGAATGCGAGAATGGCCGGCGCCACGCCGAAGGTGATCACATCGGCGAGCGAATCGAATTCGCGGCCGAAGTCACTCGTCGTATTGGTCATGCGTGCAATGCGACCGTCAAGGCCGTCAGCCACGATCGCAATTCCGATTGCAAGGGCCGCCCTGTCGAAATGAGCAACGCTCGCTTGCGCGGCGCGGATTGTTTCCGCAATCGCGTAGTAGCCTGCGCCGATATTCGCCGCCGTGAAAAACGAAGGCAGGATATACATGCCTTTGCGCATGCGGCGTTTCTGTTCCGCAGGTAACTGGTCTTCCCACCGCCGCATGGGCGCGGGAATTTTCATCGCGTCGCCTCCGTGGTCTGCGGAGCCGGCCGGGATTGCACCGACTGCAGTGTGTTCACGCGCGCGAGGATGGAAGACCCGCCTTTCACGTGGTCGCCAACCTTTACGCTCACCTGGTTCGGCTCAGGGAAAACGACATCTGTACGCGAACCGAATTTGATCATGCCCACGCGCTGCCCGCGCGCCACATTGTCGCCCGGTTTTAGCTGGAAAACAATGCGACGCGCCAGCAGACCCGCAATCTGCTTGAAGACGATGGTCATTCCTTCGCCTTCCACGGTCACAATATTCTGTTCGTTGGCATCCGCCGAAGCGGAATCCATCGCATTCCCAAACTTCCCGCGCTGGTAAACCACTTCTCGCACAACGCCCGAAATGGGGGAGCGATTTACGTGTACGTTGAAAACGTTCAGGAAGATGCTGATGCGCGTATAGGGCCGGCCCTTGAATTGGGTACTGGCAACTTCGGTGACTTTGCCGTCAGCCGGCGAGACGATGAGGCTTGGATCCTGCGGAATCGCGCGCTCAGGATCACGAAAGAACCATAGAAAGAAGATGGCAAAGAGAATCGGGACAATGGCTGCTGCGGGGGCGGCCAGCCACCAGAGCACAGCCGCAACCACCAGCATTCCTGCCGCGTAATAGAGCCCATCGCGTACCATTCTTTAAGATTATAGCGACTCGCTGTTCTCGGAGATGGTGGGCAGCAGGGTAGATCCACGCCCGAACCGGTGCCGAATTTGCAAATCCCCCATCAGGCACAAAACACAAACCTCTCTTGCCTGAGCGCAAGGGCTTCAGGGAAGAGAGGTTTATGGACTCGAGAAATTCCGGACTTACGCTACCTGGGACCGCCCAGACCTGAATTCCTGCTCGATGATGTGCATCTGGTCTTTCAGACGCAGCTTGAGCTTCTTCAAGCGCACTTCTTCAAGCTTTTCATCGTCGGAAAGATATCGTTTTTCGAGGAGTGATTCGAGGCGTTGGGAATATTGAGTGTGTTCATAAGCCAGCCTACGAAATTCATCGTGGCCGGCAAGAAGCTGTTCGCGAACGGAATCTACCATCCGGAAGAACCTCCTGTTCTTCACCGAACGTTAACATAGGGGCAGAGCGGATTCAATTGAATTTCAGTCCAATTCAACCAAACTTTTTTTCATGACTAGTGCATCCTCAGCCGGATTCTGATAGTAATTTTTGCGGCGTCCCACCGTCGAAAATCCGGCGCTCTCGTATAGCCGAATAGCTGGCTGGTTCGAGACTCTGACTTCAAGGAATACCCTTTGTACTCTGCCACTTACCGTTGAGAGCAGCTGCTTCAGCAACTCTGAACCCGTCCCTTCTCGCTGGCGCGATCGCCTAACCACAATGCTTTCAATCTCACATTCGCCGCTCACAGCGCGCGCAGCCAGGAAGCCAATCACAGTTCCATTGTGATCAGCAACAAACAATAGTGAGTCTTGCACCAATTGAGGTGCGAAAAACGATTCATAGTGGTCTGCCGACCACCGTGAAGCGGTGGGTGCTTCAGCCGCTAGTTCCTGAATCTGGTGCACATCACCGGGAACGGCCACACGAATCTGAGGCATTTAGCGATTGCCTTTAAAGAAGATCTCAGCGTCCGAGCGGCGGAGGTAATTCGCGTCCAGCACTTCCACCGCCACGGTATCACCGGAGAGCAGCTGCTCCAGGCCGAGCTGCGCAATCAGGGCGCTGTCTGGACGCGCCACGGTCTCGCATTCAATTCCTGCCGCGGTCGCTGCCTTTATGACGGGCTCGTCGCAGGTGACCAGAGCAGGCGCGGGCGTGACCTGAAAGTGGTGCGCGAGTTCCGCTGCCGAGCGCAGTGATTCATCCACACAGCGGAGCGAGTTTGATTCAGTGTCCTTGAAATAGGTCCCGACAAAAAATTCACCCCTTCCGGCATCAAGCACCGCCAGCACGGTACCATTTGCGCTGGATCGGCTGGCGAGCGCTGCCAGCAAGGAGACGGTTGCAATCGGGATGTGGAGAATCTCCGCCAGACCTTTCACTGCGCTGAGACCCACGCGAAGCCCAGTAAATGATCCGGGGCCGGAGGCCACGCAAAGCCCATTGAGATCATGCGCGGCCAGCTTCTGTTCCTGCAGTAGCGCAGCGACCGTTGGCACGAGCTGGGCGGAAAAAGTCCCTCCACTGATTGGAGCGCTTCCGAGCACACGGAAGCTGTGGGCATCCCCTTCAGCCAGGCTCACGCCACCGGATTTTCCGGAAGTGTCAATTCCGAGAATGATCATTTGGTTTTACATCCCGAGCGCAGCGAGGGAGCCCTACATTCACCAGATCCAGAAGTAAAGATAAGACACGTGAGTATTGTTCCCAAAGTTTGTGTTGCCGATAGGGTTCCCTCTCCCGCTTTGCGGGCTCGGGATTACACACCACTAAACGCCCGACGGGACTTCCTGGACGAGTTCCACCAGCACGCCGCCGGCGCTCGTGGGATGCACGAACACATACAAATGGCCACCCGCACCGATCTTGATCTCGTCTGAGATCAGACGGACTCCTGCGCCCTTGAGCTGCTCCACCGCGTGCGTGAGATCAGGAACGTGCAGAGCTACGTGATGCAGGCCTTCTCCGCGCTTTTCCAGAAACTTAGCAATCACCGAATCCGGGCTGGTCGGTTCAAGCAGCTCAATACGGCTCTCACCCAGCTCCACCATCGCGACTTTTACCTTTTCCTGCGGTATAACTTCTTCTTCGGCGATCTCAAGGCCAAGCAACTCATAAAACTTGCGCGCCTGGGCCAGTGATTTAACGGCAATTCCGAGGTGGTCAATGGTGTGGGAGGACATGAAAAAAAGCTCCTGACCTTTTCTATGCAAACCGCTTGGCCTTTCGCTAATCACGCAGACTATGGATGCTCCTGTTGCAGCGCCGCTCGGCGCGTGACCGGCCTTGCGGCTTGTAGAGCTTAAGCGTCACACCCACTTTCAACCTTTTTCAGCAAGTGTCATGTTGCCGACCAGTTCTTCCACGAGCGAGTACGGGTCGCGGCGATGCTCGGCGATTTCGGCGGCGATGCGCCCAAGGTCCTCTTCTCGCAAACGCTCTTCCAATAGACGCTGCAACAGGGCTTCACGCAACATCTCGACCAGCCGTTCACGCCAGTTGCTTGCCTTCTTTTTCAGCAACAGGTCTTTCTCGCGCAGAAAGCGCTCGTACTGCTCAATCCCGGCTGCCAGCTCTGCGATTCCTTTCCCTTCACTGGCGACGGTCTTGATGATCGGCGGCGTCCAGGTGTCCTTGCGGATCGCCAGGGTCTGCATGGCCCGAATCTCACGTTCCACTCGTTCAGCGCCTTCGCGATCGCTCTTGTTAATGACAAAGATGTCGGCGATCTCCATGATCCCGGCCTTGATGGTCTGAACGTCATCACCCATCCCGGGAACCAGCATCACCACGGTCACGTCGGCGAGCCGGACAATATCTACTTCGTCCTGCCCGACGCCAACGGTCTCAATGAGCACCAGGTCTTTTCCGCTTGCGTCGAGGACGGTCGCGACGTCAGTTGTCGCGCGAGCCAGCCCTCCGAGAAAGCCACGCGTCGCCATGCTGCGAATGTAAATTCCCGGATCGGCGTGATGGGCCTGCATGCGGATGCGGTCGCCCAGAATGGCGCCACCGGTATAAGGACTCGTCGGATCCACAGCAATGATGCCGACAGTTTTTGCCTGCCTGCGATATTCGCGGGCAAGCTGGTCAACCAGCGTACTCTTCCCTGCGCCCGGCGCCCCGGTCAGCCCGATCACGCGGGCCTTGCCGCTATAGCGAAAGAGGGATTTCAGCAGCGGTAGTGATTCCGGACGTCCGTCTTCAATCGTGCTGATGGCGCGGGCCAGGGCGCGAACATCGCCCGTGCGGATGCGGTCAACCCAGGATTGAATCGTGTCTGCCATTTAATATGGCTAGTCTTTCAGCAGCTGTCTTGCGATCACGAGACGCTGGATTTCGCTGGTGCCTTCGCCAATGGTGCAAAGTTTCACATCGCGGTAAAACTTCTCTGCCGGGTAATCCTTGATGAAGCCGTAGCCGCCGTGAATCTGCACGCATTCATTGGCGCACTTCACCGCAACTTCCCCGGCGTACAGCTTAGCCATGGAAGATTCCAGCGTGGTTTTCATCCCGGAGTCTTTCATGTTAGCTGCACGCATGGTGAGCAGCCGAGCTGCATCGATCTCCGTCGCCATATCAGCCAGCTTCCATTGTATGGCTTGAAATTCGCTGATGGCCTTGTTGAACTGCCGCCGTTGCTTGGAGTACTTGAGAGCCGCTTCATACGCACCCTGCGCCATTCCCAGACCCAGCGCGGCAATGGAGATGCGGCCTCCATCGAGGACGCGCATCGCGTCAATGAACCCGTCACCTTCCTTGCCCAGCAGCGCTTCATCGGGCACGAAGCAATCCTCAAAGATCAGCTCCGCCGTATCGCTGGCGCGCAGGCCGAGTTTGTTTTCTTTCTTGCCGGGACGGAATCCTTTTGTGCCTTTCTCGACCACAAATGCCGAGAGTCCGTGCGTGTGCGCCGCACGGTCCGTCACGGCAATCACAACCGCGACATCGGCATAGGTTCCATTGGTGATGAACGTTTTCGTCCCGTTCAGGAGCCAGCCGCCTTTCGAGCGGGTAGCCGTCATGCGCGCGCCGCCCGCATCAGAGCCGGAGTTGGGCTCGGTCAGTCCCCACGCCCCGATAAATTCACCGCTGGCGAGTTTGGGGATGTACTTACGTTTCTGAGCTTCGTTGCCTGCCAGATAGATGTGGTTGGAGCAAAGAGAATTGTGCGCAGCAACGATGATGCCGACGGAGCCGTCAACCCGCGAAAGTTCTTCAATGGCAATCACATATTCCACGTAGCCAAGGCCCGCTCCGCCGTACTCGGTGGGAAAGATGGTTCCCATCACGCCCATCTTGCCCAGTTCCTTCACAACGTCCATAGGGAACTGGCCGGATTCATCCCACTTCATTACATTGGGCAGGATTTCCCGCTCGGCAAACTCGCGGACGGATTTCTTCAGCTGCAACTGCTCGTCATTCAGTTGGAAGTCCAAGCTTGATTTCTCCTTGCGCCTTGCCCACGGCCCTCTCGTGTGGAGACTTCGATGCCAACCGGCGTCGTTCCCGCCATAGCAATCGGACAATCGGGCAAAACAGATGATTATCCCACATCCCGGAGCTCGCGCTCGAACCACTCTTTATCCCTTCAGCGGAACCTCAGGAAAGGAAACGACTCAGGGGTTTACCAAAAGAGTCTAGGGCCTTTTGTCACAGCGGTTTACCGGTTCAATTCGCTTATACTGCAAGCAAATTGCGAGTAGCTGATTCCCCCGAACGCCGACGCTGCTGAGGTTTTGTCACCGCGATCAAAGACTCTGGTGCGGAACTTTGGTTGCATGCCGGTGTTCGATGCAGCAGCAACCCCCCGGCGCCACAAAAAGAAGTTCATGCAAAGTTGGAGGACTTGGAATGCGCAACACGATCAGGGTCGGATGTTTTCTAGCGGCGGCGCTGCTGGCGCTCATCACGCCGAGGGCATCAGCCCAGGTTCCGCAAGGCTCATATCTTCAGACCTGCGCTTCTGTGCAGACGGGAAGAAACGCGATTTACGCAAACTGCCAGGACAGCCACGGCGCGTGGCGATATTCAGTTCTGCCGGAATACCAGGAATGCCAGGGTGACATTTCCAATATTGAAGGCGAGCTGCGCTGCAACCGTCGCGGAGCAGCATGGGACCGCAACCGCAGCGGATGGCTGCCGCCCGGCTCCTATGTTGAAACCTGCCGCGATATGCGCGTAAGCGGAGACAGCCTTTCTGCGAAATGCGAAAACATGAATCATCGCTGGACCCGCACCTCTCTCGCCCAATTCAATGGTTGCGTGGGCGGCATTATTAATGACAATGGGCAGCTTGTGTGCGGCCGCAGGGCAGCACCCTTCTCAGGCTCTTACGTAAGGACCTGCGCGCCCATCTACGTGCGGGGCGATGACTTGCGCGCTCGCTGCCTGACGGCAAGTCATGAGTGGGCCTGGACACAGCTGGATGGCTTTGACCGTTGCCGGGGCGACATTGCGAACGAGAACGGGCAGCTGCGCTGCGAATGGCGCGCACGCGAGCATGAAGCAGAGTATCGCGACCGGGACCACGACCGTGACGGACGGCGCGCGACACCGCGTGGCTCGTATGCGAACTCCTGCCGCGACATAAGTCTCGACGGCGATAAACTCAAGGCCCGCTGCCAGGCCGCCGACGGACGCTGGCGCTGGACCAACCTTGATGATTGGGACAGATGCCGCGGCGACATCGCCAACATCAACGGCCAGCTTATGTGTAATCGTTAACCCAGTGTTATAGCTCCCTCAGTCAGTTCGGAAGCTGCACCGGCTGGTCACAAAGACCAGCCGGTTTTTTCTTTTTGCCAATCTTGAGCGCCTAAGCGTCGACTCTGGCCTGAGGTGGGAACTTAAGAGTCGCCCCCGCGGGAATTCTGCTCGGCGGATGGTTAACTGGTTCGCTGCGATAAAGGGCAGCGGTGTTGCGAGCGGCAGAGACGCACAACACCACCAGCAGTCCAACCGTTCCAATAAGCCCGCCTGCATCGAACAGAGGAAGAACCTGGCCAAACAGATGGACCGTGCGCTTCCAGAAAAGCGCGAGATTTCCGACGCACAGCAGTATGCGCAATTCCGTGGGTCCCATTTTGAAATAGGAGATCCTGAAATTTCCCAGCGTGTAGGTGGCCAGATATACCTCAATGGAGACGAGCAGGTAGGCAATCAGCAGCCCCATGGCAACCGGAAGTGACATGTAACCAGAAAGCCCGAGTCCGCCGAGCAGGAACAACGCACTCAAAGCGTCCACGACGTGATCGACGTAGAAGCCGTACCTTGGGCGGCAGCAGTCGCGATAGCGGGCCAGGGTGCCATCCAGACTGTCGCCAAGCCAGTTCAGGGCAAGAAAGAAGATGGCAAATACCAGTCCGAGCTTGTTTCGGCCGGCCCACCAGTAGCTCGCTCCGGCTCCTGCCATCGCGAAGAGGCCGAGTGCGGTCAGATGATCAGAGTTGATGAATCGAGGAGTGTGCGCGGCCAGCCAGATCAGCGTTCTCTTTTCTATGTTTGCCAGGAAGCTTGTTTGAATTCGTTTTGCGTCGCGAAAGTGGGGATGAACTGCCGACATGAAATTAAATCCCTCCAAGAATTGCTGTTTCGCTTGACATCATCGTGCGCCCTTGCGGCCACTACAATGCACGCCACCTCTTCTGGAGGTGAAGATAATGTCATCAGCTAACAGGCTGACCACAAACGGTTTTCGATAGTTCGTGTGGCGAGGGAAGCACATTGAAATGTGCAAGTAAGAATTAAATTTGTTAAGCGTCTTCAACTCTGCTTGACACCCCAGAGTGAATCGCACAGAATCTTTTCACCCTGAGTTGTACCCCCTTGAACGTTGTTATCTCCGTGTTCCGGAACGGACCCAGACGTAGCAGATTTTCGGAGACTTCATTCATGGAAGGTTCTGACCCCCGATTGGCGGCTGCCCGCCAAAAAGAGTCCTCCACGCGCGCCACTCGCCAGGAGATACGCATACCCCTGCGCTACCGGCTCGCTGGAGCAGAAGAATGGTTTCTGGGGGAAACCATCAACGTTAGCGAATCCGGCCTGCTCTTCGCATCGGACGAGATGATGGAGGTGCAGACGCGGGTGGAGATTACATTCCAGATCTCCGGAACGCCGCTCCTTCCCAGGAGCCTGCGTCACGCCACCGTTGTGCGCCGAATCCTCAGCAACTGGCCGGAAACCAAGCTGCTGTTCGGGGCACGGTACACCACAGTCTAGCCAGCAACATGCTCCACAAAATAATCATCGGCTTGATGATGGCGGCAGCGTTCGTCATCACAGCCTTCACTCCCTACCATGCTGCCAGCCTGCTTATCGTTTTGAGCATGGCTGTGTATGCTGTCTCGGCGAAGCGACCTCAGTCTCAATTGAAGACTCCTCGCTAAGTTGGAACCAGGTCTTGCGTTCTACCACCCACGCCTGTAACTGCGCTGCTCCATTTCCTGCTGAGCCGGTTCGGCATCTAACCCCAGAGCAGCACCTGGCAGCGTCAGCTTCGTCAATTGCTCATTTGGGGCAAATCGCTTCATAATGCAGGTGTTCAAGCATTTCCAATGCTGAGAGAGCAACCACATGAATTCACAGGACGAAGCGGGCCGCAAAGGTTCATTCGAGCAGTTCGGCCGCAAGATGGACGAGCAGTTCGGCGACGCCACACGCAAACTGGAGCAGGAGAGCGAACGAGTCATCAGTTACCTGAACAACGAGGTCGTGCCCTCCATCCGAAACCAGTCGAGCAAGGCCCTGCGCGTAGCGGCAGAAAAGCTGCAGTGGCTGGCGGAATATATGGACCAGAACCGCTCCAAGTAGCAGTTGCCATTATTTTCGGGCTCGTGCTGCTGGCGGGATGCGGGGGCAAGAAGCAGCGACAGGCGCGTAATATTCCTCCGCCTCCGCCCATTTCAACCCCGACGCCCTCGAGCGTCCCCGAGCCACGCAGCACGCCTGCACCAGTGCCCGCGCCTGCACATCCGGGCGCGCATACCCAGCCTTCGCCGCCAGTGAAACACATCCCTGAGCCGACCGAAGAAGGCGAGCTGAACTTTCCGCCGGATGCAAAGGTCTTGTACAAGCAGGTAGGCTGGGCGAGCTGGTACGGGCCGGGATTTCAAAAGCGCAAAGGCGCTAACGGCGAAGTTTTTGATACTGAGAAGATGACGGCGGCGCACCGTACCCTGCCGATGAATTCCATTGTCCGGGTCACAGACCTAAAGACTAATGTTTCGATCCTGGTGCGAATTACCGATCGTGGTCCGTTCGTGAGTGACCGGATCCTCGATCTTTCGCGCGCGGCCGCCCGAAAACTGAGCGTCTTCCAGCGAGGCACGGCGCTGGTTCGGATTGAGGTGCTGCAGACGCCTGTGCCGCTAGACTCCGGCGGGCGATGGTGCGTGCAGATCGGTGCCTTCCCTGATCATGAGGAAGCTGCGGAGTTGAAGGAGAAGCTGGTCCGGCGCTATCACAGCGCCAAGGTGCTGCAATTCACCAGCCCGGTGGGCGGCGACTGGCTGCGCATTATGGTCGCCAACGACGACAAATCCCGTGCGGAATCCCTGATTCGCGAGACGCGGACGGATGCAGGAATGTTCCTGGTAAGGCTTGACTAGCGGGTCTGAACCTACTTCTTGCAGGGTCTGTCAGTCTTGTACTCAAAGAGCGTGCTCGTGCTCCACTTTCCGTCAGCCTCTACAAATCTCCAGGACGCAGTGTTCTTCATTCCTTTCTCAGTGCAGAGGAAACCCGGGGTATACAGTTCGGTGTCAGAGATCTGTGACTTGTCATAAAACATGAGCAGGCCGTAGTTCTTGCCTTGCAGCGTGGTAGAAGACGCATCGATCCCGAGTTTCGGGACCGTGGCAAACAGGTCATAGATTGCGCGTTTGTTCTCGCCGGAAATGCAGGCCGAGTCGAACAGGTAACAGTAGAGTTCGCTCTTGTTGTCACTCAGTGAGAGCTGATCCTCAGGATTGCTATCGAACTGCAGAAGCGCATGGGTGTCCCTGGCCATCACAGCCGCCACTACCTGCTCACCGATTGCCCGGAGCTTCCCTGCCGGTGAGTTGTCCGGCTTCGCCTGAGGCTTTGCGGCGATTGCCGCGTCTGCCGACGCTTTTTTGCAGCCCGCTGGAAACGTGCAGCAGAACGCGATAGCGATAGTAATGGCCAATGATCGCCTGCGGTGCCGCCGCCGCTGAGCCGATTCAGCTCGATTTCGCACTTTGCCCTCTCCTCATCCCCGACCAATTACGTTGAGCCTTAAGCCCTTCGGCTTCGTCTTCATCATCTATTGTGATTATTGTGCTGAAGCTCGTGGCAGTCTGACAAAGGTACCTGAGTACGCTGTTCGTGTGGCCGGGCTGCAGTACGACGAATGGTGCCCGCCTACTTTCCTTCGATACACTAATTTTTGCGGGGGCAATCTGTGCAGAGCGGCATACACGCGACAGAGATGATCCTGTTTCTGCTTCTGCTATTCGTGGCCGCATTCGCAACGCTGGCGCGGAAACTTCGAACGCCGTATCCCATCATCCTGGTGATCGCCGGCCTGGTTCTGAGCTTTGTTCCCGGCATTCCTCGGGTGCGGCTCAATCCCGAGATGGTCTTTGTTGTTGTCCTGCCGCCGCTCCTTTATTCGGCCGCGTGGCTCACCTCATGGCGAGACTTTTACTACAACCTGGTCAGTATTTTCCTGCTGGCTTTCGGACTAGTTGGATTCACGGTGGTTGGCGTGGCCGCAGTAGCACACCTGGTGTTTCCCGGGTTCGACTGGCGGCTCGGCGTGGTGCTCGGCGCAGTCGTCGCCCCGACTGACGCAATCGCGGCAACGGCGATCGCCCGCCGGGTTGGCCTGCCGCGCAGGATTGTTGACGTCCTGGAAGGCGAGAGCCTGGTCAATGATGCGACCGCCCTGCTTGCGCTCGAGTTTGGACTTTCCCTGGTCTCGGGCAACGGCGTGCCTTCCGTAGCTGGGGGACTGCTGCGGTTGGCTTATCTGGTGATTGCCGGGCTTGCGGTGGGGCTCCTGCTGGGAGCGGTTGTGTATTGGTTTGAAAAACGCGTTGATGATGGCCGAGTTGAAAGCGTGATCAGCCTGCTGGTCCCCTATGCCGCATATCTTGGGGCGGAATCCATTCACGCATCCGGCGTACTGTCAGTGGTTACGTGCGGTCTTTACCTGAGCCGGCGCAGCGCCACCTTTTTCTCGCCCGGCGTGCGCATGCGGGTGAACGCGCTTTGGAACTCGCTTACGTTCATCCTCAACGGGCTGATCTTTGTCCTGATTGGACTGCAAATGCACTACGTGGCGAGCGGCATCCGCGGTTACGGGATGAGCAAGCTGATTTTCCTCGGCGTGCTGTTCAGCGCAGCGGTCATCGTGCTTCGCCTGATCTGGTCGTTTCCGGGCGCGAGGGTTGCGCATTTCATGCGGACGCGATTCCTCGGACAGAAGCAGGACCCGCCATCATGGCGCGGAAGCTTTGTTGTGGGCTGGACCGGAATGCGCGGAGTGATTGCGCTTGCAGCGGCCATGTCACTGCCGGAAGTCCTGCAGGACGGGGCTGCCTTCCCCCAACGTAATCTCATCATCTTTCTGACCTTCTGCGTGATCCTTGTGACGCTTGTATTGCAGGGGCTAACACTGCCTCCGCTGATCCGCGCGCTCGGCCTCGCCGGGGATTCCGGTACCGAGCAGGAGGAGGAAGAAGAAGCGCGCCGAGCCATGGTCCGCGCCGCGCTCGATTACCTTGAGGCAGCCGGTGAGCGGGAGAAGGAAGAGGCGCAAGCGGCGGACGGCGGGAATGCCAAGCCGGACAACGATGGCCACGGTATGACAGAAATCTATGACGACCTGGCGTCTCACTACCAGCATCAGCTGACGTCGCTAGCTGCCGAACACGAGGCCGGACACGACGGATCCAACCGTCGCGGACATTATGCGAAGTTCCTGGAGGCCTCACGCGAAGTGCTGGCGGTGGAGCGGGAAAAGATCATCGCGCTGCGCGACCAGGGCCGCATCAGCGATGAAGTCCTGCGACGCCTGCAAACCGAACTCGACTTGAACGAGACCCGGCTGCTGCTGGCGGACGCGGAGGAGCTTGAGGAATAAGCTCCCTTGCTGCGCTACTGGCAGCCCGGAGGCTCCACGCGTGACAGCGACATCAAAAGCCTTTCATCTGGATAGCTATACGCTCCCGCGATGGCATGCGACGGCTTTTGAAATTCAAACCACTGTAATAATGCCTCGTTCTGCGGATGGAACGTTTTGCCGCTGGTCTTGACCGGGAAAGTTGCATTGGGCAGGTCTTCGAGCACGTCGCCGGGCTCGAGCAGGTTCTGGCAATTGCCGTTCGGGGCCTTCCACCAGGGTGTGATGTTGTCAACGAACGGATCGTTTATCAACTCCACGAGTTCGTGGCTTACCGCGGTGACGTCCTGAAATGCGTCGCCGAAGAAGACGAACGGAGTGACCCAGCTGGAGAAGTTCATCACGAACCGCTGTTCGCGGTTGCCGTTCTGCGCCGTCCCGGGAAGAGAGAAGAAGCTGTGGAATCCGATGAACACGAAACTGCTGTCCGGGTTCGTCAGAAACGTATTGGGAAAGAAGAATGTAGTGACGTCTCTAGTCCTGATGTCCCCGGCGTGGAGGGCCTGCCCGGCGATGCTGGTTCTGTCGCTGGCCGAAGATGGAAATAATTCGTCATTGAACGTACCGGAGTCCACCAGCACATAGGCGCAGCAGGTGCCGTCCTTCTTAAGCGCGAATTTGTAGCTGCCTGCCGCCAGCTTCATGACGCGTTTGGTCTTCACCAGCGGTTTCAGGACGGTGTGCCATGCGGACGCTGCGCTGTGGAATTCGGCGCGCTGCACTGCGTCAGCGAACTGGGTAAGCCGGCCGCTGCTTGAGTAATGTGCGTTCTGGAACATCGGTGAAGCCAGCAGCTGCGCGATGAACGGAGTCACGTCGTAAAACAGCCGGTGACCATTCACAAATCGCGGCGATCCATCCGCGTTGCGAAGATCCAGCGACACAGGAATGATGGGTGCATTCAGCGTTGTTGTGCCCGCAAAACCTGGGCCGTGTCCCACCATGGTGAAAAAGAACTTCTTTCTCGCGGTGCTGGGGCCAACCAGGTAAGAACCGCTAAACGTGAGCACGGTATCGATGGATGTGGATGTGGTGGTGGTGGTGGCGCTGGCGGCGCCGGGCGCGAGTGTGGCGGCGCCGTTCGGCCCAATCAATCGCGGAGGCACGTGTGCTGAGCGTCCCTGGGCTGAGGGAGCAGAGGAGAGAGGGAGCTGGTCGGGTTCGAGCGGCTGCTGGGCCCATGTAGAACTACCGACGAGGAGGACGAAAAAGGTGAGGACGAAAAGCTGGGCGGGGCGCGAGGTGGGGACCACTGGGACTCCTTGGATTTCAAGAGACTAGACTCGGTTCCAACGAAAACCTGAAATCCTTGACAGCTTTGATCCTCTTTCCAGGCGAACGGTTTGCCTACAGGCGAGAGTTGCTGCACAAACTACGAAGGACGGAGAGACAACATTGGCACAGCAAAGTCATTTTTTGCCGAGGACCACGTGCATCGCGTTTTCGCCGAACGCGGTGTTGACTGGCTCGAATCCGAGCTGATGAAGATTGATTCCGGAAAACAGATTCTCGCCTTCGCCCAGCAGCACAGGGCTAAACGCCAGATGCATCTCATCGATGTGCCCGGCGAGCAGGTACTGGCGGATGGTGGAGACGCCGCCTCCGATGCGCACGTCTTTGTTACCAGCTGCCTGCTTCGCTTTCGTCAAAGCAGAGTCGATTCCGTCTGTGATGAAGTAGAACGTGGTGCCGCCTTTCATTTCCAGCGGCGGCCGCGCGTGATGCGTGAGCACGAAAACCGGGGTGTGATAGGGCGGCTCCTCGCCCCACCAGCCTTTCCAGGAATCGTCAGGCCACGGGCCGCGGACCGGGCCAAACATGTTCCGCCCCAGAATCCACGCTCCCAAGTTCTCCATCGCCCGGACGGCGAAATCGTTGTCGACGCCCGTGGCGCCACCATGGCCCTGGCCATGCATCTTCTGGAAGGCTTCGGTGCCAAAGACCCAGTTATGTAGTTCGCGGCCGCCGACGCCGAGCGGATTCTCGAGGTCCTGACGGGGGCCCGCGCCGAAACCATCGAGCGAAACGGAGAATGCAGAGACTCTGGCCTTTGACATGAGGAATTGATCCGTGAAACTAATTTAGCAAATGGTAGCCGGCTCCCTGGCGCCTACGATCCAAGCAGTTGCAGAATCCTATTCCATTCAAACAATGCGACATGTTCTGCCGCCGCCTGCTGCGGCTGCCATCCTTCGCGGCGCACGGCGCTCAGAACTTCTTTGGCATATTGGCTGGGCTCGGAGAGCGTCTGGATATAGTCGGAAGACCAGAGGAAGTGGTCTGCGGGAATGAATCCCATGAGAACGGTTTCGCTTCCGATGCCGTCAATGGGAGCCAGTTCCACCTTGCCCGTGCCAAACGAGGTCTTGTGGTCGACAGCTACGAAATGGAATTGGCTGGACTTGCGATTCTTCTCGAGAGCGTCGGGATGAAGAGTCCAGCGCCGGTTGACTACCGCCTGGAGAAACGCTCGCGCAGCCGGGTGCGCGATGATTGTGGCATTCTGTGCCACCCAGTAGCGCACGCCCGCAACATGCGGCCACGCCAGATCGGTGACCACCAGGTTGATCTTGTGTTTCCCGGGGAAGAGACGTGCGATTTCCGCGGCGTCCTGGCGCGCACGCTCGTCACCCTGAGTAGCGTCAAAGATATAGATCTCATTTCCGGCCAGGGTCACGGCCTCAGTGAATCCGCGATTGCTGAGGAGGTAGGTGGTCGGCGTGACCTGGACGATTTTCGGCGGCGTGGGACGGAGGAATAAAGGCACGATTTCCACCGGTTCGCTAAGCGCAGGCATTTGCAATTTCAAGGCAGGATCATTGGCGATCACATTTCCATCAGCCAGGGTGGCGGAGATCTCCAGTTCACCATCTGCCAGCCGAAAGGCAGCAGCGTTCACCAACAAGTCCTGCTGCAATTGCCACAAGCCGTAAACATACTCAATATGGCGCTGTCCCCAGAGATAATGCGCTTCGGTGTAATCGAGTTTCACCGGCAACCCGGATTTGGGATCGAGGAAGAGCCGCTGGTCGCCTGCTGCCGTTGCGCGCGCCAGCACAATGCGCGGGTAGTCGCGGTAGTTTTCCCGCCCGACCACGTGTACGTTTGCAGTGTGCATCCAGTCGTAGAGTACGGCCCAGGCGTTCAGGTTGCGGAGTTTGAGCTCTGATTGCGGGATTCGAGTAGCATGGTCCTGCGCGATGTTGACGCCCGCGTGGTCGGCATACAGCGCCGTTTGCTTCGGCATGCGAATGCCGGGAAAAGACTGCTGGGAGTCAGTCCGCAGAACGCCTGAACGTGGCGAAAACCATGCTTCGACCGTAGTCATCAAGTCGATATAGGGCGGATAAGTGCGCTCCGACTGGTAGTTCTGGCTGTCAGAATACGTAAACTGGTAGTGAAGCACGCGGTCGCCTGCCTTCGAGCAGGCCATGGCATCTGAGGCGCGTTGCAAAACCGCCTGCGGCGATTCTTGCTGCGCCATGACAAGCGATGCCGACGTGCACGCGAGGACGCTAAGAAGCGCAATTACCGGAAGCTGACGTGACATGGAAGGTTAGACGTAAGCTATCCTGACTGGTGATCTGCTCAGTGAGGTCACAGTCTTATGCGCGAAGCCCGGAGTACAGAGCGGGATACTTTGTACTGATCCGGGCCTCGCGATTTGTGCAGGCTACGGCAGCGCGGTGTTTTCACCTGCGCTGCTCATCCGTCTTTCACTCTGCCGCTCAGCAAGGCAGCGGGCCAGCCTTTGCTGCAGCAAGTTGACAGAGTCGAACAGCGAGTTCATGCCGTAATTGCGTCCGGTAATCACACGCCGTTCGATGTCCCCACACAAATTCCTTACCATTTGGTCCAATCTGCGCAACCGTTCGGCTGAGAGGAATGCCAACACATGATCGGGCTCCTCCTTCATGCGCCGCGCATTGATGATTTCACTGACGCTCCAGACCGTGAGGCGAAGATTATCCAGCGATTGACGAAACTCGTTCAGCAGGACCGAGTCGGGCGGCGCTTCTTCCTGGAGCCGCTTGTCCATACGCTTGAGAGCGTCAGAGACGCTCTTGAGTTCTCGAGAGAGGTTTTCCGGGACATCCATGGCACACATCTCCACTTCCGGGTTGGGTAGCAGCGCTTCGGTCGCGAGCAAACTCCTGTTGCGCGAACGTCAAAAGAACCGAAGTGTGCCGAGAAGCGGGAACACTTCTGCCTTCTGGGGTTGCGACAGGAAGCCTTTGGCGCTCGAGCTTATGCCGTCAGCGCGGTTCTACCGGGTATTTCGACTATCCGCGCGCAGCGAACGTGCGCACCCCTCACGCGGCGTTCCGGTATCACGCTGCAATATAGGCAGCGCCGGGAGAACCAGGCATAAAACACAAACGCCGCGAACCAGGTGGTCCGAGATTCGGCGGTCCTGTGTGCTGATGAATGGAAGTTGCAAGCTTATCCGTCATTGATACTCCAAGTACATCGTTGCCCGACAATATATCTGAGAGCTCTAAGATAAGGGAGTTTTAATTTGCTCGGAGTGACCAAAGTAATGTTAGTAAGCAAGGTTCGCAACGGACGCCTGTCACTCCACAAGCATGGAAGTGAAACGAAAAACAGCGACCTTGAGCTACGCAGTCGCGAAGGATCGCCAGCGGCAGCCAAATTGACATTCGTTCATCCGCGGGAGTAGCTTGGGCGCACAATTCGAACTCAGGAGGATATTGCATGCGCGTACGGATAGCGTTTTGCCTCACTGCGCTCTCGGCCTCTCTGGTTCCCATGCTCTCTGCCCAGGACGCAGTCAAAGTCGATCCCAAACATTATTCAGTGGTAAGCGAAAACGACCAAGTACGGATCCTGAAAGTGCATTACGGCCCGCACGAGAAGTCCGTGATGCACAGCCATCCCGCATCCGTTGCGGTCTTTCTCACCGACTCTACGGCCCAGTTCACTTTTCCGGATGGAAAGACGCAGCCGGTCACGGCGAAGGCGGGCGATTCACAGTACAGTCCCGCTCAAGTTCACCTGCCGGAGAACACCAGCGACAAGGCGTTTGAGGTGATCGTGGTGGAGCTGAAAGGCAAAGGCGCCAAGCCGGCCCAGGGCACGAAAAAGAAAGCGGAAGGCGCGGAAAAGAAGTAGTTCCGCGCGCAACGCATTCACCGGTATCATCCAGCCTTCGCACACACGCGGAGGCTGGGTGAAGAAGATTTGATCGTAGTCGCACACGAGATTTCGTTCCGCACGGAAACAGAGAAACTCGATTCTTCTGGCTCACGCCGGGCGACAGCGGAGCAGGTCCCTCGTCGTGTTCGCCTCGCGAGCTCGGCTACGCACTCCGTCGGGATGGTCCTTCAGAGGGAAAGACTTTGGACAACGCCAACAGTCTGGCCAAGGATACCTTGTCAAGGAATTGTAGTGTCTATGCGCATTGGCCGCGCTCAACAACATAAATCGTCCAAGGTGCGATTCTTGTTTCGTTGACCCAGCGATACGGTTCGTCTCCGGTTGCGAGAGGTTGGCAGGTCGCAATCACGTTCAGGCCCGCTTGCGCGTAAACCTCGCGATAGGATTCGTCGGTGAACAGGATGTCCTCGGTCGGGCGCCGGTCTTCGAATTCGGTAGTGATGATCTTCACCAGGTCACCGGAGCGGGCGAGCCGGTTCTCTGGAAAGTCGGCGGTGGAAAATGACGCCCACTCGTTGACATAAATCTCGGGTGCGGAAACCACGCTCACCAGCTTTCCCGACCGTTTCAGCAAATCAGCAAGCCCGCGAAACAGATTCACCTTCGTATCGGTGCCGGAGATATTGTCAAAGGTGAACAACGAAAGCACCAGATCAAAAGAGCGGGGTTCGAGCGCGCTGAAATCGCCGTTCGCGATGAGCCTGTAATCACCTTTCGGATCAAGCTGCCGGGCATGTTCAATCATCTCCGGCGCGATATCGACGCTGGTCACCTCAAAGCCAAGCTGCCGGATAAACCGGGTAGAGCGTCCGGTACCGCAACCGAAGTCGAGAGCGCAGTTGCCGTGCACGTGCTCCTGGAGAATCTGCGGCAGGTCGCGATAAGCAAGGTAATACGTGTTGGCAAACTCCAGCCGTGCGTAGGCTTCGGCGCGCAGCTTGTCAGCATATGAGTTGGTGAAAGCCATAATTTTTCCGGGTGTCTGAAGCCAGAATACTCCATTGGCGGCGTCGGTTTTATCAACGCTTATCCCTCAGCGCGCGATTCGCGCCACGGGAACGCACTGGCCTACCGTTGTGCCGCGCCTGATGGAACCGGAGTATTGAGGGGACTTTGAGTGCGAATTTCTTGGCGATGCAATCAGGTCGAATACTAGTTCGTACTCTGGGAGAACGGCCGGCTCCCAGCCGAAAGATGCGATTGAAGCAACGTGCGAAGAAAGTCTGCCTGTTCCGGCGTGAGATGACGCTTGGGAATCATGTTGAAAATTCCGGGACTTTGAAACAGCACGAACGAGTGCTGGTCCTCGGCAAACCTGGTGAAATGGCTCCACGTGACATCCGAACTGAAGCTCGCGCCGCTGAAGTGGAGCTTTTCTTCAGCTACATCAAGAGAAAGCGGTCCATGCAAATTGCCGGAACGCCCGTACATTTTCCGCGTATTGGAACGGACGGCAAATGGGAGATATAGAAACAGCACAGGGACAGCGATTCCTGGAGCCAAGTTGCTGGAGAAACCCCGAGCAACCAGCGCATGAATCCAGAACACCAGCAGACCAATCGCAAATATGGGGCCAGCATAAAGGAAAAAGGCTCTCGAAATTGGTTTTAGGGTCTTCCATGCCAGTTGCTGTGCGAGGGCATAGTCCTGCTCGGAGATGGAGTAGTCGATGTGCATAGGGCGGTTCAAGACGGTAAAGGGTACACGAATGCCTCACCTGAGACGCTTCTTTTTGCGCGCTTCGCGCCGGTGGAGTTCTCTTCGCGCGCTCCGCTGCGCTGCGCGCGGGCCTTCGGCAATATAGAAGGAATTGTTTTGTGGCTTACCCAGCGCTTATCCCTCAGCGCGCGATGCGCGCCTCGGTAACGCACTGGGCTAACTCATGTCGCGCCTACGGCGCTGGATTGAATCAAGAAAGCTTCTTCCTCGTGTTTCGAATGCAGATCGTCTGGGAAATCAGCAGCAGTCCGACTGAGACTCGAAGGTAGAATCA
>DATAEJ010000072.1:0-14466 GCA_036258095.1 Candidatus Angelobacter sp. | reverse complement strand
GCGCATGCCCTTGCCATCTCACACCAGGCCTACGATAAAACCGACGCGCTCAAGGACATCAACCTGGTATTTCCAATCGAGAGGCTGCGCGAGTTGGAGGCCGAACACGTGATCGGCCGGCTGGCCGACGAGCACTACGGCTTCGGCCTGATGGGAAGCGCCAAGGCCTTGATACCCGCCATGAAGGAGGTAGCGCGGCGCATCAGTGAAGCGGGAGTGGATTTGGTTCTTCTCGTGCCTGCTTGACCTATCTGCACGCGGTCCGTGGGACTGCTGGCAAGAGAAATTGAAGCCAACGGCGTAACTACCGTAGCTTTGGCGCTGGTGAAGGAAGTCGCTATTGCCGCCCACGCCCCGCGGTTCCTGTATCTGCATTGGCCCTTTGGGCACGCCCTTGGTGAGCCAGGAAACATCGCACAGCAAAGGACTGTGCTCCATGACATGTTCTCGATGGCGACCAGTGCGCCTCGGCCTGGATTGGTGATTGACCTTCCATATCGCTGGCGGCGCGAAACGTACATGCCGGTCATTGATTGGGGAGAAACAAGCACTCCGCTTGCATCAGCTTTGTCATTCGCGCGGGAAAGCGGCAGCAACCGCGCCACACAGCTGACAACTTCCGAGTGATCGCTGGCGCGGCTCCTTCATTCGTACGCGAGCGCGTCTATGGGATCCTTTTTTGCCGCTTGATAGGCGGGGTAGCTCGCTCCAAGCATAGCCCCTGCCATGGCGATGACTGACGCGTAAATAATCCAGCGGCCCTGTATGAGGATGTTCATGGTTGGGAATTTGTTATGGATCAGCGTGCCTGCAAGAAAGCTCACACATATCCCGATCACAGCTCCGCAGAGCGCCAAAAGCAGCGCTTCCCGCAAGACCAGGTTAACCACAGTGACTTTCGACGAACCAAGCGATTTCAAAATTCCAATCTCGCGGGTTCGCTCCAGAACTGCAGTGTACATGGTTTGAAAAATCACGATGAACCCGATCACCACGGCAACCCCAATTACCACATTGACAACAGTAGAGAAACCGGGAACATTGCCAGCCGTCATCAGAGTAAGCCACTCACGCATGGAGCGGACCTGCAGCTGGCTTCCGCCATGCATGCTGTTGATAGAGGAGATTACCTGCCGGACGTTGTCTTGAGTCGGATCATCAACTTTCAGGTAAAAGATTGACGCCTTTGCCGGAGAACCTACGAGCTCTTCCATGCTGCTCAAGCTGATGTACTTGCGCGCACCCTTGCCGTGTTCCACGATCCCACTCACACGGAAGTTGTGGTTCAACATGTCTATCGATGATCCAACCCTGACGTGGTTGGCTTTCGCGAAGAAGTCGTCGACCACGACTTCGTCGGGCTGTTGAAACAACCCGCCCGAGAGAAAACTGAATGGCCCGGCGATCTTTTCGAACGATTGTGGCTCGATGCCGTAGATCGTCTCCACCCCACCTGTAGTGTTGAGTTGTACGCCGACGGGAGTGACTGCCGTTACATGAGGTAGCTTTCTGAAGATATCGACGTACTTCACAGACATGGGGAGTCCGGAAAGACCCATCATGAAGGAAGTGCCGGGCGGCTGGACCATGATGTCCGCGCCCATCCCCTGTTGCCGTTGCCGGCTATCGTCCAGGATTCCAAGCAAGAGGCCAACGATCACTAGGATCAGCACGATTTCCACGGCAACGCCGGTGATGCTGATCAGAGAACGAATAGGGCGATACAACAAATTGGAGACAATCAGTTTATTGAACGACTGTTGCACGCGTTCATCCCCCGTACGCGCTTCGAACGGAACGTCAAGTCAGGAAATCACAAAACCTTTCAGCTCAAGTTCGATTTCATTGGCCCCCATTCTCGCGCCCCGATTCAGCTCGTCAAGAATCCGGCCGATTGCCTGCTTGGCTTCCCAGCGATCACGGCTGAGGATGTATCCATCGAAAACATGATTTCCGCGGAGAGCGTTGCCGATCTCGATTTCACGCTCGTGTTCTCCCAACTCGGTGAAGTACACCACTCTATAGGAGCCGTTGTCCTCCGGCTCGCGATAGATTTCGAACATGATCCGTTTTTCCTCTTCCATGTTCCTCAGTCAGCGCCGATGAATTCCCTTGCTTCCGATCCCCTGGCCGGCAGCAGTTGCTCGCGCAACTTGCGCTCGTATTCCGCAAGCTGCTGCTCCATGTTGTTCGCCGCTTCTGCTTTCCTGACGAGGTCTTCGCGATAGCGGCGCAGGAAGTAATCAATGGTTTCCACACGGATCTTGATCGAGCCCGTAGGCTTGTTCTCGTCCAGGTCCTTGAATGCAAAGTAGGGTGTGCCGGAATTCTCGATGATGTCTTCGATCACGGTATAGATCGGGGCATCATGGCCACACTTGAAGTTCGAAATTTCGAGCGCCACCAGATTCGGATGGCGCGCCGTGAACTTGGCTGCCCAGATCTTGTGGTTGGTGCTGGCCGAATACGCATTCTTCCATACGTCAGTAATATCCAGCGGATCCTTGATCGCGCCGACGCGCACTTCATCGCCGAAAAGCCGGTCAAGCAGGTCTTGATCGAGCGGCAGCGTGTTTTGCGAGAAGATGGGATAACCAAGCTTCTGGAATTCGTCCATGATCTCGTGGTTCACGCCGGGATCATGGTGATACGGCCGGCCCAGCATCACGATGCCGATCCGGTTCTCGCGTTCCAGCATGTCGAGCGTTTCACGGGCCCGCTGGCGCAGACCGCTGTCATATTCCTCGAGCGCTTTGTAGCCCTGCTCCACGGCGCGCTCGTTTTCCTCTTCTGAGACTCCCAGCACTGGAGCCCACGCCTGAAACATCTGTAGTCCGAACAGCCGGCGGTCCGCCAGGTTGAGAATGGGATCCACATACTCGATTCCATGCTCGGCGAAGATACTGCTCTCTTTTGTGAACGCAGCCTTTACGGCGCTCGGCGTTGCCGTGACAGTAGGGCAGGCGTTGGAGCCGCTTGTGTACTTGAGGGGCGAGCACAGCACGTCGATCATCGGGAAGAAAATTACATTCAGCGGCTTCTTTGCATGCTTTACGGAGATCAGATTGTAGACGTGAGGAATACCGATCTTCGACGGGAAGCAGGGATCAATGGCGCCACGCCCCGAGCCGGCCTTAAAAAGCTCGTGACTGGTGTAATCGGAGTAAACAATGTTCTCCGGTTCGATGCCCAGCGATTCCAGATACGCGCTGAACAGGGGAGCGTAAACGTACATGTTCAACACTTTCGGCATACCTACACGCAGTGCAGGCCGCTGCTTCATCAGCTCGCATCGGCGCCGGGTGGCGGAAGTCCAGGCTCGTGATGGGATAGGATCGGCAATCTTCTGCGGGTTGCGAGATCTCCAGACCTCGCGCGAGGCGATCTCAACGAAGTTCGGATTGGCGGTCTTCACCGCGTCCAGACCGGCCTTGATGCCGCGCATGGCATTCACGTCTTCCACCTGGCCCTTCTCGCAAGTGGAGATGATCAAGCGTTGCTCGCCATTCTGGAGCGGCACCTTGGATTTGAGGGCCGGCGCCTTCCAGTTCTGCACCTCTCCAACCTGCACGTCGATAAACGTGCGCAGGCAATTGTTTTTGCAGAAATAACAGCGCGTATTCTCGTTCCGGGTGGTGCGGTAGCTTATGTCCCTGACGGCGTCCAGCCCGATGAAGGTGGTCTTACGGCCATTTTTCCAGAGCCGCACGGCCTCAACTCCGGCCCCAATGGCTCCCGATTCGCCGCAGTGTTCATGCACGATAACTTCGGGCTGCATTTCCGCGCTATGGAAGTGCGATTTCATGAAGTCGACTTCCGCTTTCACCGCTGCGAGGTTCTTCTGCGTGCCACCCTGGAGAATGAAGCGCTTTCCGAGCTTTGCCAGGTTGGGAATGCTGGCCACGTACAGGAAGATGTTCTTCGGAAGAACGGCGGCAAGCCCGGCAAGAATCTCTTCCGCGCGCCAGCCCTGCCGCTGAAAGTTCACGATGTCCGATTGCATGAACACGGCGCAACCGTAGCCGAACACCGGCATGGTTTGCGCGGAGAATGCAATATCAGCGTATTCGTCCACTTTGATCCCGAGAGATTCGGCCGTGGACTGCAGGAAATAGCCGTTTCCGGCGGAGCACTGCGTGTTGAGCTTGAAATCTTTTACGCGGCCGTCCTTGAGCACGATCAGCTTGATATCCTGGCCGCCAACGTCCACGATGCAATGCGGGTCCTTGTAAAAGCGGATTGCCGATTCGGTATGGGCTACGGTTTCCACCAGTGCGACATCGGCGTGCAGCACGTCCTTCAGGATGTCTTTCGCGTATCCAGTCGTGCCGACGCCCAGAATTTCGAGCGTCGCACCCTGCGCTTCCACCTGTGAGCGCAGCGAAGTGAACATGTCAATCGTGTCCTGGATCGGATTTCCGTTCGAAAGCTGGTACGCCTTACACAGGATTTCACCTTCAGGGGAGAGCAGGACAGCCTTGGTCGAAGTCGATCCGCCATCGAGCCCGACAAAGCCGCTTACTTTTTGCTGGGCCGCAAATGCTGCCGGTTCGAAGCGCTTGATCGTGTACTCCTGTTTGAACGAGTCCAGTTCTTCATCGGAGTTGCTGAGGCCACGACTGCCGGATTGGGCTTTTTCTTCCAGTCGTCCGACATGGATGTAATCGAGCAGGCATTCGGTTCCGCGATAGCGGCCGACCCCAGTTTCTTCGTCCTTGCCGAATTCCACCGCGCCGATTGCGGCGAAGTACTGCGCATTCTCAGGCACCTTGATCATGTCTTCTGGCTTCACTCCCTCAGGGACCTGTACCTTGCGCTCCTCCCAGGTTTTGGGAATGCTGTGCTGCCATGCTTCGCGCATGCCACGAATGAAAGAGTTTGGCCCTCCCAGTAGCAACACATGCGGACGAAGCGTGTGCCCGCGCGTGAGCACGGAGAGGTTCTGGTGAACGATGGCATCAAAGAGTGACGCCATGAGCTGATCAGGCGGGATGCCTTGCTTTTGCAGGCCATTGATATCGGTTTCGGCGAATACTCCGCACTTGCCCGCAACGGGATGCAGCTTGATGCCGAGATAACCCTGGTTGCAGAGATCGTCGACTGGGATCTTCAGCTTGGCATTGATCTTGTCGATGACCGCGCCCGTGCCTCCAGCGCACTTATCATTCATGGACGGAATCTTTTTCTTGCGGCCGCCGGGTTCGTCTTCTTTAAACACGATGATCTTGGCATCCTGGCCGCCCAGTTCGACTACGGAGTTCACCTCGGGGTGAAGTTTTTCGACCGCGAGCGAAACCGCTGTGACCTCCTGCACGAACTTTGCCCCGAGCAGAGGCGCCAGTGAGCCGCCTCCAGAACCGGTGATAAACATGCGGCAGTTGCCCGGTCCTATGCCGACCTTGGCCTCCATCCGGTCAAGAAATTCCAGCACCTTCTCGGGCTGCTTGGTCTCATGGCGCTGGTAGTCCTGCCAGAGAATGGCATCCGTCTCCGCATCCACTACAACAGCCTTGACGGTCGTGGAGCCCACATCGAGCCCCACAGTGAACCTGATCTTGAATGGTTCCTTCGCTGCGGCAGCGCGGCCAGATTCGATGTGCCCGGGCATTCTGCCCGCCAGGTGGGTAGAGCGCAAGAGGTCTTCAATGCGCACATCCACTTGAGTTGAACTGCCGGAATGTCCGTTATTTCCCGCCACTTTACGCCCTCGCTCTGATTCGGGTTTGGCGCTGCGCTAAACGCCTGTTAATCGCTCCAGTTCGTTACGCCCTGGAAGCCATGCATTGCCTGTTTAAACAGCCACTTGATCACGCGCGCGTCGTTGTAACAGAAGCCCACGATGTGATTCAGTGTGGAGAAGCAATGCGGCTGGCAGGATTTCTTCATTTCGGTCAGCTGGCCAGTTTGGAATTTATGATTCTCAATCGTTCCCCAGTCGTAACCTGCGGAATACATCGGGAAGCAAGGAGCAAGGGTTCCATCGGTGCGGATGATGCAAGTGTTCTGGCCTGCGCGGCAGTTCCAGTTTTGAAGCTGGCCGCGCATGAACTCTTTCATTTCCGCCAGACGTGAAGTTGAGTTCGTCATCTTGTACCCGGAGTTTTGCTTTTCGATCAGCCAGTCAAGCAGCTCATCCACCTGATCGTGATGCCTGGGAGTTATGAAAGTGGGGTTTTCTTCCAGATGTTTGAAGTGCGGCTGTTCCGTCATGGGCGATTCGCAGATGTGATAGTCCGTCGCTACTCCATGTTCGTGCGCTATGTCGGTAAGCTGGCGTACGTCGTCCATGTTGTTGCCGCAAATATTGATATTCAGGAAGACGCTGTATCCATACCTGTATTGCCGCTTGATCAGGTAATCGAAGTATGAGCGGATGGGAGCCAGTGCCTTCGGCAGACCGGGTTTGATGTCTACCGCGTCGATGGCAAGATTGACGACAGAGACACCGGCATCGCCGAGCCGATCGATCACTGCCGGGCGCAGGAGACGCCCATTCGTCGGCAGGTACACCCAGAAGCCACGCCGGGCAGCGTAATAGATGACCTTGTGAGCGAAGTCGGGACGCAGCAGCGGCTCGCCTCCCATGAGCGCCAGAACGCGGCACGTTTTCGAATGCAGCCAGTCGATTGACCGCTTTGCGACATCTTCCGTCATCCCTTTCACGCTGTTTTCAAAAGCCCAGCAGTAATGGCAATCCAGGTTGCACTTCCATTCGGTGAAAAGGTAGGCAATTATGGGATGAAAGTCGCCAGGCAGCATACGGGATTTAGCGTAGGGCAAGGCCCATCCGTGCAGCGCGTGCATCACCTGCGGCACGGTCCAGCGCCGTTTGCCATCATCAGGCAAATAATCTGCGTCCTCGCCCTTTTGGAGCTCGGGCCGCGACGGAAACACCGGCTCGGGAAGGTGCTGCGGTTCTCCGGCGGAAGCAACCGGCATAGACGGCTTATCTGCCGGGCGCATCAGCAGTTCGTGCAACTGAACGTCGAGCCGGAACGCAGGAGTAGAATCTGCACTCACGTGCTGTTGCTTTGGTTCGGCCATGACTAGAACTCCGTGAGCCAACTCGCCGGAAGTCAGGCGGCGGCCATCATCCCGGGTCGTGCTGTGACGGGCACAGTGCGCAGCCGGGCTCTTCCGTTCATCAGGTCGTTCACGTGCAATACAAAGTTTGCGGCCACGCCAGTAACGCCTTCGCGTTGCGGCACGGGATAGAAGAGCTGGCGGAGTCGCGGGCGTTCCGCGATGTAGGACTTGATGTCGTCGAGTTTTCTGCCCGTGGATTCGAGCGCTTTCTCGAACTCCATCCTGGCCTTGACCTTGGCTTCACCGAGGGCCATCTGCACACGGCTGTGCGCGTTGATCTCCCCTTCTCCTGAAGTTTCGATGGGGAGAAAGATCATTTCCTTGAACTGGTTCGCAACCGCAGATTGTGCACCGTCAGATTGTGTTGAGGGCATACACCCAAAAGGTTTGAGCGCAAGGACCATGTGGCACAGCCGGTGTTTGGTGTAGTAGATGTTCTTGCCAACTTCCAGATGGCCTTCACCGCCGCGCGCGAACTGGTTATAGAACGGATGCGCCAGGTCCGCCATCTCTCTTTGCGAAACCAGGTGATGAGCAATTCCCCCCAGGCCTTCCACAGCGCGATGGTACTGTCGCGCGTAGATGCTCTCACCCACGGTCATGAGGACCCACTTCTTGCGGAAATTCAGTTCGTTCAGGAGCGCCTTGTGCGGCTCATACCAGGCGGGATTCTTAAAAGCAGCGTCCAGTGATTTCCGCTCGCGCCATCGCTCCTTGACCTGGTACATCATGTACATCACCCAGGTGGCAATGGGTTCCACCTGCACCTGCCCGCCTTCCCGCTCCAGGAAGGCAAACATGTTGAAGTTGCCGTCGCCTTCCGTGATTTGCGCCCAGAACTCGCCAATGATTTTCACGACCGGCTTCACGCGGAGCCGATCCACTTCGATGGTGGCCAGTAACTCGCGTACCTCCTGCAAGCAGTCCTGATAAGCTGATCCGTAGAGGTGCTCCCAGACCTTTCCCAGCGAATTGACGGTCTTTTCCCAACCCGAGCCTTTGTGCGCGGCAATTTTCTGAGAAACCCATTTGGGGAGATCTTCGTGATCCTCGAAGGGCTTGCGCTCGCGCAGAAGAGTGCAAAGCCGAGCAACGGCTTCATGGAAAACGTTGTCGGTCTGCCCCTGATTTATCTCGTACGGACGGACGCGATAGATCATCTCGTTCATGATGTCGCCGAGGTTGAGGGCATTGAACATGCCCATCCCGAAGTCCACCGTAAACTTGAGCCCGGGCTCGCCTGACGCAGCCTGAATGCCATCGTTCTGTTGAAAGAGAAGAACGCGGAATCCATCGAACCCCGCGTTCTGCAAGGCGAGGCGATATTCCGATTCGTACATACCGAAACGGCACGGGCCGCAGGAGCCAGCGGTAAAGAAGATGTAGCTGTCAATGATCTCCTGTTTTGACAGGCCGCGCGCTTCAAGCCCCTGCAGGTACTGCACAAGGTTGCCAACCGTGAAGTACGTGGGATTGCACTGGCCATTGTTGCCGTACTCTTTTCCGAGCTGGAAGGCGGCAACGTTCGGAACCGGCAGAATTTCGCAGTTGTAGCCCGATCCCTGAAATACTGCCTGGATAACCTCTTCGTGCTTCCAGGTCAAACCACCAAAAAGGATGGTGACCTTTGCGCGCTCATCGGCTGTGAAGGGCCTTTCCACAGGTCGGCGGAAGTGCCGCGCCGGAGTCCTATCCAGTTGCGCTGCTCGCGCGAGCCGCTCGCGCTCTGCGGCGAGTTGGCGCTGTATCTCTTCCTCAACCAGTGATGGAGTGGTCAGATGCTCGACCGGAATATCGATCTTGGTAACTGGCATGTTTTCTCCGCTGCGCTCCTTCTGACGAGCGTTGCTAAGTCGATATTGCTTGCAGCAGACGATGGTTTCGTACAGCCGGCTCGGTGGTAAAACTTAAGAGCTCTGCCGTATCCCGAGGATGCGAATCCGTTTCTGGTACTCGCTGCGGGCAGAGATTCGAAGGCGTTGTGGCTGAATAGCGGGTAGTTGATGTTTCCGGTGATTTCTTGATCAGTGGCAGGTATGTGATGAATGACTCAGCCTGGGGCGGGGAAGGGTTAGCCTTGGTTAAAGCGTTCCCCTTTCGGGGTAGCGGGGCTTCAGCATCATTTTGTCTCACTCTAATGCGCCAGCGATAGGCCCCATCGAGATGCAAACAAACAGGAGATTTTCGCATCGTGTCCCCGCAACTGGGAGTCAACAGTCGCGTTAGACAAGGAATGATGCCCGGAAAAGCATAAGGTTGCACAAACGAATCTAAAAAGTTTCTGTTTGATTCGGAGGATCAAGACTGCGTCAACAAGTTCCTTTGAGGACAGTCTTACATCTTGCAAATTGATCTGAGTCGTTTAGGTGTTGGGGCCCGCCGTGATCGCCGGACTCGCAGTGTGTTCGCACATGATCGCCACACGAGTGACACATCAACAATCCTGAAACGATTCGAACCCATTCGTGCGACTCCGGTCAGCTCCTTTAAGCTCACCTGAAGGATAGTGGCTCACTTCGGATGGAGAGGCAGAATTGACACCGAAGCAGTTGCCGCTGGCTTGCAACTCCCGTTCGCAAGACCGTCAGCAGGACGTCTCTGCTGCACAGGGGGTTGTCACTGCCCGCGTCCTCGGCTCCTTTGCTGTCGAGCGTCAAATCCGTTGGATGGTCGCGCTCCCCCCAACACGGAGCCTTCGCGCGGAAACGTATCCGATGGAAACATGCAATCAGATGCAAGCTCACGGAGGGCTGGCAGCCGTGTTCCTCTCAACCAGTTCACCACAACGCGATGAACTCTTCGATCTCATCAAGACCTGCCGATAAATCGGCCGTGCATCAATCAGTGCTGATGGTCAGGAATACCGTTCCGCGAGTGTATATAGTCCGTATAGACGGTTGAATCTAGCAACACTTCTGGCCAAACAGCCGAATTGGCAGTAGCTACTCCTGCTGCGGACGGATTAACTGCGTGGAGCGGGTGCTATTCCGATAACTTCGTTTATGTTCCCATTTTGGGAAATCGCGGCTGATCTTATTCCCATTTTGGAACCGACTCTTCAAATACCCCGGCATCTTATCCCCATTGCATACTGAGGTAAAGTAAGATGCTGGTATAGCGGGCGTACTTGTAGTGAACAGAAGTGATTAGAAAACGGTTTTTGTGTGACTTTGATGTGCTATGATCGCTCCCCTTGAATGACCTACTACCGTGAACCTGCATTCATGAAATGGTAGGAGGAGCGAGAAGATCCAATGGCTAGTGCTGGGGTTAGTAGAAAGCGTACTTCTGAATTAGAAGTCACTCACTCACTTGTATCACCTTTCTTCGGAGCAGCTGTCGAGCGCTTTTGCTGCGAACTGGCGCCCGCACATTGCAAAACAGTTGTAAACAGCGTTAAAGAAATAGCGCGGATGCGACAAAACATCGTCGTCAACATGTTGGCAATCGGAGAGAGCCTGAGCAAGTTGCGCTCGGTACTAGGTGTAGACAAGTTCTCGCGATTCATGCGAACTGTTCTTCCTGCGCTTGGCATCAGTCGTTCCACCGGCTATCGCTGGTTGGGTCTAGCAGAAAAGCTCGTCTTGATATTCCCCAATCCCGTAATACGCAAACACCTCATGGCCCTGACAGACGGGAAAGGGATCGTAACGGCTTTATCCAGGGATGGTAAGCGCGACGCATGCAATGTAGTCCTTACACCAGCAGCAACTGCTGCGCTAAAGCGGCTGCCGGCGCCCCCAACGCGGGCCGACGACCACACCGGATGTGAAGAGTGGGTGAACCGGTTTATCAAAGCGACAGGGGAGGCCCGTGCCTGTGTCCGCGTTGCCGGCCGGGGGCGATTCGAGGCCGAACAGGCCATTTTACGGAGGTTCGAGCGGTTCGCAGCGCGATACGGTTCCCAGGCTGCGGAAGACCTCTGCGGGATGCTTGACAAGGCCCTCAACAAGATTGTGGAAATGAACTCTTTCCATCGGCCAGGGCGTCTTGAAGTAATGAAAGTTGCTCTACCGCAAGGCGAGCTGGCTGTGCGTTAAACAGGAGACGAGCTTACCGGCCCTCGCATTTCGAAGACTGAGTGGCACTGGATCAGAACCGCTCCGGCGCATATTGCGTTTGGCTCTGCTAGATGTAGCCGGCGATCAAGATGCCGAGGCGAGAAGCTGCTTCAGCATCGCGAGAGTGAGTTGACTCAGCCGGACAGGGTCTCCGATCTCTGAGCCTTCCGCGAGCAATGCCAGCTCAAATAGCACTTCTATCGAATCTCCGGCCGCAGGGTCTTGTGCGTTGTTCCGAATGCGCTCGTAGAGCTGCGCGATGATCGGGTGGTCCGGGTTCAGCTCGAGGATGCGGCGTTGTTTTGGTCCGCCATCCTTTCCTTTGTGCAGAAGACGCTCTAAATGAGGGCTGTACTCATGCTCTTCAGTGACCAGGCAGGCTGGGGAATTCACCAGCCGTGTGGACAGGCGAACCTGCTTTACGTAGCGGTTGAGTCTTGTCTGGCACATGTCTAGCAGCGGAGCATATTCCCGCTCCTTGTTCCTTAGTGCGTCTTGCCGTGCCTTCAGTTCTGATTCACTGCCTAGCTGCAATGTTCCCTTGCTGAGCGACTTCAGTCTCTTTCCGCGGAACTCGTAAATCGCTTGGACGACTAATTCGTCTACGGGGTCGCTCAAAAAGAGCACTTCGTAGCTCTCTTTGCTGGCTGCCTCCAAATGTGGGGAACGTTCAATCAGTGTGCGCGATTCTCCAGTGAGATATAGGATTTCATCCTGTCCAGCTTGCATTCGCTCCAGATAACCATCGAGCGTCGTTAATTCGCTGGCGTGGTGTGAAGACGCGAAGAGCAGAAGTGGCAACAGCCTTTCCCTGTGTTCAACGTCTGAGCTCACGCCTTCCTTCATCACCCTCCCGAACTGGCCCCAGAAAAGGAGATACTTTTCCCTGTTCGTTTGTTTCATTTCGGCCAGTTTATCCAGCACTTTACGGGCCAGCCAATTCCTTATTTTTGTAATTTGACGATCCTGTTGCAGTCTCTGCCGAGAGATGTTCAATGGCAAGTCACTGCAATCGACAACACCTTTGATAAAACGCAAATAGCTGGGCAGCAAATCCTCGCAACTCTCCATCACCATTACACGCTTGGCATAAAGGCGTAGTCCGGATTGCGTGCCATGGTAGAAAAGATCGAAGCGAGCCCGGGAAGGAATGAATAGCAGCGCGTCCCACTCGAATGTACCCTCGCCTTTGAGCGCCAGCACCTCGAGGTGCTCGGCGATGTCATCAGAGATATATTGATAGAAATCCTGATAGTCACTGGCGCGGACTTCCGAGCGGTTGCGCGTCCAGATTGGTTTGATGGAGTTCAAGGTGCTGGTTGCAATCTCAACGCCTTTGTTGTCGCTGTCGCCGCTCTCCGGCTCTTGCGGCGGTCCTTCGTAAATGACGGGATAAGCGATGAAATCGGAGTACTTTCGGACGATCATCGAAAGTTTCCAGCGGTCGGTGTAATCGTCGATTCCATTCTCCGGGTCCGGATCCTTCATGCGAAGGGTAATGTCCGTCCCGCAGCCTGCTTTCTCTGCTTCGGTGATAGTGTACGATCCGTCGCCGCTCGACTGCCACAATGCCGCGCATGAATCTCCGGCACGACGGGTGACGATCTCTACAGAATCCGCAACCATAAACGCGGAGTAGAAACCCACACCGAATTGTCCAATCAGCGAAGCGGCCTCCTCCCTGTTTTCCACCTGCTTCAGCCTTTTGCGCAGCTCCTGCGTTCCCGAACGGGCAATCGTTCCAATGTGATCAATCAACTCCTGGCGGCTCATTCCGATGCCGGTATCGCTGATGGTCAGGGTACGTCCAGCGACGTCCGGTTTCAGCCGGATCTCATACTTGTGGTCCACGGGAACCAGGTTCGAATTCGTGAGCGCCTCAAGGCGCAGCCTGTCCAAGGCGTCGGAGGCATTGGAGATGAGCTCGCGTAGAAAGATGTCTCTCTGCGAATAAAGAGAATGGATCATTAAGTCGAGGAGCTGGCTGGTTTCAGCCTGGAAGCGAAAAGAGTCTACCGATCGAGCTGTTGTCATCATTTACTTCCCCTGTTCGTCAGATTAGTGATGTCCTTGCCTTCGCTGTGCGAACTCATTTTATTTGAGCGTGAAAGCCTGCTGCACTGCTCGGGGGTGTTCTGACCCGCTATCTTTCTCCACATCCGGGGTCCAGCTAAGGCGGCGCAGCCTGTGACCCCTGCCCTCGACAACCAGTGCAGCCTTGTAGCCAAACTCCACGTTCAGGCCGTACATACTCCAGCGCATCAGTTCACGAGGATCACTTCTGACCTGGAGCAGCGCGGCCGCCGCTCCTTTGCCAAAGGCTACTTCGAAACTGTCAAGGGGCACTGCGAGACCTCCTCCAAGAGCCTTGATGTACGCTTCCTTACGGGTCCAGCATTCATAAAAACCGGCGACGCGGGACAGCGAATCCAATTCCTGGAAGCGCCTGATTTCGGCGGCTGAATAGAACTGCTGGGCGATTTCCTGGGTAGGGAATTTGTCATCAATCCACTCAACATCAATCCCGACATTCAAGCATTTCGTAACCGCGAGTAGTCCCAGATCGCGCGAATGCGACAAATTGAATTTCAGGCCACACTGTTGCAGGGCTCCGGATAGCTCTGGCTTGCCATCTGTTCCATAGGAAAAAACCACCTCCCGCGGGGAAACGTTCGCGTAGCCGGCAAGGATCCGTCTCATCGCAATGCGACCAGCGATGAAGCGCTGCCGGTCTCTTGCAAACCGGAAACGAGCGGCACGGTCGGCCTCGTCCGGAGATAGCAAACCTGGATCTGCCAGGGTGACGGCTTCGGCATTGCGGAGATCTATTTTCCAGATATCCACGTGCTGAGGAGGCAGCGGGAAACTCTGCAATTGTTCGCTCCTTTTCAGGGTAGGGGCGCCCTCTATTGCTGGATGATAGGCCAGCGCTGATCGCGCCCTCCACTTGGAAAGGAGTCCCCGCCCCAGCTACAGCTTGCCAGCCGGTTGAAGAAGAGCGCACCCAATCCATTAGGAAATGTAGATACGGCCGTGTTTCATCTATACCACAAGATCATTCGTCCTCATTTGACAATTGGCTGGAATACTGCTTACCGCAAATAGTGCATGGCTACAAAACGTCGTCGTGCAATTGCTTTCCTTCAGCCTTCCTTATTACGATTCGTGGCGCTTTGAAGTAACACTTCACAACGAAACGTATGGCATAGAGCTCGGAGAGAATCGCCGGGAGCTTGTGAAACCCGCTAAAGAGGAGAGATAAAGATGAGCTGGAATGAGTCCGAGAGAGAAGATACAACGGTCTACAAGGTCGTAGTGA
>DATAEJ010000071.1:0-2755 GCA_036258095.1 Candidatus Angelobacter sp. | reverse complement strand
GCTGTAAGGAACCTCGCGATAGAGTACGTGCCTGAAACAGTGCCGCGGGCTTACCGTACCATCTGGAAATTGTCCCAGTGATGCCGGCGTGAGAAACCGATGCCGCAGAGCGAGCTCTTCGCAATGCTTTTCCACCCAGTCCAGCGGCCTCTCAAGTCCTGCCGCCACCGCAACGATCGAAAAATCCATTCCGGTTGTGCTGGCCGCTTCCAGTACCAGCCGTTCATCGCCACTGAGCTTCTCCATTTGCTTTTCGATCAACTCGCGGATGTTCGACGGAATCCCGTGCTCTACCTCCTCACAATCGCGGCAAAATTGCCATGATTGCTGGTCCCCGGCAATCACATTCCGATCGACGAGGTAATCGACCAGGTTCACCATAAACAGCGGGTTCCCCTCCGTGCGCCGATAAATGGCCTGCCGCAACCTGCTGGGAAACTGATGGCCGGGAAATCTGCCGCTCAGATAGCCGGTGATGGCTTCTTCACTGAGATATTCGAGCGGAAGCTCATGGCAGAGGCGATGTGCCTGCAATTCCCTTTTCACGTTTTTGAGCGGATGGCCGGACAGAATGACTTCGACCGGACGATACGTGCCCACGATCATGACGCGCGCCGGGTCGCGCCGCCGGGACAGATGAGCGATGAGGTCCAGCGTGGAGTAGTCACTCCAATGGAGATCCTCAAGCACCAGGAGCACGGGAGCGCTCTGGCTTAGCAGTTCGATGCTTTCCGCCATCTCACGCAGCATGCGTTCGCGCGATGCTCCCGTTGCACTCGCCTGAAGAGTTTCACGTTCTGAAGATGAAACCAGTGAACCCATGTGAGCCAGCCATGAAGGAGCGTGACTTCGCAGAACTTCAAGGACGGGTAAGCCCTCCGCTGATCGGCAGAGCCGCGAAAATCCTTCCAGAACGGGGAGGTACGCTTCACTGGAACCAAAATGCTCCAGACATTGACCACGGATCACCAGACTCCCGGGCACATGGAGCGCCTGCTGCAGAAAAGCCTCGACCAGAGTGGTCTTTCCAATGCCGGCCTCCCCGGTGATGAAGACGGTCTGACGTTCTCCGTGGCGGACCTGGTCCAGCGAGGTTTGCAATTTCTTGAGCTCTGCATCGCGACCAAGCAAGGCTGCGGCAGGCTGCGTACAAGCCGAGGTAGTTTGCGGCGCCGCGGAACTAATAGCTGGAGCATCAGCCGCCGGAGCGGAATGAGTACCCGCAGCCAGTGAGGTGATCGCAGCGATGAAGCGATACCCGCGACGATGTACCGTCTCAATGTAGCTGGGCGATGCGGCATCATCGCTCAGCGCTTCACGCAGTTGGCGGATACTTCCCTTGAGCACGGCATCCCCAACGAAAGTGCCGGGCCAGACCGCTTCCAGCAGTTCATTCGTACGGACAAGCTCGCCCTGGCGCTCCGTGAGAATTTTCAGGATCGCGAACGCCTTCGGTCGAAGAGCGATTGCCCGCGGCCCCTGCCGCAGGCATTCATTCGCAAGGTCGAGCTGAAACTGTCCAAAAGCGATGTTTTTCATAATTGCGCTGCAGAAAAACAAAAGGCCGGGGAACTTAAAGCCAAAGATGCGGGTAGAAGCGCGTTGGTCGCAAAGTATTTTAGCTCGTCCCAGGTGGGCAATGCCCGGCACCAGACATACACGCGCCTAAAGATCACCGCAACGTCACCTTTCCGTCATGACTCGCACTCCAGCACCCCGCTAGGCTGGGAACGCAATGAAGGGATTGCAGCACACAAGCGCATTCGTGATCCAGTTTCGCGCTGGTGCTGAGACTCGCGAAGACCCGCTTCCGGGACGAGTCGAGCACGTTGCTTCCGGGCGCACGGTGACGTTCGAGTCGATCGATGACTTGCCGCACCTGTTACGCCAGATGCTACGCAACGCGCGCGGTGACGAACAGAGCGCAGAGTGATGCTCGTGTGTTGCAGCCCTTCAGAACGATCAATCATTAGGAGCATGAAGTGAACAATATGATTTTGGGACGAATTTTCAATCGCGAGACAGCTCGCATCGTATTTCACCTGCTGATGGCGGCGACGCTGATAACTCTGGTGCTGGGCGGCATCGCGCGAGCCCAGAGCAACAACAGTGAAGCACTGGAGTTCCAGGGTGGCATTGGCGTGATCCCGGTTACCGGTGTGGGAGCGAACGGCGCCCCAACCCTGAACCTGGTACGCGGCGTTAACCCGGGAGCACCCTGGAGGATTGCCGGCCTTACAGCAGAAGTGGGCTTTAACGGACATATCAAAGTGGTTGGCAAAGGCTTGCTGCTGGCCTCTGGCAATGGAATCGGCACCAACGCCGGACAAAGCGTGCACGCAACATTGTTCTGCGGAGCGGCGGCCACTGCCACCGCCCACGACACAACTCTGGCAGGCGTCGCGCTGGGCGCGAACGGTGATTTCAGGATTGACGATTTCCTCTCACCCGCGCTGCCGGCCACATGCGACTCTCCCGTGCTGCTGATTCGCAACCGAACCGGAGTCTGGTTTGCTGCCGGTATTCCCAAAGCCGATTGACAAGAACGCGGGGGGAACCTGCCCCGCCACAGCAGCGAACCAGCAAACATGCCTCCATCCTGTGTTTTGAGATCGGCAGGATGGAGGCGTTCACCAAAACGCACTTCACACATACAAGTAAGGAGAACGATGTCCAACGTAATTTCACAATCGCGAGATGGCGCTTGGGCTGATGCGCAAGCCGAAACCGTACAACGTAGATGGCTGCAAAGATT
>DATAEJ010000070.1:0-7664 GCA_036258095.1 Candidatus Angelobacter sp. | reverse complement strand
AACCAGAACGTGCAGAATTTGGTTTGAGGGCTCAGGTTGGGCCGCGGCCGGCTGCTGGGGAGCTGGTTTGTCCTCAGCCGAAGATGGAAGGCTGAATGCGAGCGCAAGGATCGCCAGCGCGGCTGAGATCCCGAGATAACTTCCCTTATGGTTCGTCACAATCTCTCCTCTTCAAAGACCTTCCACGGGCTAAAAGCTCAGTTCGCATCGGATGGAAACTTGGCGACGGTCACTTTTCCGCCCGCGACCGTTTCTACCAAGTACAGTTCCGGCGCTTTGGAGGCTATTGCCTGCTTCACGTGCACTGGCCTGGACTTAGGCTCTTTCTTCGGCAAACCAGCCAATTCGGACATATCTACTGGCGCAGTATCTGCTCTTGCCGTGTCGCCGCCGTTGCGCAGGACGAAATGAATGCTGCCCTGGTTCTGCGCTGCCTGGTTCTGCGCGAGAGCCAGTTTCTCTGACTCCTCAGGAGTAACCAGCAATGTGACCACGCCTACGTTTTCCGGTTTGCCGTTCGGATCAGGATCGGTCTTGGTGCCTGTGGCCAGGACCTGAACGTTCTGTAAAACCGTTCGCGTCGTGCTTGAGGCGTTGTTTTCACCGCGCAGAGTTACCAGAACGTCTACACGGGAACCGGGAAAGATAAACCCTGAGATGTTCATTACCTCGTTGGTCTTGACTGATGCTGCCCGCATTCCGGAAGGAATCTTTGCCGCCAGCCCGAAGCTGCCCGAAGACGCCAGCGTGTTCTTCATGATCGGCTCTTTGGCCTCAATCGCGACCATGGGTACGCGGCCCACGACATCTTCTTTCTTGTCGATCAGGCCTTCCATGGAGACATTCGCCGGCCAGCTGACCTCAGTCAGGTTCTCCGCGGCAATCGGTGTACCCGGCTGCAGGCTGGAAGAAGCGGCAATCACATGCCTGGTTACCGGCTTATTGGCCGATTGGTTTTTTGCGATACGTACATAGAAGATGTAGGTGATCGCAACTGAGATTACGAGCGCAGCAACCAGTGCAAGCCCGAGCCGACGAATGGTCATGGTTATCTCCAAAGGGGCATCAGGAATGCCCAGTACAGCGTGCCTGCGGCAAAAGCCAAACCGTAAGGCAGGCGTACAGCAGCAGGGTTAGAAAGGTTGACCACGGGGTGAGTCTGGAGACCATGTGCGGCATGAAATCCAACCACACTCAATGTGCTGCGCAGAGTGGACCAGACCCGCCCGGTGAATATCATCACAATCATGGCGAGAACAGCGCCTGCCATGGCTGTGGCAAACATGGTTTGCCAAGCGCCGGCGGGACCGATGATGCAGCCCAATGCGGCTGCGAGTTTTACATCACCCGCGCCCATGGCACGAACAAGATGGAATAAGAGAAAGACGCCGCCAAAAATGAGCGCCCCGCCCAGGCTCAGCAGCAGCCCACGCCAGCCATGTGCAACTGCCTGCACAGCCATGCCGGCGAGCATGGCCGGATAGGTGAGCTTGTTGGGAATACGGCGACTGCGAACGTCGGTGAATGCGGCTGTAACTGCGACCGCAGTCGCCAGGCTCGAGATGTAAATCGTTGACGTCATGCTGCCTCTTACACAGCGTGCGGTTAAGACGCGTAAGGGGGCCGTTGAGCCCCCGCTGCGTTGATCAGACAGCTCGCAGCCGCACAAGAAGCGAGAGAGTCGCCGGAAAGACGTCTTTCGCGATTCCCGTAGTGGCCCGGACCGCCCGGTTAGCCCAGTAGGGGTTACGCTACTGCAGCTTGAATACGACCATTGATCGTGGTCAGCGCCGTGCCGATGTCGGTGGCCAGGTTGTTGGAACCTGCAACCACAGCGGCCAGAACAGCGGCCAAAACCAGAGCGTACTCCAGCAGATCCTGGCCCGATTCTTCGCGATGAAGGTTCTTGATGAACTGGATCATTAGAATTCTCCTCTCAAACTTGAAGGGCGCTTAGCCTCTTCCGCCGGCGAGGCACCGACACACCTACTTACCTTGGGAACATCAGTGTCTTGCCGAACTTGTTGTTAAGTTGTGCAAACGTCGTGCCAATGTTTGAGCACGCGCAACTAGCGGCCGATATTGGTTTTGAGAGTGGAGTGATTGAAATGGCGATGCGATGTGTGCAGAGTGTTGCAGAATTTTGCGGTAACGCAAACAACTTCGTGTGATCTAGTTCACAAATTGACTGTGATAAGAGCGCAACTTTTCACACACATTGTGCGATATAGGTCAGAAGAAATGAACTAGTTTTCACAAACCCTTAATTGAGCAGTGATCAAAAGAAGGTATCAATCTAAGAAGTTACTTACTTACGCTCAGTAACTATTTCGGAAAAGTCAGCGATGTTTGAGAATTCTCTAACCAGCGTTTGCAGCAGGCCCAAACGCTGCGCGCGGAGGCTTTCGTCCTCCACCATTACCATGACTTTGTCGAAGAAGGCATCGACGGACGGACGCAGCCTGGAAATTTCGATCAAAGCTGGCCCGTATTGGCGGGCTGAACTCAGTTCGCGCACCTTCGCAGCAATGCCCGGCACGGCCTCTGCCAGCTTTTTCTCCTCTTCATCTTTGAGCGCGGCTGGATTAAACGGATCCGCAACTTTGCGATTGTTTTCAGCTGCCTGGCGCAGAATATTCTTCATCCGCTTAAAGGCGACGGATATGGATTCAAAGTCAGACGACGGCCGTACCTTGGCTACGGCTTGCGCACGAGCAACGGCGTCGACGATATCGCCTGCTCCGGCGGCAAGAGCGGCGTTCACCACGTCATAGGCAAGACCTGAGACATCCTTCAGATAAAACTCCAGACGCTCACGGAAGAAGCTTTCCAGCGCCTGTCCGTATGCATCGCCATTAAGAGTAAATTTCTTTTCCGCGTCGCTGCCGGCATAACCTGCGCGCGCCTGCCGCAGCAGGCTGAGTGCGTCGATGGGCAGCTTGTGCTCGACGACAATCTTGACGATTCCATTGGCCTGCCGCCGCAACGCGAACGGATCTTTTGAGCCAGAGGGGATCAGTCCCAGGGCAAACATTCCGGCAATTGAATCGGCCTTGTCCGCGAGGGCGAGCACCGCTCCTTCCAGTGTTGGAGGCACGGCATCTTCCATGGAAGCCGGCCTGTACTGGTGGTAAATCGCATCGGCGATTGTTTGTGGCAGTCCCTGCGCCCTGGCGTAAAGCCCACCTACGACTCCTTGCAGCTCAGTGAACTCCTTTACGAGTTCAGTGGTCAAATCCGTTTTGGCGAGTTGAGCTGCCTGCTGCGTCGCGGGAAGGTCGACCTGCATTCCCGCGCTCTGCAATGACTCCGCGATCGAAGTCACTAGCCGGGTCAGCCGCTCCGCCTTGGCATGGTAACTTCCAAGATCTTTCTGGAAAGTCACCGCCTTCAGCATCTCCACGCGACTGACGAGCGGCAATTTCTGGTCGGTATCCCAGAAGAAGCGCGCGTCGTTAAAGCGGGCGCGGAGAACGCGTTCGTTGCCATGGCGGATCAGTCCATCGGGATCGCCATTTGTATTCAGCACCGCAAGGAAATGCGGTGCGAGCTTGCCGCCGGCATCCTCGACGGCAAAGTACTTCTGGTGATCGCGCATGACCGTGACCAGAACTTCTTCCGGCAATGTTAAGTAGGTCTTGTCGAAACTGCCAAGAATAACGGACGGCCATTCCGTAAGGTTCACCACTGTATCGAGCAGCGCAGTATCTTCGCGCCAGCGAGCGCCAGGCAAGGTCCGTGTGGCGGCATCGAGGGCCTTGCGGATGTGATGCACACGCTCATCAATGCTGGCCATTACGTGCCCCTGACGCATGACTTCCAGGTACTGCGTAGGAGAGGCGATCGAAAGCTTTTCCGGGCCAAGTATCCTGTGTCCGCGAGATTCCCTGCCCGAACTCACGCCGCCGAATTCGAGCGGAACCACTTCGCCATCCATCATGGCGACCATCCAGCGCACCGGACGCACAAAGCGCTCCGGCTTGCCGGCCCGCCAGTACATATTTTTGGCCCAGTAGATTCCGGCGATTTCTTTTGGCAGCCCTTCCTGCAAAACCTGCGCTGCAGGCTTGCCTTTCTTCGTGACTGTGGCTGCCAGGTACTCGCCCTTGGGATTGCTGACCTTCTCCAGCTTGCTCACGTCGACGCCGACCTTTTTGGCGAAAGCCTCTGCCGCGGGTGTGGGCGCACCATCTTTATAAGCGACCTTTACTGACGGGCCGGTGACCTGCTCTGTAACATCAGGCTGCGACGCCGACACGCCGGGGACAACTAAAGAAAGACGACGAGGCGTGGCGTATGCCGTTGACTTGAACCAGCTGCCGTCAGTCGATTCAGAGTTAGCCGTAGAGGCCAGCAGGCTTTCGCGCACCAGAAGCTCGCCTACGCGACGCGCAAGTTCCTCCCGGGCACCCTCAATCATGCGCGCAGGGATTTCTTCGCAGCCGATTTCCAGCAGAAAGTCAGGCATCTAGGCCGCTCCTCCTTTTTGCGCTTTGGGTGCTGACACAGTAAAGTTCTGCTGCGCGAGGTATGCCTTAGCCAGCCCCACCGCAAGCTGGCGGATACGGGCAATTACGCCAACACGTTCCGTTACGGAGATCGCACCACGCGCATCGAGAATGTTAAAGAGATGCGAGCACTTGAGACAAAGCTCGTACGTGGCCAGCAGCGGGAACCGAGCCACTTCGTTTTCGTTTGCGTCTTTCCGGGAAATGAGCGCGTTGAACTCATTGATTCGCGCCTGCGCTTCGCTCTCGTACAGGTCAAGGTGCTTCCACGCCTTCTCAACGTCAGCAGCCTCGAAGTTGTAGACGGAAAGCTGAAGCTCATCCTGGAGCCGCACGTCGCGATACGTAGTGGCGGCTCTGGTGGTGGGATCGCGCGCCCAGACAATGTCGTAAATGCTGTCCACGTCCTGCAGAAACGCCGAGATGCGTTCCAGTCCGTAGGTCAGCTCAGCGCAGATCGGGTCCAGGTCAATGCCGCCGCATTGCTGGAAGTAAGTGAACTGCGTTATCTCGAGGCCGTCGAGCATCACCTGCCAGCCGACACCCCAGGCGCCGAGCGTCGGCGACTCCCAGTTGTCTTCTTCAAACTTGATGTCGTGTTTGCGGAGATCAATTCCCAACGCAGTGAGTGACTGAAGATAGACCTCCTGCACATCGTGCGGCGGAGGTTTAAGGATTACCTGCATCTGCATGTGCTTATACAGCCGGTTGGGATTGTCGCCGTAACGACCGTCGGCCGGGCGGCGCGAGGGCTGGACGTAGGCAACTTTGTATGGCTTTGGTCCCAGCGCGCGCAAAAACGTCTCCGGCGACATGGTGCCTGCGCCCACTTCGGTGTCATAGGGCTGCTGCAGAACGCAGCCGCGCTCTGCCCAGAAGTTCTGGAGACGAAGGATGATGTCCTGATAGGTGGGAGCTGTGGGCATGGTCGAAACATTTAATTTAGCAGATTCGAACACGCCTCAGCGGCTGCCGGGTGCCTTCCCACCGGCAAGTTGCATGCCAGCGAAGGTGGATTAGGCACCCGGCATAAGCACGTTAGGTGTTATTGTTTTTCGTAAACTGCATTGGTATGGACCGGCTTACCCTCGGCATTCGTTCCTTTCACCTTGACCGTCCGGGTTTTACCGTCGGCTGAAACGGTTATTGTTCCGCTGGTGGTCACCTTGCCGCCTTTTTTCGAAGTAACCGCCCAGCTTCGATCCCCGGACTTCTTGTAAGAACGCATGTCCGCGTTCGGGTCGCCCGTGACGGGGTACTCCTGCCCGTCATCCTTGCCCGTCCACTCGGTGTGGACCGGTTTACCGGCAGTATCAGTGCCGTCAACGGTGATTTTCATCTTGTCACCGTCCATTTCAATTTTGACGGTGTCATTTCTCTGCGCTCCTGCGCTGATCGTTGATTTAGAAGCGTTCAACTTCCAGGTACCTGCCATCGCGTTCTCCGCCATGGCGACAGCACTTGCAAGCAGCATTCCCAGGCCCAGGGTTATGAGAAGTTTTGTGGACTTCATTTTGACTTCCCTCTCCTTCTGCACGGATGCTGTTGAGGAACTGCAACCTTGCGGGAAGAATTTTATCTCTCGCCTGGAAGTAGCAGCTAACAGTTTTATAGATCTAGGCGGGGTGAAATCTCGACTCCGGAAACTCAGTCCAGCTTTTCCAACATCGCCGCCGTAACCAGCTTGCGTTCGATATGGCGCTCAATGCGCTGGGCGAGGAAGCGCCGCAGGTCAGCGCCGATCTGTCGAGGCCATGGATTGCCGGCGAACTTTTCAATGGGCGCGCGGAACATTTCGGACGCGAGATTGCGCGACTCAGCGGCAATCTCGATGCTGGCAAGCCGCTTATCGCGGACACACAAGAGACCATCCGCAAGAGGATGGAACCAGGCGCGGTCGCCATTGAGAGATTCACCACAGACAACGCATTCTGTGAGTTCGGGAAGCAGGCCGATCAGCCGTACAATCCAGAGATCGAAATATGTAAGCGGCATCCAGATGGAATCAGGCTTGATCTGCTTCACCACGGCCAGAGCAAGACGGAAGATATCGTCGTTCGTCTCACGGTCGGGGAGCAGCTGATCGATGACTTCGGCTACGTAGCTCAGGGCGACCACACGCGGATAGCTGACTTCAGTGGTGAGCGGTGAAGAGATAATGTCGCAGGAATCGAGGCGCGCCAGTTCCTGCTTTTCTTTGTCCTCCCAGTGAGCGATCACGTGGGTCAGCGGCTCCAATGCGCCGCCGAAGCGACGTTTGGACTTCTTGGCCGCTTTGGCCACACCGCGCACCTTGCCTTCTGATCGCGTAAAGAACGTGACCAGCAGGTCCGCTTCATGAAACGGGTAGGTGCGCAGGATCAGCGCTTCTGATTGCTTCGGCATGGGAGCTGAAACAGATTTACCACAAACTCGCAATGAACAGGGGTGTTCTCAAAGAGCATGAGAATGAATTCTATTGTCGCTCCGCTTCGCTGCGCTCCGATCTTCACCCGTCACGCGGAAACCGCGCGTGGCGGGGAACCGAGCCTACGGCAGTAAGGCTGGTCCTGTTCCCCAGTTCACCCAGCCCTTATTCCTCGGTTCGCTCCGCTCACCTCGGAAACGGACTGGGCTAACATATGCCGCGCCTGCGGCGCTGGAGGCTCGCGAGTGACAGAACCGTAGTGGCTCCCGGTTGCAGTTACGAGAGAGGACACAAAGGAGCACGAAAGAAGTCCGGCAAACAAAAACGCGCAGCTTGGCGGCTGCGCGTCGCTGAAACTCTGGTGGAGCTTAACGGCCGAAGTACTTGGAGTTGATCTCGGCGTACTGCTTCCACTTTTCCGGCAGATCGTCGAGAGCAAAGATCGCCGAGACCGGGCATACCGGTACGCAGGCGCCGCAGTCAATACATTCCACCGGGTCGATAAACAGCTGGTTCGCGCCTTCAAACTGTGGCTCGTCTTTTTTGGGGTGGATGCAATCCACCGGGCACGCGTCTACGCACGCCGCGTCTTTCGTGCCGATGCAGGGTTCTGCAATTACATACGCCATAAGGGTCAATCTCTCCGTGAGCTATTGGGCTGATTTGGCAACCCAAGATTCTAGCAGCAAATATCAAACCGGCAATCTGGAATCGCCCAGACGGCACGCCAGCCAAGCTGAGCTGCGCCG
>DATAEJ010000069.1:0-3635 GCA_036258095.1 Candidatus Angelobacter sp. | reverse complement strand
CGCGGATGCGCAGGCGGTTCCGGCGGCTTCGGCAACTTGGCCGGCAGACGTGACCGTCTTCCAGTTGAAAGATGGCATGACTATTCCCACTAAGCAGTATTCCCGCGAAGGCGAGCTGCTGGTCTATGCGCTCGACGGCGGCGAGAAGGGAACAGCCGAGCTGGACAGGGTGGACTGGAGCGCGACGTCTAAACTGAACTGGACGCGGGGCGTACGAGTCGTTCTCCGTGGGCAATAACCGCGCGTTTTACCACAGAGGACACAGAGGAGCACGGAGGGGAACCCGGGTGATCGGAAAAACCGGAAAAGGGCCTTTGGCCCTTGGCCCTTGCCCTTGGCAGAAAGCGAAAACCTTTCACCGCACAGGACGCTGAGTTCGCAAAGGGATTGAAGCAAAAACCTCAACCATGACGATACTGACTGCACTGATTTTCACTGATCGACCAGGCGCAAGGTCCCTCCGGACTACTCACGCGCTGATAAAGGCGCGAGCTCGCTTGACGGCCGTCGGGATGACGTTCAGATTCCTGGGGTATCAGTGTGGAACACTTGAATCAGTGTCATCTTTGTTAAGGGGTTCTGGCCAAGTGCCAATGGGCAATTGCCAGGTGCTGGCGTCGTCTTGCCAGCCAAAGCTCCGCCATGGTACCCTTTACAAGTCACTAGAAGGACAAGATTTAGAGATAGGAGTGCCACAGTTTCAGTGTTAGCGAGAGAGCGAAAGGCCGACGTCATCAACCGTTACCGCACGCACCAGTCGGATACCGGAAGTCCGGAAGTGCAGATTGCCATCCTGAGCGAGCGGATCGGTGAACTGACCGAGCACTTCAAAACGCATAAAAAGGACCACGCCTCCCGGCGCGGTCTGCTCATGATGGTCAGCAAGCGCCGCCGCCTGCTGGACTACCTGAAGGCGTACGATACCGAGCGTTATAAAGACGTAATCCAGAAACTTGGAATCCGTAAGTAATCCAGTTAACGGACGTACTTTACCGAAGTCATCTGCGGGGGGCACCGGTGTGGCTGCCCGCCGGCAGAAGGACTCCAACGCACAAACTCACGGAACCCTCCTGGAATCTCAAGCCCGCGAACAATTGAATCAAGAAAAGGTCGCGTACCTGAGGGCCCAGCTCCGTGTGTTTCGCCGGACGTACTAGCTTTATTCCGTTCAGGGTGAGAACCAGCAGGAGCTGAGCGCGGCGACGCAAACCAACGTCGCAAGCGGCTGAACTTCTCTTGAGGACCCCTGAACCAGATAGGCAAAGACGAGCCGGTCGGGAATCGGGCAGGGAAGAAGTTGCTCTCTCGAAGATGATGTAAAGCCGCGCGTGATGGCGCATCGCCCCAAGCGAGCGCAGGCGCGAGGCAACTGAAGGCAAGACACTCCTGGAAATCGAGGAGAAGATGAAACAGACAGCCACGGTTGAACTAGCCGGCGGAAAAACCCTCTCATTGGAAACAGGACACCTGGCGAAACAGGCCCAGGGATCATGCATTACTCGCATGGGCGACAACGTGGTGATTGGCACCGCGTGTTGCGCGCCCGACCCCCGCGAAGGCATAGATTTCTTCCCGCTCACGGTGGATTACCGCGAATATACCTACGCCGGCGGCCGCATTCCTGGCGGCTTTATCAAGCGTGAAGGCCGGCCGAGCGAACGCGAAATTTTGACGGCGCGGCAGATTGACCGCCCCATCCGTCCGCTGTTCCCGGAAGGATTCCGCAATGAGACGCAGGTGATCAGCCTGGTGCTGAGCGCCGACACCGAGAACGATCCCGACGTGCTGGCGATTAACGCCGCCAGCGCGGCGCTGACGCTGAGCGATATTCCATTCCACGGTCCCGTGGGTGCGGTACGCATTGGATTTGTGAACGATCAGTATGTTGTGTGCCCCACGTATGCCGAGATGGCCGAGAGCCGGCTCAACATCATGGTGGTGGGCACAGCGGACGGCATTGTGATGGTGGAGTCCGGGGCGAAGGAAGTCTCGGAAGACCAGGTGCTGGGCGCGATTGAGTTTGCGCACGAGCAGATCAAGAAGATTTGCGCGGCGATCAATGATCTGGCGAGCCGCGGTGGCAAGAAGAAGCGCGCGGTTGAGCCGCCAGCGTTTGATCAGGCTTATTACGACGGCTTGATGAAGAAGGTTGGCGCCGAGCTGAAAGATGCGCTGGATACCAGAAAGCATCCCAAGCTGGAGAGCTATGACCTGGTCAAGCAGATCAAGACGAAGCTGAAAGCCGAGCTGCCGGAAGATGATGATGATGCCGCGAAGAAGCTTTCGCACTACTTTGAAACGCTGCGCGAGCGGATCTTCCGCGAGGCAGTGACCAAAGAGCGGCAGCGGCCGGACCATCGCGCGTTTGATGAAATTCGCCCGATCTGGATTGAAGTGGGCGCGCTGCCCAGGACGCACGGATCGGCAGTGTTTACCCGCGGTGAAACCCAGGCACTGGTTACCACCACGCTGGGCACGCCGGACGACATGCAGCGCATTGAGCGGTTTGAAGGCGAGACCAAGAAGCGCTTCATGCTGCACTACAACTTCCCGCCGTTCTCGGTGGGCGAAGTAGGCCGCATGACCGGTGTTGGCCGTCGCGAAGTTGGTCACGGAGCGTTGGCGGAGCGCGCGGTATCTGCCGTCCTGCCGGACATAGACAAGTGGCCTTACGCAATTCGCGTGGTGTCGGACATCCTGGAGTCGAACGGATCGTCGTCGATGGCAACGGTTTGCGGAGCGTCGCTCTCGCTGATGGATGCGGGCGTGCCGCTGACGTCGTCAGTGGCGGGCGTCGCCATGGGACTGGTGAAAGAGGAAGACTCCTACGCCATCCTCACGGATATTGCCGGCGCAGAAGACCACTACGGCGATATGGACTTCAAAGTCGCGGGTACCCGGAACGGAATCACCGCATTGCAGATGGACATCAAGGTCATCGGCATCACGTCGCAGATCATGCGTGAAGCGCTGGAGCAGGCGCGGCGCGGCAGAATGTTCATTCTCGACAAGATGGAAGAGACTATCAGCGGCGGCAGAGAGAATATCTCCACCTTCGCGCCGAGAATCTACACGCTGCAGATTCCTGTCGACAAGATTCGGGACCTGATTGGCCCCGGCGGCAAGATGATCCGGAGCATTATTGAAGAGACCGGAGTGAAGATTGACGTTGATGACAGCGGACGCGTGAACGTGGCATCGAACGACGGCCCGAGCGCGCAGAAAGCGATTCAGCGCATCAACGATCTCACCGCGGTGCCGGAGGTCGGCAAGACCTACCTCGGCAAAGTTGTGCGGCTGGCAGAGTTCGGCGCGTTTGTGGAGATTATCCCCGGAACTGACGGACTGCTGCACATCAGCGAAATTGCCGAACATCGCGTGAAAGACGTGAAGGACGAACTCAAGGAAGGCGACCAGGTTCTGGTGAAGGTCCTTGGGATTGAAGGCAACCGCATCAAGCTGTCGCGCAAAGCCATTCTCAGGGAGCAGCGCGCGAAGATGGCGCCTTCGGCGCCGCGTCCGGAAGGCGGAGAAGGTCACGGCGGTGGCGAAGGCGAAGAGCGGCCCGCGGGCACGTCAGAAGAAACCATCACCTTCGAAGGTGGCGGTGACTTCAGCGAAGACGAAGGCGAGCC
>DATAEJ010000068.1:0-7596 GCA_036258095.1 Candidatus Angelobacter sp. | reverse complement strand
GAGCACGCCTCACATGAACAAGAAGGCAGGCTTACTCACCTGTATCGCCGCATCATGGAGCCTTTGATCCACAACAGCCGCCGCAGGCTCATCTTCCTGGGCGGAATCGTGGTGCTCCTTCTGGCAGCATGCGCGCTTGTGCCGCTCAAACTCGTGAAAGTGAAGATGCTGCCCTTCGACAATAAGAGCGAATTCCAGGTCATCGTAGATATGCCCGACGGCACCACTCTGGAGCAGACCACCCGGGTAACCCAGGAACTTGGGCGTTACCTTGCAGCCAGGCCGGAGGTCCTCAACTACCAGATCTACTCCGGTACGGCTGGGCCTTACAACTTCAACGGCCTCGTCCGCCATTACTATCTTCGCGGCCAGCCCAACCAGGCGGATATCCAGGTAAACCTGCTGCCCCGCGATAAGCGCAACGCGCAGAGTCACGAAATCGCGCGCAGCCTGCGGCCCGGCCTGCAGCAGATTGCCCAGCAGTTCGGAGCCCGCATCAAGGTGGCTGAAGTTCCTCCCGGCCCGCCCGTATTGCAGACCCTGGTCGCCGAAGTCTATGGCCCGGACTACAAGGGCCAGACCGAACTTGCGGCAAAAATCAAGGACATCTTTCGGAACACTCCCGGCGTTGTGGATGTGGATTGGTACGTGGAAGACCCGCAGCCGAAATTTGATATGCGGGTTGACCTCGATAAGGCCGCGCTGCACGGCATTGCCGCAGCCGACGTGTCGCGCACCGTGGACATTGCTCTCCATGGGGCTGAAGCAGGGTTGCTGCATGCACCCGCGAGCCGCGAAGACGTTCCCATCCAGGTTCGCTTGAGCCGCGCCGACCGCTCCAGCGTCGAGAGTCTGGCTCATCTCAAGCTGGCTGCTCCCGGAGCTTCGCAAGTTTCTCTCGGCGAGGTCACCAATACGAGAGAAACCACCATCGACCAGAGCGTCTACCGCAAGAACATGCAGCCGGTTGTCTACGTCACCGGCGACGTCGCCGGGGAAGAAGAGAGTCCTGTTTATGCCATCTTGAAAATGAATGCCGCGCTCGACCAGCTCAAGCTGCCGCAGGGCTACACCATTCAGCGCTACAACGCGGTGCAGCCCGATTCCACCGACCGGTACAGCTTGAAATGGGATGGCGAATGGCACATCACCATCGAAGTTTTCCGTGATCTTGGGCTCGCATTCGCCGCCGTACTGGTTTTGATTTACATCCTGGTGGTCGGCTGGTTCAAGTCCTTCACTACCCCGCTCGTGATTATGGCGCCCATCCCGCTGACGCTGGTGGGCATTCTTCCCGCACACGCGATGATGGGCGCATTCTTCACCGCCACCTCAATGATCGGATTCATCGCCGGTGCCGGCATTATTGTCCGCAACTCCATCATCCTGGTTGATTTCATCGAACTGCGGCGCAGTCACGGAATGCCGCTGGCCCAGGCAGTCATCGACGCAGGCGCCGTGCGCTTTCGCCCCATGCTGCTCACCGCCGCAGCCGTCGTCGTGGGTGCGAGCGTGATCCTGTTCGATCCCATATTTCAGGGCCTTGCCATCTCTCTCATGGCAGGCGAGGTCGCCTCCACCTTGCTTTCACGCATCGCCGTACCGGTCCTTTATTACCTGGCGGAACGTGGAAATGAGCATGCGTCAGAGGCGCAGCCGGCTGCTGAAGAAAAGCACCTCGCGGCGGTCTGAACCATTTCGAAGGAGAAATAAGGAGAAATGACGTATGACAGTTGATAGAGCTTTGCGGTTGACCGCTGGATTTTTTGTGCTGCTGTCCGTGGCTCTGGCCCACTGGGTCTCGCCGTGGTGGCTGCTGTTCACCGCCTTTGTCGGACTGAATCTTTTCCAGTCCGCATTCACCAACTGGTGTCCTGCAATGGCGATCTTCCGCAGGATGGGTTTATCCCAAGCCGGCGAAGAAGCGAACGTCAAACCCGCGGCCCGGAGTGCGACGCGCGCTTGAACGCCGGCAAGCAAGCTTTCGGCGCAGATCATTGCGCCGTGAAACGAAAGACAATGTTCTGGAGGTGCGTTATGAAACCGAAACTTTTCATTCTATTGATCATGGCTGCGGCTCTGACCGCTGTGGCCCAGCGCGGAGGCATGGGGCCCGGCCCCGGCATGAAATACGACTCTGCCAATGAAACGAAAATCACTGGAACCATTGAGGACATCAAGACCACGGATGCCATGTGTCATGCGGGCACCCATCTGATCGTGAAGACCAGTACTGGCAACATGGAAGTGGGCCTGGGGCCGTCACAGTTCCTTCAGGACCAGAAACTCGAGCTGAAAAAAGGCCAGAGCGTTGAGATTCTGGGAGCCAAAATGGCTCACCAGCAGGCCCCAGTTTTTGTGGCCCGCCAGATAACCGCTGAAGGCAAGACCTTCAATCTGCGTGATGAGAAAGGCGTACCCGCATGGCCACGCGGCAGTTGCGGTCGTCCGTAAGGGCACCGTTTTCGCGGCGAGAGTACGAGCGTGCACGAAACGTGGTCTCCCCCCGCCACGTTTTTCTCACTTCTCTTTTCCCTCTCTTCTCGAGCCGATGGAAATGCCTGCATCGCAATGCTAGGATTTGGGAGTAGTGAGTATGTCTTTGCCCCCAAATCGATCCAGCGTCCTTCTTCCCGCCTCCAACCGTAAGTTCCTCCTCTATTCCTTCTTCGCGTCCTCCCTGGTGCTGGCGGTTTCGTTCGTGATCCAGTGGTTGGTCTACGATGACTGGCTCCATCACACGGGTCCGCTGCATGTGGTTGGGAGTTCTATTGCGGCGTTGATCACCTTCGTTGTGGTGTGGTTCTGGCAGCGGGCAGTTGAACAGCGTGAACGCGATATGGTGCGCCGCTTCGAGTTGATTTCCCGGATGAATGACAGCATTCGGAATGCGTTGCAGGCGATCGAATGCGTTACTTACCTCTCGAACCCCGAAGCTACTGACGCAGTCCGCGGAGCCGTTGCGATCATCGATGCTGTGCTGCGCGAAGTGCTGACAGACGTGCAACACCCGTCTGTGGCCCGCACCCTGGGAACCAGGGCAGCGTCTGTGGGCGGAAATGCAAACGCACCGTCGCGCGGCGAAGGGGAGCGCATATAGCGAGCTATCCATTCCCTTCATCAGCTCCGCCGCTTTGAACCGCCATTAACCTGTATCGCCCTGACTTGCGCCGTGCGCAAACCTCCTGCACCGGTCCAGCTCCGAACCGCCTGCCGATTGCCAATTTCACCTTCTAATCTTTTGTTTGTACGTCGAGTTGTGGCCAATGAGCAGCACCAATGGTAAAAACGACAAAGTCGACACCACGCTGCTGGCCCTCGACCGCACATGGCTTGCTTACGAGCGCACGCTCATGGCATGGGTCCGCACCTCAACTTCAATGATTACCTTCGGCTTCACCATCTATAAGTTCTTCCAGTTTGAGGCCGGACGAGGCGCGCCGGCCACTCGCGGCTTCTTCACTCCCCGCGATTTCGCCCTGGTCATGGTAGGGATCGGGCTTGTGGCCCTGTTGCTGGCCGCGGTTGCGCATTGGAAGCAGACGCGCAGCATAGCTGCTCAGTTCCCGGGACGGCGCTCAGAAGCGGCCATTGTTGCTCTTCTTGTCACTGTGTTCGGAATGCTGGTCTTCCTCTCCGCGCTCTTTCGCCAATAGCACCTGGATCTCAAACGTTTACGATTGCCGCCGTCCCTCTTTCCTGATACAACATTCAGCCGAAAAGGCCACTCCTTATGCCCCAGGCTGAAGCCAGAACTGCTCCTGTCGCGGAACCGTCGCTGCTCGCTCGCGTCTTTTGTTCCACCAACCTGGTCCTGCTCATGGTCTGCCTGATGTACGCGCTGACCTACATTGACCGCATCAACGTGAACACCGCCGGCCCCGTGTTCCAGAAAGAGCTGCATCTCACCACCGCGCAGCTTGGCTGGGTGTTCTCTGCCTTCGGCTGGGCGTATCTGGCGTTGCAGGTCTGGGGCGGATGGGTGAGTGACCGCTTCGGCGCGCGGCTCACGCTTACCTTCTGCGGCGTGATCTGGGCCGGCGCCACCATTCTCACCGGTCTCGTCGGCAGCCTCACGGCATTGATCCTTGCACGCGTCCTGCTTGGCCTGGGGGAAGGCGCGACCTTCCCTACAGCCACACGCGCACTGGCAGACTGGTTCCCTGCCGAGAAACGCGGATTCTCGCAGGGCATCACGCACTCCTTCGCGCGGCTTGGCAACTTCTTCACGCCCCCGCTTGTCGCGGGGCTGATCAAGGTCAGTTCGTGGCGCGTCTCCTTCGTCGTGCTCGGCTGCGCCAGCCTGGTGTGGGCCATCGTGTGGTGGTTCTACTTCCGCGACAATCCCAGTACCCATCCTGGCATCACCGCGCAGGAGCTGGAACGCATCCCCGACTACAACGCCAAACGCGATCGCAAGAAAGATCCCGTGCCTTGGAAAGCACTCGCCCTGCGCATGGCGCCCGTGACTTTCGTCTATTTCTGTTACGGCTGGACGCTCTGGCTCTACCTCACCTGGCTGCCTTCATTCTTCATGCACGGCTACAAGCTCAACTTGAAGAACTCCGCGCTGTTCTCAAGCGGCGTGTTTCTCGCCGGCGTCATTGGCGACACGGTCGGAGGAGTGGTAAGCGATCGCATCCTGGTCCGCACTGGCGACCGAAACAAGGCCCGCCGCAACCTGGTGATCATCGGTTTCCTGCTCTCGCTGGCCTTCATGATTCCCGTCCTGCGGTCCCACAATCTCACCGTGGTGGCATTGTGCCTGAGCGCGGCTTTCTTCTTCGCGGAGTTCACCATCGGGCCGTTCTGGGCCATCCCCATGGACATCGCGCCGCGCTTCTCCGGCTCTGCCAGCGGCCTCATGAACATCGGCTCGGCACTCGCGGCTGCTGTCTCACCGCTCGTGGCCGGCTATGTGATTCAGCGAACGAATAACTGGGACCTGCCATTCCTCGGCAGCATAGGCTTGTTGTTGCTGGGCTCGGTGATGGCCTACTGGATGAAGCCGAACCAGCCATTACCTGGAACCGAGTTGGGCGTGGTCGGGAAGACCGCCTGAGGTTGTAGTTTATGTTCTGCGGACTCGAACTACTCGGCCTTCAGCGTCTCCGTCAGTTCAATCTTCAGCCGCGGTTTCTTCATCAGATAGAGTGCGGCCAACAGAGCCAGAAGGTTAATTCCAAGGACGAGTTCATCCGCGCCGGAGGGTATCTGGCACTTTAAAGCCGAAGCAATCTCAAAATCAAACCCGAGCCTGCTGGAACTCCCGCTCTGAAACGATAGGAACAGCCCGGAACCGGCGTAGAACTGATATGCAAACTGTTGAACTTCAATATTCGGAACTTGCAGAAACAAAAGCAACATTGCCCAAAGCTTGTACCGCTCCTCATTTCTCCAAAGGCCAAACCCGACCCACACACATGCCATAAAAAGAACCAGCCCGCACACCAAAAAAATCGGATGCGACCTGCCTTCGGTGCCTGCCTCAAGCATAAGAACCAAGACTAGGCCGGCCACGCCACCGAGCAGAAGTAATGCTGCGATGAACCGTATTGCTGCTCTATTCGCTGAGTTGCGGTCCAACAATCCTCCTGGCATCTGGTCAATCCGGCCTAGCTCGTCATTAACTCTTTGGCTCGGCTGGTGGTCTTGATCACCGCGTTGATCAGCGTAACGCGAAGACCGCCTTTCTCAAGTTCGATCAGCCCCTCAATGGTGCAACCGGCGGGAGTGGTTACCGCGTCTTTGAGTAGTGCCGGATGATGCCCGGTTTCGAGAGCGAGCTTGGACGCGCCAAACAGCGTCTGTGCGGCGAGGGTGGTCGCCATGTCGCGAGGCAGCCCCACTTTCACGCCGGCTTCTGCGAGCGATTCGAGGATGACAAACGCAAATGCCGGTCCGCTGCCGGAAAGCGCGGTGATGGCGTCCATGTGCTTCTCGTCGACGATGGCGACTCGGCCGATGCTCTCAAACAGGTTCTTCGCGATTTCCAGGTGCTCTTTGCGCGCGGATGGTCCAGCGCACAGCGCTGTCATAGCAGCTCCTACCATGGCCGGAGTGTTCGGCATGGCGCGAACCACATGCACGTTTTTACTCACGTGCTCCTGGATGAAGCCGGTTGTCGTGGACGCCGCAATAGAGATAACCAGCGTCTCCGGGGCAAGCACAGGAGCGATCTCTTCGAGCACCTGCGGCAAAGCCTGCGGCTTGAGCCCAAGCAGCACAATGGGAGCGCCAGTCACGGCCGCGCGATTGTCAGTGGAAACAGTCACGCCTTGCAGTTCGCGCGCCAGTTCGCGGCGGTGCTCCTCATGCTGCACCGTGGCGATCACTTCTTCCTTCTGCATCAGGCCGTGTTCGAGGAAGCCCTGGAGAAGGATGGTGCCCATCTTGCCGCAACCGAGCACGGCAATCTTTTTCTGCGCGCCGGAAACGGCAGACTTTTTCGCTTGCGCCTGGATGGCGGATGAAGTAGCTGGATTTGGCATGGTCGGCAAGTTCCTTTTGAGGTTTTCCCGGGTCCCGTCAGGTTGTGTTATGGGAAAACAAAACCCGCTGCGCCATGCAGCGGGGCGAGCATATGCGGGCACTATAGCCCAGTTACAAGGCCCAGGCAACAGCCGAAGGTAATCGTGAGCATGCTACGCTTTAGGCTCCATGGTCAGCGCCAACCCGAGCCAGTCCACGCAATCTGAAGCTGTTTACAAGTCTCCCGCGAGAACAGACATGGCGGCGATGGCGATGGTTTCAACCCTGTTCTTTGCCTGGGGGTTTCTGACCTGCCTGAATGACATTCTGATCCCGCATCTCAAGAACATTTTCGATCTCAACTACGCGGAAGTGATGCTGGTGCAGTTTGCTTTCTTCTCTTCCTACTTTGTGTTCTCATTTCCCGCCGGCCGGATCGTCGAGTGGCTCGGCTATAAGCGCGCCATGGTCACCGGACTGCTCACCATGGCATGCGGCGCGCTGCTGTTCGTGCCCGCGGCTGCGATCCCCGCATTCCCGCTATTTCTCACCGCATTGATCGTGCTGGCTGCGGGTATGACCGTGCTGCAAACCTCAGCGAATCCCTACGTCGCGATCCTCGGTCCGGCACGGACAGCGTCAAGCCGTCTGAATCTCACCCAGGGCTTCAACTCGCTGGGCACCACGCTGGCGCCGTGGTTTGGAAGCTGGCTCATCCTCGGCGCAGCCGCGTTGACCGTGAATGAAGACACTATGCACGCAATGAACTCGGCGCAGCTGCATGCTTATCGTGTGCAACAGGCCGCGACCGTGAAATTGCCGTACGTTGGCCTGAGCGTGGCGCTCATCGTGCTCGCGGTGATCGTCGGAATGTTCAAGCTGCCGGTCATTGAATATGGCGAAGCGCACGGCCATACAACGGAGAGCGTGTGGCAGCATCGCCGGCTGGTGTTGGGTGCAGTGGCGATCTTTGTTTATGTGGGCGCGGAAGTCGCCATCGGCAGCCTGATGACCAACTACTTCAGCCGGCGCGAGATCGGCAACATGAGCCTGGCTTCCGCCGCCTGGTATCTCCAGTTTTACTGGGGCGGCGCCATGCTGGGCCGCTTTGCCGGTTCTGCGCTG
>DATAEJ010000067.1:0-26889 GCA_036258095.1 Candidatus Angelobacter sp. | reverse complement strand
TTGCTGCAGATGGCACAAGCGTCTTCAAGGCTGGACGCACGGTCCCTGTGAAGTTCCGCGTGGGCGATGTGAACGGCGTCTCCATAGGAACGCCGGGTACGGTCACCAGCTTCCGGATCACGGCCGTGATCAACGGAACTGTTTCCACGCCAGTCGACCTGCCACCTTCCTCCACCACTCCTGATACCGCGTTCCGGTGGGATCCAACTGCCCAGCAGTGGATCTTCAATCCGGACACGTCTGGCTTGGCGGCTGGATCAACTTACGTGTTCACCATCGCATTGGCGGATGGTTCCTCAATCAACTTCCAATTCGGACTGAGATAACTCTCAAATACCAGGGCGCACGGCAGAAATGCCATGCGCCTTTTTTTCCGTCGTGTTTCCCATCACCTGATCGCCAGATCACCCGATTGATCTACTCGCATCCGCTTCCTCATGCGTGTATCCTTCTATTAACCGGGAGAGGATCCATGACACTTTGGCCGTCGGAATTTCTTCAGAACATCAAATCGCCTGAACAGAGGCTCGCGTGGCTGGTTGCCATCATCGCCGACGCGCTTCAGCTTCTTGCCTTTCCCCTCTTCATGGAAGGTGGAGCATCTCCGTTCGACGATGCACTGGACCTGCTCGTGGCAGTGGTACTGGTGCGGCTTTTGGGATGGCATTGGGCATTTCTGCCCACCCTCATGGCTGAGGTGATTCCAGGACTTGACATGTTCCCCACCTGGACAGCGGCTGTCTTCTTTGTGACGCGCAGCCAGGCGCCGCTCTCACCAGTGGAACCGGAGATTTTGCCTCCTGAGCGCATTCCTTCGCGCTCCTAGGATCCGGCTCAGTGTCTTGCTGAACTTTAATGTGAGCCGGTTAACCCGCTTCGCGCTCGCTCTCGATCCGGACGCCTCCAAAGTCAGCGTCCGTTCTTACATCGGGAGCTTCACGTTCGCCGAGCTCAGCTTCAAAACGCACCCGCACTCCGCATTTACGGCACTCCGGGAAAGCTTCGCCTGCCTTCATCGCCGCCACATGGGCTACGCGATGCTGGTAGTGGTTCACCCAATACGCGCCCGTGCGCGGCACTGCATCTCCTGGTCTGAATGCGTTTCGAAGCATTGGGAATTCGAGTGGATGCGCGCTCTCACATCGGGTTGCCTTGCTTGCTGCGCCAAATCCGTAAACGAACCGTAAACGGTATCACATCTGTCGCATTGCGATAAAGTTAAGAGTTGCCGGCCGCTCCCTCTAGCGCCGTTTTCCAAGTCATTGGATCTAATTTGGATTTTCTCAACGATTCCAGTGCCGCGCCTGAATGTTTAGACAGCCCGACCCACACCCCTGACATCGCAAAAACTAACGTCCTAAAACTTGATCCCTGAAATGAAAGGTCGTGCAGTATATGAATCAGACCGCGAGCATTCATGCAGAGAATGCCACCATTACGCGTCACCCGTCCGGCTCAGCCCTGCCGCGCTGGACGGCGTTGATTGGCGGCGGTGCGCTTGCAGTACTTGGATTGAGCAGCCGGTCCAAAGCTGGCGTGGCTCTGGCCGCAGCCGGAGGAGCATTGGCTTATCTCGGAACGCAGGCTGGCGCTTTTCCTAAAGAGATGGTGGCGCGGAGCAGCGTCCAGTTGAACTGCTCTCCCCATGAGGCATTCCAGTTCTGGCGCAACTTTGAAAACCTTCCCCGCTTCATGCGGCACCTTGAATCCGTGACCACTACCGGCGAACGGCGTTCCCGCTGGATCGCAATCGGTCCGGTGGGCAAACGCCTCCGCTGGGATGCGGAAATCGTAGCAGAGCGTCCCGGCGAGTTGATCTCATGGCGATCGCTCGAGGGATCGGACGTGATGCTGGACGGTTTTGTGGAATTCCAGGCTGCTCCGGCAAATCGCGGAACTGTCCTTTTCGCAACCATCATTTACACGCCTCCGGCGGGCGCTCTCGGTAAAGCCGCCGCAAAAATGCTCGGCAAAGACCCTAGCTTCCTCATGCGGCAGGACCTCCGCCGTTTCAAGGCCCTCGTGGAAACCGGTGAGATACCCACGGTTGAAGGACAGACGCACGGACCACGCAGCCGCCTCGCTGGTGCCGCGCGGCTCATTGATCCAGACCAGCCGTTCCCAAGGGGCGCTAAATTCAGTGAAGCCGTAGAAGCGAAAAGGAGGCTCGCATGAAAGCTGTCTGCTGGATGGGCAAGGAAAAACTGAGCGTCGAGAATGTACCCGAGCCGAAGATCCTTAACCCACGCGACGCAATCGTGCGCATCACGCGCACGGCCATCTGTGGCTCTGATCTGCATCTCTACAACGGCTTCATGCCAACGATGGAACAGGGTGACATTCTCGGCCACGAGTTCATGGGCGAGGTGGTGGAAGTGGGCCCCGGTATAAAACCAGACAAGCTGAAAGCGGGAGACCGCGTAGTGGTGCCGTTCACGATCGCGTGTGGCAACTGTTTCTTCTGCAAACAGCAGCTATGGTCCTGTTGTGACAACTCCAATCCGAACTATTGGATCGCCGAGCAACTCATGGGCTACTCGCCTTCCGGCCTGTTCGGCTACACCCATATGCTCGGTGGATACGCCGGAGGCCAGGCACAGTACGCGCGCGTTCCGTTCGCCGACGTGGGCCCGCTCAAGGTTCCTACCGGCATTCCCGACGACAAAGTCCTCTTCCTCAGTGACATCTTTCCTACCGGCTGGATGGGCGCGGAGAATGCAAACATCCGCCCCGGCGATACCGTGGCGGTTTTCGGCTGCGGCCCGGTGGGACAGTTTGCCATTCGAAGCGCGTTCCTCATGGGAGCCGAGCGCGTAATCGCAATTGACCGCTTCCCCTACCGGCTGCGCATGGCTGAGCAGGCCGGCGCTGAAACCGTGAACTATGAAGAGACTGACGATCTGATTCAGCTTCTCAAGGATATGACCGCCAACATCGGCCCGGACTCCTGTATTGACGCAGTCGGCATGGAAGGACACACCGATAGTCCGCTTTTTTACCTTGACCGTGGCAAACAGATCCTCCGCATTCAGCCGGACCGGCCAATCGCTCTTCGCGAATGCATCCTGGTATGCCGCAAAGGTGGCACCGTATCTGTCCCGGGCGTCTATGGCGGGTTCATCGACAAGATGCCAATCGGCCAATTCATGAACAAGGCGCTGACCATGAAGACTGGACAGACGCATATGATGCGCTACATGAAACCCTTGTTCGACCGTATCGAGCGAGGCGAAATCGACCCGAGCTTTGTAATCAGCCATGTGGTGCCCATCGACGAAGCCCCGAAGATGTACCAGGTGTTCCGCGACAAGCAGGATCATTGCACCAAGGTCGTGCTCGATCCATGGGCGGATGGCGCGCTGGCGGCCTAGGTGAGATGAGAGGGCGCGCGAAAAACGCAATCGAGACGCGGCATGCCGCGTCTCACACTTAGATTCAAAGAACAATCACCGAACTTTCGGGAGGCACATTTGGCAGCACAACAGCTGAACGGCAAGAGAGTCGCAATCCTGGTAACCGACGGATTCGAAGAAGTTGAACTGATCAAACCGCGTGAAGCCCTCAATCAGGCCGGCGCGAAAACTCAAATCGTATCGCCCAAAGATGGAAAGGTGAAGTCCTGGCGGTTCACGGAATGGGGCACGGAACTGCCGGTCGATGTTCCTTTGAACAATGCAACCATTGACCAGTTTGACGCTCTGCTCCTTCCCGGGGGCGTGATCAGTCCAGACAAGCTGCGCATGCAACCAGAAGCTGTCAACTTTGTGAAGTCATTTTTCGATGCGGGCAAACCCGTGGCAGCTATCTGTCACGGCCCGTGGACGATCATTGAAGCTGGGCACGCGCGTGGGCGAAAGATCGCTTCGTGGCCATCACTCAAAACCGATATTCGGAATGCCGGCGCGGAATGGGTGGATCAGGAAGTGGTGAGAGACGGCAACCTTGTCACAAGCCGCAAACCTGATGACATTCCGGCGTTTAACCGCGCCATAATCGAGCTATTCAGTCAATCACGCGAACAGGCCCGTCCTGCCGCGTGATCAATCTCAGGAGGGAGTAAGAAAATGGCGGGACTAGTTTCTGACTCGCTGCCACGGGTTATTTCAGCTAAAACGCATGGCATCATCGACTACATTCATGTGGCAACTAACTTTACGGCGGCGGCCCTTTTCCGCCGCAACGGCAACGTACGCGCCTCGAACTGCGCGCTGGCCCTTGGCGCCAACGTGCTTCTGAACGCGCTCTGCACAGACTACGAGGTCGGAGTGTTCCGTCTCTGGAATTTCAAGGTGCACGGAATTCTCGACTACGGAGTTGCTGCCACAAGCGCTGCAATGCCGGCCATGTTCGGCTTCCACGACACCCCTGAGGCAGCATATTTTTATGGCCAGGGCGCGGGTGAAACTGCGATTGCCGCAATTACCGATTACGACGATGACTCCGGTGCGCGCCGCCATCGCCGATCTAACGTTCGTGAGTTCGAAACGAGGGCTGCGTAACAGCTCTATGGAAACGCAACCGCGACGAGGATTGGATACCCCTCGCCGCGGTTTTCTGTTCATCTCTTCCTGATCCACTTTGGGTGGCAGCACAGATGCCACCGTCGATTCCTGAATTGCCCCTGACCGCCATGCCCCGCTGCCGTACTGCAGTTCCAGCACCACAGTTCTAATGTTTCGGTTTCGTCGGTTACACCAATTAGAATCGACGGACGGTGAACTCGACAGAATCTATAATCACTGTTGCCGAAACCAGACCGGCTGAAAAATACGCGGAGCGGATCGCCTTCCACACTGCCATCGGCGCTCTGCTGCAGCACCGGCATCGATTGCTGGGTAATGTCCGTCTGGCATGGTTCGCGATTATCGCGGTGCTCGCCTGGAGTCTCGCTCGTAACGGTTCTCCTTCAGTGTGGTGGCTGATTGCTGCTGTGGTGGGCTTTTTCGTGCTCGGGGCAATCGACAGCAGGATCGTACGTCGCGTCCAGGGCACACGACGGGCTGTGGCGTTTTTCGAGCGCGGAGTCAAACGCATCCGCGATGAATTGTCCGGACAAGGCATCACCGGTGACAACTTCAAGACTCCTGACCATCTCTATTCGGAAGATCTCGATATTCTGGGCGAGGGCAGTCTCTTTCAACTGCTATGCACTGCTCGCACGCGCATGGGACAGGAAACTCTCGCCCGCTGGCTGTTGGCGCACGATGATCCAGCTACGCCGGATATCTCTGACATAGTCGCTCGGCAGGCCGCTGTCGCCGAACTTCGGACGAAGCTCCCGTTCATTGAGGATCTCGCAATCGCGGGCGACAACCATGAGATCGCCGCCGATCCCGAACACCTCCGCAACTGGAGCACTCCCCCGAAACAGGAGACTCGGCTCAACCCAGGCGAACAACCGTGGATGGTTATATTGTCCGCGATCAGCTTCGCAGCGCTGGCCTGGGGTGTAGCTGGTGCAGTCCGCACCGGACAGGGATTCTTTACGCCATTCATCCTTCTATTGGTGCTGAACGGTTTCATCAACTACCGCCGGCGGCAACCGATGGAAAAGCTCTTCGCCGGCCTCGACCACGCATGCAGAAACCTGGAGTCGCTTTCTGAACTGGTCCGGCGCCTCGAGCGCGAGCGATTCGAATCACCCTTACTCATCCGGCTGCAACAACAACTCCAGGGTGAGCATCTCTCCGCCTCTGGGGCCATTGCCAAGCTAGGCATGCTCTGTGATCTTGAGGGCTCCCGGCACAATGTTTTCGTTCGTGTATTTGACCTGCCGCTGCTCTACTCCGTTCAAGTAGGCCTCGCGTTGGAGCGCTGGCGAATGCGCCACGGGCGCCACGTTCCAGACTGGCTGGATGCGCTTGGAGCGTTTGAGACGCTGGTCTCGTTTGCAACCTACTCTTTCGAACACCCACAAGACCCCTTTCCGGAATTCACGCACTCCGGCGCAGCGACGTATGAGGGGCAGGAGCTGGGACACCCGCTTCTACCCGCCGCCAAATGTGTACGCAACAGCATCGTGCTGAGCGAGACCTGCCGCATTCTGCTCGTGAGCGGCTCGAACATGTCCGGCAAAAGCACCTATTTGCGATCGATCGGTATTAACGCCGTGCTGGCCATGGCGGGAGCTCCCGTGAGAGCTCGGCGGGTGCTCCTCTCACCCGTGGCTATAGGTGCTTCCATCCACATCTCTGACTCGCTGCAGAAAGGAGTTTCAAACTTCTATGCGGAGATCACTCGAATTCGCAATGTCGTGGAGCTCTCGCGCCGGGCTCCAACATTGTTTCTCTTCGACGAAGTGTTGCAAGGAACAAATTCTGAAGATCGCCACGCCGGCAGCAGCGCAATTGTCCGCTCATTGTTGAAGAATGGCGGCATCGGCCTGATCACCACGCATGATCTCGCGCTTGCGGAAATGGAATCAGCCTTCCCAGTCGCGCTCACTAATGTTCATTTCCAGGAATCCATGAACGAGGGCAGGCTCTCATTCGATTATCAGCTTCGTCCGGGGATAGTGCGCTCCCGCAACGGACTCGAACTGATGAAGTCCATCGGACTTGAAGTCTGACTCTGTCGAGGGATTTAGATGGATTGCAACAGTCTTTCTTGAACGGCATCCCTGCTGAAGTCATAAGAATTTTTAATGAGAAGCTAATTCTGTCTTAAGCTCGCGCTTTTAATTTGGCTACGCTTCACATTTCAGTTGGCAACACCTGGGTTGACCGGAGGCACGCGCGGGGTTGTGCCCGGAGGCAAAGGTCACGAGGCTTAAATTCAGAGGCATCGCATTGGAACGATGCGATGTCACTTACAGCCGTGCAGCGAGAGCACGTAGGAACTGTCTCGCAAACATTCAGTGCTGCCAATAATCCCGCGAAGATGCCTTCCCATTTTTGTGGCGTTCTTGCCGGCACCCGACGAAAACGTTGTGTGGTAGGGTCTCGGGCACTCAGGCTGCTTGTGGTCCGGCCAGCGCTTCCCGCTTGCGTTGGCCCCAAATCGCGAGCTGTCTAAAGCGGAGCACTCGGCACGCTCGAGCCGGCTCCGCGCCCGTGGACGGGAACCTGGAATAGCGACAAAGGCGCGATTTGGTAGGCGGTTACTCCCCCAAACGTGTCGTCCGTATGGAATGGCTTGAACGCGTCCCCGCTAAGCGGAGGAGTGCGTCGCGTCCGTACCGATTCCCGGTTCTCCAGACTGCTTTCGCAGTCTCCACCACCGGAGAGGCTGGCGCTTTGCCCCGCCAGCCTCTTTTTACCTTCCTCATCAGCCCCTAAAAGAAGGATTTCACCACCCCCAGCACCGCACCGCCCGCAATCGTCCATGCCGGATTCAGTCTCGTTCTAAGCAGAATGACCAGGGTTATCGCGGCGATTACCGCCGTGAGAGGATCGACAAGTGCAGCCTTTCCGAGCTGAATTGCTACCACGCCCATCAAAGCCAGCGATGCCACGTTCACTCCATCGAAGGCGGCTGCAGCTATCGGATAGCGGCGCACGTTGCGCACAATCGGTCCGCTTGCCGCGACCAGAAAAAAGCCCGGCAGAAATATCCCTACAGTTGAGACAATCGCACCGGGCACGCCGGCGATCACATAACCGATAAACGTCGCCGTGGTGAACACCGGTCCGGGGGTAAACTGCCCCACGGAGATCGCGTCCAGCAACTGTTTCTCCGTCAACCAGCGCAGGCGAAGAACAAAGTCGGCTCGCAAGAATGCCAGCAGCACATAGCCGCTGCCAAACAATGCAGCGCCGATTTTGAGAAACGTTCCAAACAGGCGAAGAAGACTAAAGCGGGCGCCGTTGGTTACCGCTACCACTCCCGCCGCGGCGGCAGTGCGGAAAGAAAGTTGTCCAAGACCAAGGGTCGAAAAGGAGAAGCTGTGATGATGTACTTTGAAGAGCAGCGGTCCCGTCGCGAGAAAAGCCGCGAGAACCAGAATGCCGATGGTATTGATGTTGAAGGCATAAAGCACTCCGGCCAGAACACCAATCGCGAAGAGAACCACCGACTTCACCGCCGACTTCGTCAGCTTCCAGAATGCCTGTGCCACAATCGCCACCACCACAGGCTTGATTCCGTAAAGCAGACCTTCAATTTGCGGAAAGGAGCCGTAGCGCACGTAGGCTGCGGCAATTAGAGACACGATAATTGCCGCTGGGAGGATGAAGCACACGCCCGCGACAAACAGCCCTTTCCATCCGCGTCGGGCATAGCCGATGTGGATGGCCATCTCCGTTGAACTGGGTCCCGGGATCAGGTTGGCGGCGCCCAGGCGATCAAGAAATTCCTGATGGGTGAGCCAGTTCCGCCGCCGGACGAACTCTTCCTCCATCAGCGCAATATGCGCCGCAGGCCCGCCAAAGGCAATGGTTCCCAGTTTAAGAAAGACCTGGGCGATTTCAAATAAGGAAGTGTTCTCCGGTTGCTCCGGAATCATTTGCCAGCAGCCGCCTATCGGCTGGCTGCCGGTTCAGCATTGCGCAGGTAAGAATCCGTTTTGCCGAGCCAATCCTGGCGCGGAGGATAGAATACGTCGAGATCTACGGTGTCTTCCAGGGCTTCCGCCTTGTGCGGCATGTACGGCGGGATGCAGAGCACTTCGCCCGCGCGAACCACGATCTCTTTGCCGTCAATCCAGAACTTAAGCGCGCCTTCCATGATGTAGGTGAGCTGCTCGTTCATATGGCTGTGTTCCGGCACGACACAACCTTTCTTCAGCAGCACACGGGCGAGCATCAGGTTCTCGCCGGTCAGCATCTGGCGGTCCAGCAGAGGATTCAGGCTTTCCAGTTCAACATCGTTCCAGCGGATGTGCTTGAGCATGTGCAGCATTTTAAACCACTTCTTGTCGATGGGATGACTTCGCTGCAAAAGCAAACGCCCCGCCATCTTCGGCGGGGCATTTGTGTGTTCGATAGAAACGGACTCCTCAGGCAGACTTCCCCAACCTCATCTCCTGTAGGTCTGGAGCTGGCGGACAGTCCAGTTGTGCCGCCTCCAGGTGGCGATCGACCGCAAGAGTTATGCGGGCGACGAATCCAACATGTTCTGCGTCAGGGGACGACGTCTGCCGCAAGCGCTGCAGGAGATCTGTGACCTCCGACAGTCTCTGGCTTTGGGCTTGGAAGTCTATTTCAGGGTCTGCATTACGGGCGGCGGCATCAATATACGCCCACAGAAAATGGGTGAGTTGTTGTGTGGCCAACCTCAATTGTTCCACCAGATCCGCGCTGACCACCTGCTGAAGAATTTCATCCTGGGACTTAGGGCTTGAGCCTTTAAAAGTGTTCCACTTCAACTGCAATCGGAGTGCCCGGAGTTCCTGCGTAAGCCGGACAAGCCGGTCCGTTAGGTCTCTCATGTATCATCCTTGTGTTCATTTTGTGGGACCCTTGCAGACGATTCCGGAAGTAGTGGCGAGTAAAGTGGGGTAAGAGTACCAGCAACTCTGCCTCACCACAAGTGCAGTGTGACGTAGCATTGGTACCAGATTAGAAGAAGCTAATGTTCTCTGAGGGCTGTCGTACTGGACAATCGTTCCACGGTCCCTCGTAATGCGAGATAGAGGCAACCCGGCAGAGAGCTTCGTTGGCGAATTTGCACCAGCCTCGGTGCATCTCACTTTACCAGCGAATTGTTTGCGAATATCGGCTAAAATAGTGAGATGCACTCTCCCGTTCCAGCCTCGCTTACATGGGCCCATCCTGTTGTACAGGAGTGGTTTGTCAGGAAATTCGGTACTCCTACAGAGCCTCAGGAGCAGGGCTGGCCGCATATACTGGCTGCGCGAACGACCCTGATCTCCGCCCCGACTGGCTCTGGCAAGACCCTTGCCGCCTTCCTCACTTGCATTGATTCGCTGGTCCGCAAAGCGCTTACTGGCGGCCTGAATGACAGCACTGAGATTCTCTATGTGTCGCCACTGAAGGCACTGGGGAACGATATCCAGAAAAACCTTGAAGGACCGCTGGCCGAAATCACGGAACTGGCCGGACAGAAGGGCCTGCTGATGCCACAAATCCGGGTAGCCGTTCGTACAGGTGACACCCTGATGCATGAGCGCCAGGCAATGCTCCGGCGGCCGCCTCACATCCTCGTCACTACGCCGGAGTCTCTCTACATTCTGCTGACCGCCCAGCGCAGCCGCGCCATTCTGAAGGATGTGAAAACCGTTATCGTCGACGAAATTCACGCGGTGGCCGATGACAAGCGAGGTGCGCACCTCACGCTTTCTCTGGAACGGCTCGACGAACTCACGGGCACGCGTTCCGTTCGGATTGGACTTTCCGCGACGCAAAAGCCGATCGAGATCGTGGCCCATTACCTGACCGGCAATGGCCAGCCTGATCCAGTGGTTGTAAATATCGGCCACAAGCGCCAGCTTGATCTCGCCATCGAAGTTCCCGGCCTCGAGCTTGGTCCGGTTGCCAGCAATGAGATGTGGGATGAAATTTATAACCGCATTGCCCAGCTGGTTGAGCAGCATCGCTCCACCCTGGTGTTTGTGAATACGCGAAAGCTGGCAGAGCGGGTGGCTTTCAACCTTTCTGACCGACTCGGAGAGGAGTTTGTTGCGGCACACCATGGCAGCCTTGCCCGAAAGCTGCGTCTGGAAGCCGAAAACAAACTAAAAAATGGTCAGGTCAAAGTTCTGGTTGCGACCGCCTCTCTGGAACTTGGAATCGACGTCGGCTTCGTTGATCTGGCGATCCACATCGGCTCGCCACGCTCAATTGCGGTTGCCTTGCAGCGGTTTGGTCGTGCCGGCCACTGGCGTGGCGCTGTCCCCAAAGGTCGATTTTTCGTAACCACCCGCGATGAGCTGATCGAGTGCGCCGCACTGGTGCGGTCGATCCACCACGGCGAGCTCGATCGCCTGATCATCCCCGAAGCTCCTCTTGATGTACTTGCTCAACAGATCGTGGCCACCTGCTCGGCGGAAGAGATGGGCGAAGACGAGGTGTTCGAGATGGTGAAGAAGGCCTATCCATATCGAGATCTCGAGCGCAAGGAATATGACGAGCTTCTGACGATGCTATCGGAAGGCATTGCTTCACAGCGTGGCCGCTTCGGGGCTTACCTGCATCGCGATCAGGTGAACCGGCGGCTGAAGGCGCGGCGCGGCTCTCGCATGATCGCCATCATGAACGGCGGCGCCATCCCGGAGACGAATCTCTACACCGTGGTCGCCGAGCCAGAGGGAACCGTAGTAGGTACGCTGCATGAAGATTTCGCCGTCGAGAGCATGAAGGGCGATATCGTCCTGCTGGGCAACATGAGCTGGCGTATCCGGCGCATTGAATCTGCCGGTCGCGTGCTGGTGGAAGATGCGCATGGCGCGCCGCCTTCGATTCCCTTCTGGCTGGGCGAAGCCCCGGGAAGAACCCAGGAGCTGTCTTACGAAGTTGGCGCTCTGCGCCAGAACATCAGCGATCTCACCCCGAACACCGTACCCGGCTTTGTAAACCAGAAGTCGCCTGAAGTGCTGGAGGCCGTGGAGTGGCTCAAGCGCGAGTGCGGGCTCGACGATTCCGGCGCGGAGCAGGCCATTGAATATGTGGTGACCGGGCGCACCGTGCTGGGCGCCGTGCCCACGCAGGACACCATCATTGCCGAACGCTTCTTTGATGAGGGCGGCGGTATGCAGCTTGTGGTACATGCACCGTTTGGCATGCGCATCAACAAAGCCTGGGGCCTCTCACTGCGCAAAAGATTCTGCGTGTCATTCAACTTCGAGCTTCAGGCCGCTGCCACAGATAACGGCGTAAACATCGCCTTGGCAGAGCAGCATAGCTTCCCGCTCTCCGACGTGTTCAGTTTCCTGCACGAAAACACCGTGAAGGACGTCCTGCAGCAGGCGGCACTGCTTTCCCCGTTGCTTGAGACCCGTTGGCGTTGGGACGCCAATCGCTCGCTGGCCCTTCTTCGTTACTGGAACGGCAAGAAGATTCCGCTCCAGGTTCAGCGCACACGCTCCGCCGATCTGCTCGCGTCCGTTTTTCCTGATGTTGCACAATGCCAGGAAAATGCTGACGGGCCTATTCAGGTGCCCGATCACCCACTGATCCGAGAAGTCATGAAAGACATCTTCCAGGAGGCGCTTGATCTGGAAGGATTGAAACAGCTGCTCCGGCGGATCAATTCAGGCCAGATCAAGTGCATTGCCGTGGACACACCAGTGCCATCGGTCTTCTCGCATGAGATCCTGAACACGAATCCGTACGCTTATCTGGACGACGCACCGCTGGAAGAGCGCCGTGCGCGGGCGGTCGAACTGCGCCGCACATTGCCGGAATCAGTGTTGAAAGAGGTCGGCGGGCTCGACCCGGCGGCGATCGAGGAAGTCCGTGCCGAAGCGTGGCCGGACGTTCGCGATAGCGACGAACTTGCCGACGCGCTGCACACACTCATTGCTCTGCCTGAGGATTTTCAGACTCCCGCAGCAGCAATCGCCAACTCGCCGGAAGGGCTCGGCGGCATTGGCGACTTTCATGAAGACACGACGTCAGACGCTGCGGCACGAATGTCCGCGGGTTATCAGCTCTCGGCCTCAAGCAATGGCGCCGCTGCAACGACTTCAGTCGTGCCGTCAGGTCATGTCAAAAGTCCGGCCGGGCACCCAGCACATCTCTCGGTCACCAGTGCAAAGTGGCTTCCCTTCTTTGACCGGCTGCACGAGATGAACCGCGCCACTCGCGCCCGGGTGGATGACGTGCAGTTCTGGGTTTCCGCTGAGCGCGCAAAGACACTCCGGGCCATCTACCCGGACGCAACGTTTGAAAGCGAACTGCCGGAGATTGCCGGCGAGGCGCCGACAAGAGACGATGCGTTGAAGTCCATGATCACTGGCTGGCTCTCGCACATGGGCCCTACGACTGCTGCCGCGCTCGCCAGCTTTTTACGATTGCAGCAATCCGATGTCGAAAAGACACTGTTGCGCATCGAAAGCACAGGGCTCGTTCTACGCGGCTTTTACAGTGCAAGATCGCACGACGGCTCAGGTACAGCAAACAGCGCCGCAGGAGCATTGCCAGCCGGTCTCGAATGGTGTGAGCGCCGCCTGCTCGCCCGCATTCATCGGCTCACGCTTGGCTCGCTACGCAAGCAGATTGAACCAGTCACCGCCGCAACCTATATGCGCTGGCTCTTCCGCTGGCAGCACGTTGCTCCGGGATCCCAGCTCCGCGATGAGCGCGGGTTGCTGCAGGTGCTGAAACAGCTGCAGGGGTTCGAGTGCCCCGCCAGCGCCTGGGAACGTCAGGTGTTTGCCCGCCGGCTTACGAACTACGATCCTAAGCTGCTGGACCAGCTCTGCTTGACCGGTGCGGTGGGATGGGGCCGACTCTCACCTCATCCAGCCATGCTGGAAGATTCCGCGGGGGGTACGCGACGCGTGGTTCCAACCAGCGTTGCGCCGATCACATTCTTCGTGCGCGATGATGCGGATTGGATGGGACTTCCTTCCGTGCACTCTGCGCATGAAGAAGCGAAACATGAGATCAAAGGGCTGAGCCCCAGCGCCCGCGAGGTAATGGAATTCCTGCGTGTGCGCGGCGCCTCATTCTTCCCCGACATCGTCCGCGGTACCGGCAAACTGAAGTCCGAGGTTGAAACTGGACTCTGGGAACTCGTGGCTGCCGGTCTTGTCACCGCCGACGGCTTCGACAATCTTCGCTCGCTGATTGACCCAAAGCGCCGCGCCGGTCAGGGATCGGGTAAAACGAACCGTCCGCGCCACAGCGCCGGTCGCTGGTCTTTGCTCTCTCCCTTCGCGACTGACGACGCGGGCAAGGCGGTCGAGTCTGTCTGTCGCATGCTGCTCGAGCGCTATGGCGTCGTCTTCCGTGAAGTGCTGGTGCGGGAAAGCATTCTCCCCCGCTGGCGTGACCTGCTGATCAGCTTCCGCCGAATGGAAGATCGCGGAGAGATTCGCGGCGGTCGCTTCATCAGCGGCTTCATCGGCGAACAGTTCGCCCTGCCGATAGCGGTGGAGTCGCTCCGGGCGATGAAGAGCATTCAGCCCAACAGCGAGATCATAACGATTTCCGCCGCCGATCCGCTGAACCTGGCTGGCATCGTGGTTCCCGGCGAGCGTGTGCCTGCGATCTCAGGGAAACACGTCACATTCCGCGATGGCGTTCTGGTGGAAAATCCCGAGCCGCAGCCGCTCGCCGTTGTAGCAAGGTCCTGACAAATGGCTGACGATCTGGTACTCGGGGAAGACTACTACATTGAGAACGGGAACTGGGTATTCACCGCAAAGTTCCTGCTACGCCGCGGCTACTGCTGCCGGTCGGGTTGCCGGCACTGCCCCTATGGATACGTCAAGCCGGCCGACGATCTAGCTGCGAATGAACGCGAATAATCGCGAATGCTTCCAAGAGTCTGCGGTAGAGACTTGAAGCTGCCTAACTCCTGACGCCGACGGAATCTCCAGCCCGGTCATCGCCCAAGAAAGGAATTCGCGTCCTTTCGCGTTGATTGGCGGCAAACGCTTTACTCGTAGCGCAGCGCAATCACCGGGTCCAGCTTTGACGCCTTGACCGCTGGATAAATACCGAAGAACAATCCAACACCGCTGGACACAGCCACCGCGATCACCACAGCCCAGAGTGGGACGGATGACGGGAAGTGAACCAATTGCATGATGAAGCTGATGAGCAAGGCAAGCAACACTCCTAGTACACCGCCTATGCCTGTCAGGGTCATGGCTTCCGTCATGAATTGCAGGCTGATGTCGCGGCTGCGCGCCCCGATGGCTTTGCGCACGCCGATCTCTCGAGTACGTTCCGTGACTGACATAAGCATGATGTTCATCACGCCGACGCCCCCAACGAGCAGTCCCACGGAAACCACGCCAATCACGTATTGCAGGATCTTGGCCATGATGTCGGCAAACTGGTTACCCAGTTCCTCGGCGCTGCTTATGCCGAAGTTGTCCGGTTTGTCCGCCGGAACGCGGCGACGCATGCGCAGTAATCCTCGGACCTCGTCTTCGGCGATGCTCTTCATCCCCGGGTGGGCCATCGCGATCACGATGTGCTCATCGTCCTTCGGGTAGTGCTTGCGGTAAGTGCGATACGGGATCAGCACTTCGACGTCGCCTGCCTGGTTGAGCGTGTTCTTCTTCTTATCGAAGACGCCCAGCACGGTGTAGATGTTTCCGTCAATCAACAGCGGCTTACCCACGGCGCTTTCGTCGGGGAAGAGCGCTTTTTCAGCATCGTACCCCAGCACGACGATATCATCGCGATGCAGGTCTTCCATATCAGTGAAGAAGCGGCCAGACTTCATGTGGCCGTTCACTACCTCAGAGTAGCTGGCAGTGACGCCTCGAAAAATGATGTTCGTCAGTTCGTGTGTCTTGTTGCGTGCAGTGCGTACCGGCTGCGGCCCCTCGCCGATTCGCGGCAAGGCTTCAGCTACAACGTTCTTTATGGCGGGCAATTCGTCCCTGATCGCCATCGCATCGTCAAAGCTGATTGGTTTGCGCGCGCGTTCCTCTGGGCTAAGACGGCCAAAGTGGATTCCCGGATCGAATTTGAAGACGAACAGATTGTCGACCCCGAACTCGTTGAGCGAATCCTGAATGTTCTTCTGCACGCCCAGAAGCATGGAAGCAACAACAATCGCGACCGTGGTTCCCACCACCACGCCCAGCACCGTCAGAAAGGAGCGGACCTTGTGTGAGCGGATGGTGTCCATGGCCATCTTCACGTCTTCCATCAGCAGGTGGGAATGGCGCATGTTAAATCTCAAACCTCAGGGCTTCGATTGGATCAAGCTTGGAGGCTTTGTAAGCCGGATAAACCCCAAAGAATACCCCGATCAGCGCGGCGATGAAAAATCCAATAAAGACCCAGCGAATCGGCAGCTGCATGGGAAATGGCGTGAGATGGGTTACGGCGAATGAGATCGCAACGGCGGTGAGAATTCCCAGCACGCCGCCCATTGCCGCCATCACGGCTGACTCGATCAGGAACTGCAACAGAAGATCACGTCGCGTGGCGCCCACAGCTTTGCGAACGCCGATTTCGCGGGTCCGTTCCGTGACGCTTGCGAGCATGATGTTCATGATGACGATTCCGCCAATCACGACGAAAACGAATACCACGCCAATTGAGCCATTCGCCAGCACGCCGGTGAGATTCGTCCAGAGTTCCATCAGCGCCGAAGGCTCGATGAGCCCGAAGGTGTCGTCTTGTTTGGGACCGAGGTGCCGTCGAGCCCGCACCAGCATGCGCGCTTCATCCTCCGCCGGCTGCATCAGGTCACCGGAGAGCGCCTTCACATTGATGTTGAGACTGGCATTGGTCCCGTAAACCTTGAACCACGTCTGGATCGGAATGTAGACGAAGCTGTCCTGCGACTGTCCAAACGTGGAGCCCATTTCCTTGGCGACTCCAACCACCTCGTAGGCTTCGCCATCGATATAGATCGTCTTCCCGAGAGGATCGACGCCCTGGAAGAAGCGCTTCACCACGTCAGCGCCGATCATGGTTACGTTGGCTCGATGTGTATTGTCGGCGTCAGCGATATACCGGCCCAGCACCGGCTCCTCAACATCGATTTCGCCCATATTCGACGTAACCCCCCGGACGTTTATGTCCTCAATGGTTTCCGTCTTATACTTCACCCGGCCATTGCGGCGGATCTCCGCCCCCGCCGACTTCGCAAGCCCCATGTTGTCGCGGACGTACTCGTAATCCTCCCAGGTAATGTTTTTGTTCGTGCGATTCAGCTTCACGAACATTTCCTGGCTGGTAATGAGCGGAAATTTGCTCACCAGAAACACATTCGACCCGAAGTTCGCGATCTTTTCCGCCACATACCGGTTCGTCCCCTCTACCATCGACACCACCACGATCAGTGTGGAAACGGAAAGGATCACGCCCAGCAGCGTGAGAAAGGAACGCAACTTATGCGCGCGCAGCGTCTCCACGGCAATCAGCATCGGCTCCTTGATGGACACACCCCTGCCGCTGCTCTGCCCGCTGTGGGTTGGAGCATACCCGGCCGGTGGCGCCGAAGAGTCGCCGACAGGCTGCTGGATCAGGGATTCAGGTTCGCCGATGGTGGTTGACATGCCTTCAGTCGTTCAGGGGCTTGTTTAAGTCTACTATCCCCTGCTCTATATACGGCAGGGAACGGCATTTTGTTTCAATCATTTATTGCGAATATGCATGATCACAAACCACGCCAAGTGGTTAGACGGATACGTCCCGCACCCGTTTGACGATTCCAACCCCGGTCGGCGAAAATAGGATTTCAGCTATTCCTCAGTGGGCCTGTGGCGCAGTTGGGAGCGCGCTTCCATGGCATGGAAGAGGTCGTCGGTTCGATCCCGACCAGGTCCACCATTCCTTCTCTATCCTATTCACATCCTCAGGCAGAACTTGACGTTTGCCTTCGCCTGCCTCTCGTCTTAGCCTGAGAAAAGACTCGAGCACGCGTCCCCCGGCCGCATCCCCGGTTAATTGCGCCGGGGGCTTTTATTTTGGAAGAAGGAAAGCATGCCCCTCGGTGGCTTCCGTCCTCAACCTCTTGGTACCCACTCAAAGAATGGCTTGTGAGCCTCAGTTTGCTGCCCCGGCAGCCTTGGAACCGCCCAGGATTCCCTGCAAGGTCCTGATCTGATCTGCGTCTGGCTCACTTTCAAAGGAAAAATCGTAGGTTGAAATCTCCATTGCCACCCCAACGAAGGGACCTGGGACATCTTCCTCTATGCGCAGAACCTTGCCTCGACACCCGATCAGAACGGGCATGCTAAGGTGGGTGATTTCCTCTGGAAGTACCATCACGCATTCTAGTTCCTGCCCTGGGAAAAGTTCACCGCAGCCCGTTGAGAAATACATCCCGGACGCGCTCACATTCCTTGTTTCGGCATAATGGACTTCTTCACTGCCCGGACATCTCATTCGTAGCAGGACTTGTAGGGGCAGCCGCGCCATGCGCCGCCGTTCAGGCTGATTTGACACACCCATGGTTCGCTTTCCGCAGTTGCGAGAGTTACAACATGAAATCCGTTAATTCGGCATATTTCGTTGCATATGGCCTGCCAATTGGCAGTCGACATTTAAGTAAATGAATTAAAAGATACTTAGCTGGTAAACCATGCCAGTTCTTGAATTTGCTGAAAAGAGCAGGTTGCTCGCCAGAAAAAACTTTGTAACCCATTGATTACATGTGAGATGCTGCTTCGCACCCCGAACGGGAGAACTCCCCGAAGCAATTTTCCTGTGAAAACCTTTTTCCTGCTTTGAGAAGGAAAGGAACGTGCACTCCATTTTTATGGGATCCTCCAGCTCACCGTTCCCCGAGTTCCGCAATGGTTTTGCCCTCGGTTCGACACTTCTGTAACTTTCGTCCTCGGCTGGTCGCCGCTAAGATGCATCTCATGGCAACGCAAGCGCGTGTCCGAACTCCACCGTACATGAACCAGAACTCCGCGCAGCAGGAGCGAGCCATCTTTCGGCGCTGGCAGCGCTATCGCCTGAACCTTCCCATTCGCCTGATTGTTTGCCGTGACGAAAGCACACGCGTTGTCGACGGGCGGGCCAATGACATCAGCGAAGGCGGCATGCTGGTCTTTGCCGGCGTTGAACTCCGGGCTGAAGACAAGGTCTTTATTGAATTCACTCCGCCATATTCCAGCACTCCTGTGCGAGCGCCGGGAACCATCCGCCACCGCCGCGGCTACCACTATGGCGTTGAATTCCTCGACGAAACCGCCGCAGATGTTGAACAGACTTCGCGCTTCCGCAATCTGCTGAAGCTGGCCGCGGGCCGCTAAAGCTCATTTGCTCTGCAAGGGTAACTCGTAAGCTCCCAGGTCAAATTCCTTGCCCTGTGGGCGAACCACACCGTCCTTGTCGGTCATTGCTCCGGAAACCGAGAAGGGATTCGCCGGTTGAATTTTCACTCCTGCATCCTTCGCCGGACTCTTAGCGCTGAGATGAAAATTGAATGCGGCAGCGTTCACAAAGTCCGGATCGGCGGAAATGTTTTCACCCGTTTGTGAAGGGGCGTTTCCGGCGCCAAACCACAAATTATGTTCGCCGGTGATCTGTCCCTTATTGCCGTCCAGATAAATCTCTCCTGGCAGCTGCAACACAATGTTGTTGCGCAATCGCAGCGCAAGCCCTTCTGCTCCGCCCATTCCAAATGCTCCGCGTGAGCCGCCCGCGTTTCTGGAGCTGTTCGCTCCGCAATCCACCAGCGTATTGTTGAACGCCTCCACCGTCCCGCTTCCCGGCTTCCCGTGGTTCGTGATCCCGGCCACGTAGATGCATGAAAATGCTCCTCCATCACTGCCCTTCGGGTCCGCTACTCCAACGTGGTAAATCACGTTGTTATATGCCTCCACCGCTCCTCGTGAAGGATCAACGGTCGCAAAGTTGATTCCGTTGCAGTTGTCCCCGTGAATCAGGTTGTCATGCACGTGCAGGTCGAACTGGTTGAACCCGGTTGTGTCTGACGCTCCACATTTCGGGCTGCACAATGGAGACGAATGGAACTGGATTGCACGGCACGTGAAGTTGTCGTGGATATGGTTCCAGCCTACGTCGACATGGTTCGAATCCGTGCTGAAATACAGCGCGTGATAAAACTTTGACGATCGCGGCGGCGTCCCTGCATTGTGGATCTCATTCCCGTAGAACCTCACGTCAGAGGATCCGCTCATCTGCACACAGCCAACCTGGCCGTCGCCATCCGGGCATTCAAAGTTGTTCCCGACCAAACGCCAGCCTGTTCCTTCCACATCCACCGCTTGCGTACCGCCGACAACGTGCAGTTGCGAAATCAGCCAGTAGTCTGTTCGCACTTTGATGTTGGGCGTACGAATCGCATAGGCCAGTCCGCGCGGTACTCCAATGGTCACGTTTGCGCCAGGGTACGCAATCAGCGCCTTCGGCAGGCCCTGCTTTCCGGAATTGTCGCCTCCGTTCCGGTCCATGCTGAGGTAGGCAGTGAAATTTTCTTCAGAGGTCAGCGTGACTCCATCCTCAATGTATGCGATGTCACCCGCTGAAAGACTGTTCTTCGCTTTCGTAATCGACCGCCATGGAGCCGCGAAGCTACCGGCGCGGAAGTCATGTCCCTTGGTCGAAACGAAATAAATCTTTCCCGGCCTGACCACAAATGGAACGCCGTTGCTGCGCAGCTTCTCATTCCCGATTCTCACCACGACTGGTCCGCTCTTCGCATTCACTCCCAGTTGAAAAGTGATCCTGTCGTCCGACCACTGCGGGTACCCGGCCGCCGCTCCGCCGCCTATCGTCACAATTGACGATCCTCTTTCGTTCCCAAAACCGCGGCCCCAGATCGTTACAAATGCACCTTCATTGTTTTTTCCACCTGTGTTGGGTCCGCTTTCCAGGTCGGAGTAAAAAATTGCGGGAGGAAGGTTCTGGGCAGCGCAGCGCGCCGCCAACAGCAGCGCGCATGCTACAACGCAGGCATATACGCCGCCGCGACTCCGCCTTTTGCTCTCAGTCTTCACGCGCGCCTTTCAGAGAAGAATGCGGCTTATCTTAAATGGAAGCTGAAGCAACCTGCAGGTGCGGACGGCAGAGCCTGCCCTGAGCGTTTAACCGAAGGAAATTGAGCGGGCGCCACCGCCTGCTCAGAAAGTGCGGCTTGGAATAGGTGGGAGTGCGGTAAATAATTTACATTCTGGTAAACCTTAGTGGGGGTGCCCCCTATTTTTTTGCAGCTTTCGCAGCAAACAAAGCCACTTAGCCCGTTTCGACCCTTGGGTCACCCAACGTTTTCCACTGGGTCACCCAGGCTTTTCCACTGGGTCACCCAATGATTCCTTGGGTCACCCAAGGGTCAAGTCCTTGTAGGAACGCACGGTAGGGTTTACCAGATCGCCAATAGCGCAGGCTTGGCTGAATTGCTAAATTGCTGATTTTTCAAATATCTCCATCTCCACCCTGGGGCGGATCGGGCATTCCCGTCTTATTTTGCCCTACATTCGCCTTTGCGTCAATGGTCAAGTGCGCCGTGGGATGAAGGTTCCCATTGTCATTTCGTGCGGGGGTTCCGATTCTGAAATGCTGTCTCGGCCGTTGTCTTCAACCCGCCGGTACGTGACGGACAACCCGAATTCGGTTAACCACTTTGCGCCCTCCGGCGTGGTCGGTAGCAACCTTCTCCGCCTGGTCCTTGGCTTCCTGGCTCCACAAATTACCTGTAAGGACTACCTGATCGTGCTCGACATCCACTTTCACCCTGTGAGCTGTCTGATCGGAGCTGTTCAACGCATCCAGAATCGACTTCTTCACTTCTTTAGGATCGCTCGTGGATTGCTCCGCGGTTTGTGCCTGTTGTGCCTGTTCGGCTGCCTGGGAACTTTGGGTTTGTGGCTGCTGCCCTCTGGAATTGGCCACGAACAGCGAAACGGCCAGAAGCAGCAAGCCAGTGAGCTTGATAGAACGTTCCATTTTTATAGGGACCTCCTCCCAATGGGATGAAGTCGCCAATTCCTCGGTACGGGGCTCTGCCCGCCATCCACGCGCTCAACTTGATCGAAGCGCCTGAATATCGCGTTTTATTGACCTGCACTCAAATTGGGCCAATCTCAGCAGGCTTGCAGGAAGAGCCCTGGACGCCCAGGGCTCGGTTGTGGGGAATCTGGAACTATCCGTAGATAGACACGTAGTCAAGCCACATTTCGCCCGTATCTTTGTTCATTTTGCATTTGGTCTTCACGTGCTTGCCCATCATTCCCTTCACCTTTTCGGGATTGGCAATCTTGGTTACCTTGCCGTCTTCGCCGACAAATACGGCATCGCCATCCTTCTCTTTGCAGCTGGTATCGCAGACCGATCGATCGCCGCTCTGGCTCACGCATTTGGAGTTGCAGATCGTGCCGGTCATTTCCATCATTTCCTGTTGCGCCGCCTGCTGTCCGCTCAAGATGAGTGAACAGAGAAGCAGTGCTAGCATTGGCGCAATTCGTTTCATTGATTTACCTCCAAAGTTTTTGCTCGGTCATACCAAAGGCTATGCTGCCACTCTCTCAGCTCCGACCACCTTCAGCAGGTTCTGGGCCGCGGAAGTCGACGAAGCCGGATTCTGGCCGGTGACAAGGCGGCCATCTACGATGGAAAACGGCTGCCAGTTTCTGACCTTTTCGAAGATCGCTCCCAGGCGCATCAGTTCATCTTCCACAAGGAACGGCACGACCTTGGTGAGTTTGACCTCTTCTTCCTCGCCGTTCGTAAAACCGGTTACATGTTTTCCCTTCACCAGTGGCTCGCCCTTGTACGTTACATGCCGAAGCACACCAGGCGAGTGGCAGACCAGCGCGATTGGTTTGCCGGAGTTGTAAAAAGATTCCAGTAACGCGATCGAAACCGGGCTCTCCGCCAGGTCCCACATGGGGCCGTGCCCGCCCACATAAAACACCGTATCGAAATCCTGCGCTTTCACGTCTGCAAGCGCGACTGTGCTGGCAAGCGCCTTCTGGGCAGCCTCATCTTTCTTGAATCGCGCCATGGCCTCCGTCTGATTTTCCGGGAGATCACTTTTGGGGTCGACCGGTGGTTGCCCGCCCTTCGGTGACGCCAGAGTCAGATTGACGCCGGCGTCTCTGAAAACAAAGTACGGAGCCGCGAATTCCTCCAGCCAGAAGCCGGTTTTGCGGCCGGTGTTGCCAAGTTGATCGTGCGACGTAAGAACCATGGCAATTTTCATCTTCCTTCTCCTTGATGGATTCTCAGAGCGATTCACTGCGTCGATTCTTGTGAGAGGCCTGGTCCACTCACATCATGATCACAACGCCCGAATTCTGGCTTGCCGTTGAGCACGCGCGAACAGGCTTGCGGTTTTCGCGCGGATGAGTCTGTGGGATGAACTCGACATGGATCGGCGCCGATTCGGGTCCGCAATTTCATGACTGCAGTTGATTAAGAGGGCTAAATCCTTATCGTCTCTTGACCCTGGTTCAACCAGCTTGGGCTTGTGAGGAAATGACTTCGAGGAACTGATCTCACCTGAATTCAATTGAGCAACGGTAAAAACGAGGAAAGGCGCCGCGCAGTTCAGTTCAAGAGGTTTGCAGCGCAACCCAGAAGCGTTTTCCGGCGAGCCTACGGCAACATCCAATCAACATATCGCTTGCCCCCGCAGTCGAACACGATTATCCAACATTCGGCGCGAGAACCGCGTGTAAGGATGCCGTTTACTGCGTCAACTCACTAGACGGTGCGAAGAAAGGAAACATCCGATTATGAGCGACACCACGATCAGCATCCTCGACGGTTCCACCTTCCTGGTTTCAAGCCGTAACGGTGATATTGACGCCCAGCCAGACCAGGCGCACGGATTGTTCTATAGCGACATGCGGCATCTCTCGAAGTGGAAACTCACCATAGCAGGCACTCCGTTACAAGTGCTGTCGACCGATGCCATTGAGTACTACTATTCCCAGCATTTCTGCGCTCCTCCTACCGGCACGATTTACAAGAACGCCACCATCTCAATCGTGCGTCGCCGCTTCATTGGCGATGGATTCGTGGAAGACCTGACCGTATTGAACCACGGTACGACCGAAGAGAGACTCGAATTGCGGCTGGAGATCGGCAGTGACTTCGCAGATCTTTTCGAAGTAAAGGATGCGTTGGCCAAGAAAGGAGAGCTCTATCACGCCATCCATGACGGCCAGCTGATACTCGGATACAGACGTGAGTCTTTTGTCAGGGAGACAGTTATCAGTTCCACGGCGCCCGTGACAGAATTATCGGCCAATGCTGCCGTCTTCCGAATCACGATAGCACCTAAGTCGACATGGAACACCAAGTTCCATATCACGCCTGTAACAGGAGAAACGGTTCATAAGCCTAAGTTCTCCACATCTGCCGGCAATGCGCTGCGAGGGAATCTCAAGGAATGGATCGAACAGGCCCCTGACGTCACTTGTCACCCGGAGGCTGCACGGGTTTACATGCGCAGCCTTGTCGATATTGCCGCGCTTCGGTTTCGTCCTGCCAATATGCCTGAGCACTCATTACCTGCGGCAGGCCTCCCCTGGTTCATGGCGCTGTTCGGACGCGACAGCCTGGTGACCAGCTATCAGATGCTGCCGTTCGCACCTGAATTAGCCGCAACTACACTCCGCGCTTTGGCAGAGACCCAGGGCAGGAAGTCCGTGGAGCTTACCGAAGAAGAGCCGGGGCGAATCCTCCACGAGCTGCGCTTTGGCGAACTCACGAAGTTTCGCGAGCGGCCGCAAGCGCCATATTACGGCGCCAGCGACACCACGCCACTCTTCCTGGTAGTGCTGGACGAATATGAGCGATGGACAGGCGACCATGGTCTGGTTCGCTCGCTCGAGCCCAATGCACGCGCTGCTCTTGAATGGATTGACCATTACGGCGATCGCGACGGAGACGGCTACATTGAATACGAGCGCACAACAGAGCTGGGACTCGACAACCAGTGCTGGAAGGATTCGTGGAATTCCATCCTCTTCCATGACGGTACTTTGGCCCCAACGCCGCGAGCCACATGCGAAATTCAGGGCTATGCCTACGATGCAAAGGTACGCTGTGCTCGCCTGGCCCGTGAAGTATGGAAGGACAAAGACCTCGCTGCCAGGCTGGAGAAACAGGCAGCTGAGTTCAAACGACGTTTCAACCAGGATTTCTGGGTCCCCGATCGCCAGTTCTTTGCAGTCGCGCTGGATGGGAAGAAACGAAAGGTCGATAGCCTTTGCTCGAACATCGGCCACTTGCTCTGGAGCGGCATTGTGGACGACGACAAGGCGGTCGCTCTGCGGGATCACCTGATGAGCCCGAAAATGTTCTCCGGCTGGGGCATTCGCACCATGGCGGAAGGCGAAGGAGGCTACAATCCCATCGAATACCACAACGGAACTGTGTGGCCGCACGACTGCAGCATCATTGCCGCTGGTCTTGCCCGCTACGGCTTCCGCAAAGACGCAACCGATGTTATCGCTGGAATTTTTGAAGCAAGCCTTGCATTTAATTGCCGCTTGCCGGAAGTTTTTGCCGGATACGAGCGGGCGAGAACCCGGTTCCCGGTAGAGTACCCGACATCCTGCTTGCCGCAGGCTTGGGCCGCCGGCGCTCCCATGCTTGGAATCAGGACCATTCTGGGTCTGGAACCTGCGGGCGATGTTCTCACAACTGCCTCCGACCCTGTGCTTCCCTACTGGTTCGGCAGTCTGTCAGTAGAAGGTATTCGTGGGCGGTGGGGCAGGACAAACGTCGTGGCGAAAGGCAATGACCAGGAAATTTTGACTACCAAACAGATTTACGATCATATTCTATCGAGGCGTGCTGAAATGGGAATGCAGGATTTAGCAGCGTAGACAGCACCTCATTCAAAGTAAGCAGCATGGCGGCGAGTTGTGGGCCTGGTTGATGCTGAGCTTTTCCCCGGCGTTCGTCTTCGTGGTGCCAGGCACGATTGGGACGCGCGACGATTCAATTCCAGGTTAGCCCCGGCAAGATATGACTGCGGTTGGTTGACGATCGGCAGCCATATTTACTCGGCCCTATGGTTTGGTCTGCGGATCTGCTTCGGCCTGCATCAGCTTCAGCTCCGCGCGCTCGCCGTTGATCAGCACGACGCTGCGGTTGATAAGCTCCTGGCCGGTGCAGTCATACCTTTCATAACAGACCAGCGCGGTGAAAGGCACCACAAACTCCACCGACTCCGGTGTGCTTTGTCCGGGTCCGTGGATGGTAGTGCTGAAATTAACCCCTTGAAACTGCGGGTCGCCATGGAATGATTTTGCCACCGGCCGCAAAAGATGGGAAACGTGGCTGTCAAAGGCCAGCGCCGCAAGCCGGTACTGCGACGATCCAGCAAGCTGCTCAAGCTCCGTGTTTACGCTGAGCTGAAGATAGGCTCCATCGCGGAAGGAGATGAATGTCGGCGGAGCGTAGTCCACGAAGTGCGCCAGGCCGGAGAGATCTGTGGTTAGTTTTTGGATTTCCGTGGCATATCTGGTCTGGAGCTTTTGAAGTTCGACGGGTGAGACGTCGCGATGCACGTTGCCGCCTTCACGAATTTTCGCGGCCAACTCAGATTGTGGAATCAGTTTGGCGCTGACGAGCGTTCCTGGCTCGTACGTTTGCGAGGTCTGGCTGGTCTCGTCCTGTGGCTTCGCTTTGTGGCGTTGATGGCGAGCGAGATAGTGATCGCGCACGTCGGCGGGCGCGTCTTCACCGCTCAGCCAGAGCGTAAGCGGCTCGCCATTAAGAAAGACTTCGCTCTCGAGCAGAGCGCCCTGGCGACTGTCGAGGTCGGTGGCCTTCACCAGCCTCTCCGCGACAGCGCGCGGGATCACTATGGTGAGGTTTTCTGGGCCTTCAGTCCTTACCTTCATGGCCGTTCCGCGCACGTGATGGGCGATTTCAAATGCGAACGCCTCGCAGGCGACGCTCCGATCAAGATGCGCGACTTCGATCTTCAACAGCGGCAAGACCACGTCTTCATACGTGCGCCGGGCACGCTGGTTGTGGTTCATCGCTGCGGCCGAATACGAGATGTAGTAATTCCCGGTGATCGCAAGCACGGTCTGGCCGTTGAAGTTGTCGAAATGAATCGAACCCTGGGGAAGCAGCTTCTGCCGCGGCTCGTCGATGTCGAGCGCCTGGGTGAAATAGAAAGGATAGGCAAAGTGCAGTCGCCTGGCCTCTGTCCCGATCTGTTCGAGAACAGGCATGTTTTGCCGTTGCAGGACCCGGGCGGAAGGGTCGGTGAGTTTGGCTACCGGCAAAACCTGTGCTGTTGCCTGAATTGTAATCAGGCTTGTTGCCAGGACGAGTGTATTGACTGCAAACTTACTTGCCATATTTCACTCCAGGAGATTGATAGGGTGGATCGGCGACGGCGCGCATATAA
>DATAEJ010000066.1:0-4594 GCA_036258095.1 Candidatus Angelobacter sp. | reverse complement strand
GCTTCGGTGGCGCCGCCGCCGTAGTAGACCCCGGCGCCCTGGAGTTTGTCGATGCCGGGAGCCTGGAGCTTCCGCCATTGCACTCCGCTGGCGATCATCAGCGCATGGCAGGAGAGCTCGCTGCCATCGGCAAGCTTCAATATCCTGTAGGAGCCCTCGGTGCGCACGCTGATCGCTTCCTGCGGGGCCAGGATCTCCACACCAAAACGCTGTGCCTGGACTACCGCGCGTCGCGCCAGATCGGCGCCACTCAATCCGGACGGGAATCCCAGATAATTCTCAATGCGCGAGCTCATGCCCGCCTGGCCGCCGGGAGCCTCGCGCTCGATGATCACCGTCCTCAGCCCTTCTGACGCGCCGTAAACAGCGGCAGCCAGTCCCGCGGGACCGCCGCCAATGATCGCCAGATCGTAGAAGCTGGTCTGTGCTCGTGTGCGCAGCCCCACTTTCTGTGCCACGTCGGCGGGCACGCCCTCCAATAATTTGGTGCCATCAGGAAAAAGCACTACCGGGAGATTGGCGCCTTCAGGGCCCAGCGCGGCTAGCAGCCGGCTCGTCTCCGGATCATTGGCTGAGAGTTCCACGTCGATCCACTGGTACGGAACGTGGTTCCGTGCGAGAAAGTCGCGCAGCTCATAGGACCGCGGCGACCAGCGCGTGCCTAAAACCCTGATGCCCTCAAACTCCGGACGGTACGATGCCCGCCAGTCCTCAAGCAGGTCGTCCAGCTGAGGATACAGGTGTTCCTCCGGCGGGTCCCATGGCTTCAGGAAGAAGTAGTTGATGCTGGCGTCGTTAATGGCGCTGATCGCGGCATTGGTGTCCGCGTAGGCGGTCAGCAAAGCCCGCTTTGCTTCGGGAAAAAGTTCGCGTGCTTCCTGCAGAAAGCCGACGCCGTCCATTTTCGGCATGCGCTGGTCGGCCAGGAGCAGGGCAACACCATCATTGCGGAGTTTCAGCTGCTTCAAAAGATCGAGCGCTGCATGGGGAGAATCGCTTGCCAGGACCCGGTACTCGGCGCCGTAGTGCGAACGCAGGTCGCGCTCAATGGCCCTCAGCACGTCGGAATCATCGTCGACTGTCAACAGAATTGGTTTCGCCATGATGGGGTTTCAAACTAGACAAGATGCGCCGCCCGGCAGGAGGGACTCAACCATTTTATGCCTTTGTGCCTTCTCCCGAGCCAGGGACCGAGGGCGCCGCGCGGGGACCGGCCTGAAGATTATGGCAAAGAAGTACTGCTGTTCTCGTTTCGAGCGAGCGCTTTGGCGACAGTTTCCATGAGTTGCGCCGGCTCGCCTTTTCGCACAAATCCCTCGGCTCGTTCACGCATATCGTCAGGGAGCCAGGGCATCTCGGAAAGAACGATGATGGGAGCCGCGTATCTCTGCCTTGCCATGGCGGCTATGTTCGGTGCGGTCAGCGCGCTGTTGAGGCGGTAATCCAGGAGAACCACATCTACCTGTTGTTCGTCCGGCCAATCCACTGAATCGCTTTGGACCTGCGCGCCCACGGCGTTGAAACCTTCTTTGCCCATCATCCATTTATAGAGGGTGATATGCAGTGGGTCGTCGTCAACGATCAGCACGGTTGGACGGGCGGCAGTCATTGGCTTCTCCCTCTTAAGATAAAATATCGCCGGGCGGCGTGCTCACGCTTGCAATAGTAAATTTTCGTGAAGCGGGGCCAACGCCTGAAGATGAGGGGCACATCCCACTGCTTTGACCGCCAGTTCTGTTTGGATTCCCCCGGCACTCTTGTGGGATGGTTAAGACCTGCCAATTATTGACGAGGTACAATGCCTGCCAACCTGAAGCCGGCGGCGCCCGGGCAGCCGAAAACCGTTAACACACCTGACACCCTGAACGGCGACAAAGTATTCCGCCTGCTGGTGGATAGTATCCAGGACTACGCCATTTTCCTGCTCGATACAAACGGCTGTGTGGCGTCCTGGAATCCCGGCGCCGAGCGCATGAAGCTCTACCGCCGGGAAGAGATCATGGGCAAGCACTTCAGTATCTTCTACACCGAGCCGGACCTTGCCATTCGGAAACCCTGGCACGAACTGGAAGTCGCGGCCGAAACGGGCCGCTATGAAGATGAAGGCTGGCGCCTGCGCAAGGACGGAACGCGTTTCTGGGCCAATGTGATCATTACGGCCCTTCGCGACGAAAATCGCAACCTTCTTGGGTTCGGCAAGATCACGCGCGACATTACCGAGCGGCGCGAAGCCGAACTCCGCTACCGTCTCCTAATAGAAGGAGTGAGCGACTATGCCATCTACTCGCTCGATCCCACAGGCGTAATCACGAGCTGGAATGCAGGCGCCGAGCGAATCAAAGGTTACAGCACTGACGAGATACTGGGACGCCATTTCTCGACCTTTTACACGCCGGAAGATGCCGCTGCAGGACTTCCTCAGCGTGTGCTCAAACAGGCTGCTGACACCGGCCACTATGAAGGTGAGGGCTGGCGCGTACGCAAGGATGGTACCCGCTTCTGGTCGAGTGTAGTGGTTACCGCCATCCGCAACGAGACGGGCGATCTGGTGGGATACTCGAAGATTACCCGCGATGTCAGCGATCGCAAAAAGCTTCTCGATACCATCCGGCAGCACGCGGAAGAGCTGGAGTTGCGCATCGCCGAGCGCGAACAAACCAACGCGGAGCTGGAAGCCTTCAGCTATTCCGTCTCGCACGATCTGCGCTCGCCTCTGCGCGCCATTGAAGGCTTTACCGACATCATCTGCACCGACTTCGGCAACCAGCTTCCTCAGGAAGTCAAAACTTATCTGGGCCAGATCTCTACAGCAACCCGCCGCATGAACCGGCTGGTGCAGGACCTGCTTGAGTACAGCCGGCTGAGCCGCATTGAGCTGAAACCCACCGCGGCCGATGTGGCCACGATTATCGAAGAGGCCCGGCTGCAGGTTGACGAATCTTTCCGCGAGCGGGTGAAAGTGAATGTCCCCGCCGGGGTGAAAGCGTTCGTCCATCCTCCCACGCTCACCCAAATCATCTACAACCTCATGACGAACGGACTGAAGTTTTATCCGGCCGGCAAGCAGCCGCGCGTGGAAGTGTCGGCCGAACAGCACGAAGGAAAGGTCCGCATCACAGTTCGCGATGAAGGCATCGGCATTCCACCAGAGCACCACGAGCGCATTTTCCAGGTCTTCGAGCGGCTGCACTCAGCCAGCAAATTTCCAGGCACCGGCATCGGGCTGGCGATCGTGAAGCGCGGAATCAACCGCATGAATGGCACGGTCAGGCTGCAGTCGGGACCGGGCAAGGGCAGCACCTTCACGCTGGAGGTTCCGGCGGCGTGAGGAAAACGCGCTATGCAGGGGAACGGGTAGCCCTGACCCTGGGCCATTGCGGGAAGCCGTTATATTTTTTTGGAGAATCGGACGATGATGGTGGTGCGGATGAAAGTTGAACGCCTGATCACACTTGTGGTGGAGGATGACGACTCTGATTTTCAATTGTTTGAAGCGGCCTTCCGCCGCACCCCGGGCGATGTACAGCTGCATCGCGTAGACGATGGAGAGTCCGCGGTGGCTTACCTGGCTGGCGATGGTACCTTCTCCGATCGCAGCCGCTATCCGCTACCGCACATCATCCTGCTCGATATCAAGCTTCCACGCCGCTCCGGCCTGGAGGTACTGCAATGGGTTCGACAGCAGCCAGGGCTATGCCGCGTGCCGGTGATCATGCTTACCTCATCGCGCCACACTAAAGACGTGAATCGCGCCTATGAAAAAGGCGTCAGTGCCTACTTCAGTAAGCCGGAGACGATGAAAGAGCTCACCGACCTTCTAGGCGCGCTCAAGGATGTGTGGACACGATGGTTCGAATTTCCCAGCCTGGATGACAAGGCGAACTAAGGTATTTTTCGCTACTTCAAAATGAGTTAAGCAGGCATACCGGTTTTGGGACTTGTTGATTGGTCGCAGGGCACGTCTCTCTTGCAGCTTGAATGTAGCTCTTGTTAACTGTGTAGCACAGGCGCTTCGCCTGTGCCGCAAGAATGACAATTACTCCGCTGCCGGACGGGCTGGGTTTTTTCCGGTTGGCAACAATCATGAATGGCATAAGGGAGCATCGTCACACAGCGTGAACAAGCTGTTGAAGAGAACGGGTTCGCTCTGGATGGATGAGTCGTTCGATCACCTGATCAGATCTGAGGAGGACTTTGAGGACAAGAGTCTCTATTCGCCATGAATGCGGTGGAAACCGGGGCCCGGAGTCCGCAGGAATATCCCTGGTATTGGCGACGAGGAATGAGAAAACCTAAACGGAAGCAGAAGATCAAAGATCCGTGGCTCAGTGGAGAGTAATCCGGCACAGGCGAGGGCGCCTGTGCTACCAAAGGGTACGAACCGGGCACATGGTTGACAGTTTGAACCGGGGACATAGTTGACACTTTCATCGCGAGCCGGACAGCGGAGGCCTGTAGGAAAGAAGCATGCCTTGGAATGTGAGCGATGTGGTGGAACAGCGGTCTGGATTTCTGGACGACTATGACAGTGACGCGTATTCGATGGCAGAGCTTTGCCGGATGTATGAGATTTCGCGGCAGACCGGCTACAAGC
>DATAEJ010000065.1:0-2479 GCA_036258095.1 Candidatus Angelobacter sp. | reverse complement strand
AATGGAAGGTCGCACAAGGCAAGCTGCTCAAGTCTTCCGATCTAAGTAGCTGGGTCGAAGCATATCCCGCTTCAGAAGGTATCGTCTTTACCGTGGTCAGCGGTAATGGTCCCGACATCTGGGCCGGGGGCAGCAAAGCCGTGCTGGTCCATTCACGCGATGCCGGTACCACATGGGACAAAGTCAGGCTCGGCGTAGCCGCTAGCGGCGACATTATGGCGATTGAAGGCGGAGGGCTGACCCTTCAAGTAAAGACCTCCACCGGACAGACCTGGGTCACCAGCGACGGCGGCTCCAGTTGGAATCAGCGATAACGACCGCAGTCTTTCACTCATTGCGCGAATATCCCGATGTATAATCCGCGGCAGTGATCCTGAAAATTGCACTCCTGCTTTGGTTCGTCGCTTTCGCCCTGGCCTTGTTCACCACGGGCAAGGCACGCAGCCTGATGGCGCGGCTCTTTGTGGCTGGTTTTTGCCTGCTGATTCTGGGGATGTTCCTGAAGATTATTTCGCGCGTGCTCTAAGCTAAGCCGAAACCAGCGATCCGACTCTCTCTCCTGTCACAACGCGTTTTATGTTGCCGTGGACCGTCAGGTTGAACACGACAATCGGCATCTTGTTCTCCTGGCAAAGGGAAATTGCTGTCGCGTCCATCACGCGCAAACCGCGCTTGAGAAAATCGAGATAGCTGATGCTGTCGAACATCTTCGCATCGGTCACCAGGCGCGGGTCGGCATCGTAGATTCCGTTCACCCGCGTCGCTTTCATGATCACGTCAGCCTTGATCTCCATGGCGCGAAGCGAAGCTGCCGTGTCTGTGGAGAAATAGGGATTGCCAGTTCCCCCGGCGAAGATCACTACCCGGCCCTTCTCGAGATGTCGCAGTGCGCGACGGCGAATGAAGGGTTCTGCCACCTGGTTCATTTCCAGTGCCGACATCACTCGCGTGAACACGCCCTGCTTTTCCAGCGCATCCTGCAATGCCAGGGAATTGATGACCGTCGCCAGCATTCCCATATGATCGGCGGAAACACGATCCATATCTCGCGCCTGCTCCGCGACACCCCGGAAGAAGTTACCGCCCCCCACGACAAGGGCGATCTCCACACCCAACTCGTGAACTTCCCGGATTTCACCGGCAATGGCATGGATGCGGGTGGTTTCCACGCCGAAACCTTTTTCGCCGGCAAGGGCCTCGCCGGAAAGCTTGAGAAGAATGCGCTTATACGCGGGCATGACTGCTTAGAAGTATAGCAGTGCAGCCAAGGGGTCTCAGTGGATGCGGACACCCGTCTTTAGAACGTTCTTCTGCTTCGCAACGGTCAGGAGGGTGGGATAAAACTGCACGAACGTATGCTCCACGGCGCCGTTTTCATTGTGGCATTTCGCGCAGCCGCCGCCGAGCGGCGCAGCAGAAGTCTGTCCGGGACTGTAAGCGTAATAACTCCATTCTTCCTGGCGCGACGAGTCCTTCACTTCTACATCCAGCCCCTTGAATTCGTCCTGATAAAAACCTGACTTGTTGATAGAGCCTTCCGTCGCCGGCGAATATATCTCCACCACAAACATGCTCTTATCGGGCCACTTTCCCGTCGCAAGGAACGCTTTGTGAGCTTCTGGCGTGACAAACACGTTAGTGAACATCTGGTGTCCGCCGCCGGCATTTGAGTAGTTCATGCCGAGTCCTGAGGTCAGGAATACCCACTGGCGATAGTTCACAGGGAGGGCAAGCTTCCCATCGCTTGAATACACCGGCAAATTGACTGCTGAAGCAGACTGGTTGTCTGCTTTCACAGAAGCAGCCTTCCAAAACATGACGATAGCGGCAATCAAGAGAACACCAGCAGCGACTAGAACACGTTTCATCTTCAACTCCGTTCGAAAGCTTCCTATTCACAGCGCAGCGCGATCATGGGATCCACCTTCAACGCCCGACGAGCCGGCACAAACGCGGCGAGAACAGCTACACCCAACAGGACACCCGATGAGCCTAGATAGCTCACGGGATCAAGATTGTGAACGCCGTAAAGGTAACTTCTCATAACGAAAGAAAGCGCGCCGGCCAGCAGCAAGCCCACGCCGATGGCTGCGGTCAGAGGCATAGTTAAATTTGCAGCCACTGCGCGCACAATATCCCCGGAGTTTGCGCCGAGCGCGATGCGGATACCGATCTCTTTGGTCCGTTGCGCGACGTTATAGGACACCACGCCATATAGTCCGACCATGGCCAGCAACAACGCCAGCGTGCCCATTGCTCCAATCACGCCCGCGACCTGCGCAGTGTCACCTACCTTTCGCTTGAAGTTGCTCTTTAGGGTCAGGGCCACGGGACTGAGCTGGGCATCAATACTGCGCGCATTCTGGACCAGCGTTGTGGCCAGGTCTTCCGGACGGCGTAAACTCCGGGCCATCACAATGGCGGTTGTCCACGTCGTGCCCTGTAATGGCGTATATGCCTGACCGGCGTTGCCGTCATG
>DATAEJ010000064.1:0-13592 GCA_036258095.1 Candidatus Angelobacter sp. | reverse complement strand
TGATATTCCCCTTCGTCACCCATCGCGATCCGCGCTGGTGGCAAGACCCGGAGAGCTTTTCTCCCGAGCGCTTCTTCTCAGAGAACACTGCCGGTCGCCCTCGGGGCGCGTACCTGCCGTTTGGGCTCGGCCCGCGCACCTGCATTGGTTTGAATTTCGCCATGACCGAGGTCCTCATTGTGCTGGCCATGTTTGCGCAGCGGTTCAAAGTAGAACTGGCAGTTGATCCGGCTTCTGTGAAAGCAGAGCCATCCGTCACCTTGCGTCCCAATCCGGGTGTTCCGGTTCGACTCAAGAAGATCTAGAAGCTGTCTCACAAATGGCTCGATCGCGTAATGCGCTTTGTAGCACAGGCGCCCTCGCCTGTGCCGGTGTTTAATGCTGTGCGTGAACGTGGGTGCTCATCATCGCAAACAGACTCCAGTTCGTAGCGCTTACCCTCGTCGTACAAACAGTGGTCAAGGATCAGTCACGTCGCCTCATCATTAAGGGTCAGATCGTCTCTTGTAACGTCATGAAGTACGAACCACCGTCCTTTTCAACGTGCGGTAATTTTGCGGCGGTAGATTGTGATTGCAGCACAGGCGAGGCGCCTGTGCTACACACAGTTAATAAGCGCTGCATTTCAACCTGCAAGAGAGAAGCCGGCTGAGCAATGAATCAACAGCCCCGAAACCGGTATCAGCCTGCTTAACTCATTTGTAAGATAGGTTCTAGAAACGCCTGTCCGTCCCGCTATACTTGGCGCGCTATGAAAATGCCGCGTCTCGTATTCGCCTGCCTGATTGCCGTGTGCGCCTCCACGGTTTTTGCCCAGAACAGCTTCACTGTCGGCACCGCTTCCGCGGCTCCCGGCCAGAAAGCGTTTGGAACCATTGACGTTCCTGCCGGCGCGGATGCAGCCACATCGATTCCCGTGGCCGTCTTTCGCGGCGCCAAACCCGGGCCGGTGCTGGCGCTGGTTTCCGGATCGCACGGCACCGAGTACGCTTCGATCATCGCGCTCGAAAAAGTCATTCAGACGCTGGATCCCGCACAGCTCTCCGGCACGGTCATCATCCTGCCGCTCGTGAACATCCCCTCGTTCGAGCAGAAAGTCCCGCATGTGAACCCGGTCGACCGCAAAAGCATGAATCGTTTTTATCCGGGCAAACAGGACGGCACGCAGACCGAGCGCGTTTCATTCCAGATCACGAAGCAGGTGGTTGAGCGCAGTGATTATCTGATCGACTACCACGGCGGCGATCTCGACGAAAATCTCCGGCCATACGCCTACTGGCCCAAATCCGGCAATGCGAAGCAGGACGCCACTACGCGAGACATGGTGCTGGCCTTCGGGCTGGACCACATCATTGTCTGGAGCGACAGGCCCAAAGATCCCAATGATTCACGGTATCTCGATAACACCGCCAACACGCGTGGCAAGCCGGCTATCGCCGTGGAAGCTGGTTACTCCGGCACGGTGAAGCCCCAGGATGTTGATCTGCTCGCCAACGGAACCTTCAGCGTGATGCGCCTGCTGAAGATGCTGTCCGGCGCGCCGACTGCGGTGGAGCATCCGGTGTGGTTCGGCAAGATCGATACGGTCACCAGCGACCAGCCGGGAATCTTTTATCCGTCGGTTGAGCGCGGAACCTACGTTGAAGCGGGAACAAAGCTTGGCTACGTAACCGACTACTTCGGCCGCGTAGTTTTTGAAGCCAAGGCACCCACAGCAGGCGTTGTGCTCTACATCTGCGCCGTGCCTTCCATGAAGAAGGGCGATACCGTGGCCAACGTCGGCGAGATCACAACCAATCCTTAAGCTATTTCAAAAATGAGTTAAGCAGGCTGATACCGGTTTGGGGCGTTTGATTGATTGCCGGCCGACTTCTCTCTTGCAGGTTGAATGTAGCTCTTGTTAATTGTGTAGCACAGGCGCCTCGCCTGTGCGCAACGCGTGTGCCGCGAAAATGACAATCTACCGTCGCAAATTACCGCACATTGAAAAGGACGGCGGTTCGTACTTCATCACGATCCATACGAGAGACGATCTGACCCTAAACGGAAGCAGAAGATCAAACATCTGTGTCTCGGTGGAGAGTAAACGGCACAGGCGAGGGCGCCTGTGCTACACAGTGGTACGAACCGGGCACATGGTTGACAGTTTGAACCGGGAACATAGTTGACACTTTCATCGCGAGCCGCACAAAGCGTTTACCCGATCGAGTCGTTTGCGAGACAGCTTCTAGCTCACAACTCCATGCGGCGTGCTTTGTAACGCAGTACAAACGATGCGATCCATAGCACGGCGGCAAGAAAAACGAACACTGTGCCCACGGTCGGATCCGGGTCGAACATCACCCAGACCACCTTGTGATCGTGAACGTGAAAGACGAAGGGCACAAAGGTATAGAGAATCGCCACCCACATGAACACGTCGTGCTTGGGCAGCGGTGTCACGCGCCGGCGCAGGAGGAAGTAGCCGAGCCAGAAGAAGACCGCCAGCACAGCGAAGACGATCCCCGCAACCCCTGAACGTTCCCACATGAGCCATACGATCTTGCCATCGCGGATTCGGAACAGGAACGGCATGATGCTGTAGAACATAGCGAGCCAGAAGAATGCGGTGCGGGTCTGCAGTAGCTGGCGTGTGCGCTCCAGGGCAAGTTTCTCTTCCGCATGCCCAGGGCCGGGAAGGCGAACGTGCAAAGTGTCCAATGGGCCGCCCGCTCCACGGGCCATCTCTTCGAACTCAGGATGCTCGCGGAAGTACTCTTCCACCAGCGCGCGCGTGGCCGCGCTGCCTTCGCCGGAAAAATAGGCCGGCAGAAGATCGATGATTACATCCTGTTCGAGTTTCATGGTTTTACCTCCTGGAATTTTCCCCGGACCTGCATCAGTTTCAGGCGGGCGCGGTGCACTTTCACTTTTACGGTTGTTAATGGGACTTGCAGGGCCTCAGCAATTTCCTCGTAGGGCATCTCTTCCTGCGCTCGCATCAGCAGTGCTGCACGATCCACTTCCGGCAGCTGCCGCAACGCCACCATGACGGCGTCGAGCTCCGCTTTGTGCTCGGTTTGCGTTTGCAGGCTCGGGCCGCGGTCCTCCATGGTGTCTTCCAGCTCTTCCAGCCGGCGATTGCGGCGCAGATAGTCGCGATAAAGGTTGCGTGCAATGGTAAACAGGTAGGCCTTTACTGTGCTCTCGCGAATCTTTCCGCGTGAAGTCCAGGCCCGCACAAATGTTTCCGACGTGATGTCGTCGGCCAGCATTGCGTCGCCGCAGAGGAACAGCGCGAACCGATGCACCTGCGGCGCATAGGTCTGGTAGAGACTGTGGAAGTCAGTCATCGCGCTTGTGGCCTGAAATAGATACGCAGCAGCGTCCGCTAAAGTTACTCTATCCAGAGCACTTGTGCCATTAAGGCCGCGCTTCAAAGGAGGTGAGATGCGCAAGCCAACCCAAATCTCGGGTTCAGGTGGGGCTCAAAAAAAGACAAAGGCCGAGCCCATTGCTGAACTCGGCCCTTGAATTGCCATTTCCTCCCCCTGGGAAACAGCAATGGCTCATCCATCCCGTCGGAATGTCAGAGCACTACCAGAGCGCCTTGCCCTTGGGGTCGCGGAAGGTGAACGTCTCATTGCCTACCGTCACGCTCCGTGCCAGAAGCGCCGGCTTGCCTTCATCAAGGATCTTCGCGCCGACCACTTTCACGGTGTCACCTTCATGCAGGACGATCTCGAACTCTTTCATGAACGCGACTGGCGCCAGGTGCACCTGAATGGGTGAGTCGGACGCTTTAAGCGTGATATGCGACCCAAGGGTGCCGCTCACCGGGCACTTGAATTCGCGAACCTCCAGGACTTTTCCTTCTACAGTGACCTGCTGGGCCGGGTCGTACAAGTAGGAATCGTTTGCCGGCGAAGCAATCCTGAGCTGAGCCAGAGCAATGGAAGAGGCAGCCGCGAGAAGAACCAGCAGAAGGGCCGCCGAATACACCCGAAGCCTCTTCATAACTCGCCTCCAATCACCCGACGAGTGTGCACTGAAAGAGGGGAACTAGCTGTGACCCCGGTCACCCAATGTGGGCGAAACCTGATTGAAAAGAGCAAAATGGGGCTTTGCCCTCCTGAGGGCCGCCGGGCCAATCCTTGACACTCTCTCTGAAGCCTCGATATCCTAAAGAACGTCTCCCCTGCAGCCTGCTTGGCGAGTTCCTGAACCCAGATTCAGTTCCGGAGTAGCGGTATGTTCATTAAAATAAAGGACCTTGAGCTCCGGAAATTGGAATTTGACGAAACTTTTCAGCCCGGAACAATTGATCTGGGCGAAGATGTGACTCAGGTTTCGCCGGTCAAGGCTGACGGGCGTGCTGAGCTCATCAGGGAAAATCGCGGCCACCATGAGACTGTGGACGACATCCGGCTGGTAGGGAAGTTCACCGCCGAGGTCGGAGTGCGCTGTGCGCGCTGCCTGGAACCGATGGACAATTCGGTTGCTGAGAATTTCGACCTGATCTACCGCCCCCTGGGCGTGGATTTCAAGGGTGAAGAGGCTTCCATCAGCCGCGATGAGACGGAAATCGGGTACTATCAGGGCGAAGGCCTGCTGCTGGAAGACGTGCTCAAAGAGCAGATTCTGCTGGCCCTGCCGGTGAAGCAGGTCTGCAGGGAGAACTGCAAAGGCCTGTGTCCGCACTGCGGCACCAACCTGAATACAGGGAAGTGCGATTGCGTTGCGGCCATGGCAGACCCGCGCTGGAATGCGCTGGAAGCCATTCGCAACAAACTGCCCAGCTAGCCCGCTGCAATTTACAGATTGAGTATAGGAAGGAACAGCAATGCCTAATCCAAAACGGCGGCATTCTAAAGCTCGCACTTCGCGACGCCGCGCCCACGATCATCTGACCGCCGTGACGGTCTCTGAATGCCCGAACTGCCACGAGAACAAGCTGCCCCATCGCGCCTGCCCCAAGTGCGGGTACTACAAGGGCCGCGAAGTCATGGAAGTGAAGGAAAGCTAGCCGCTCACCTACGTGGAAACCGTAATAGCTGTCGATGCCATGGGGTCCGACCGGGCCCCGAAACCGGAGATCGAAGGAGCATTACAGGCCGCCCGGAATTTCCCGGGCGTTCGTGTGCTTCTGGTTGGGCCGGAAGACCTGCTCCGTCGTGAGCTGGAAAGCCACCCGACCGCGCCGCATCGCGCGGTGGAGATCGTCCACGCCAGCCAGGTCATCACCATGGACGATAAGCCTGTGCAGGCCGTCCGCAGCAAGAAGGACTCCAGCATGTTGGTTGGGCTGCGCCTGGTCCGCGACAAAAAAGCGGTCGGCTTTGCGACGGCAGGCAATACCGGCGCGGCGATGACCGCTGCCAAGATGGTGCTTGGTACTCTGCCGGGAGTGGACCGTCCCGCCCTGGCCAACGTCTTTCCAACTTCGGCCGGCAAGCACAAGCCTTCCATCATGATTGACGTTGGTGCGAATGTGGACTCCAAGCCGCAGAACCTGGCCCAGTTCGCTCTTATGGGCGAAATGTACTGCCGCGCCATCTTCAACAACTCCAAGCCATCCGTCGGACTGCTTTCCGTGGGCGAGGAGGAAGGCAAGGGCAACGAACTCACCAAGCAGGCCTTTGCCCTCATGAAAGAGCTGCCTATAAATTTTGTCGGCAACGTGGAAGGCCGCGATCTCTACAACGGCAGCGTGGACGTAATCGTCTGTGATGGTTTCGTAGGCAATGTGGCCCTGAAGATTTCTGAGGGCCTGGTGGAAGCGGTCCGCTATTTGCTGCGTGACTCGCTCACCTCCACCATCACCGCGCAGGTCGGCGCCTTGCTGGCGCGCAAGGCATTTACCGACTTTGGCCGCAAGCTCGACTACTCCGAGTATGGCGGCGCTCCGCTACTGGGGATCAAAGGCGTTGCCATCGTCGGCCATGGCCGTTCCAACGCCAACGCAATCAAGAACGCCGTGCGCGTGGCCAAGCAGTTCTACGAATCCGGCGTGAATGCACACATCGAAAAGGAGCTGTCGGCGCGCAGCGATACCGCCACTGCCGGCATAGCGCGAGAAGAGAACGCATGAACCTGCCCGTCTTCGCCTTCCTCTTTCCAGGCCAGGGATCACAAGCAGCCGGAATGGGAAAAGAGCTGGCCGCTCTTTACCCCGTCGCGCGTCACACCTTTCAGGAAGCGGACGATGCGCTCGGCTTTTCGCTGAGCAAGCTCTGCTTTGAAGGCCCCGATAGCGAACTCAAAATGACCGAGATCACGCAGCCCGCAGTGCTGACTGTGAGCGTGGCTGTTGCCCGCGTGCTCGGGGAAAAGGGTGTGGTTCCGCAGTTTGTGGCCGGGCACAGCCTGGGTGAGTATTCGGCGCACGTGGCAGCCGGGACTCTGGAGTTCGTTGATGCAGTGCGGACCGTTCGCAAGCGGGGCCGCTATATGCAGGAAGCCGTTCCCGCCGGACACGGCGCCATGGCGGCGATCCTCGGAATGCCGCTCGAAACCCTCCAGCAGGTTTGCGTCGACGCCGCGCAGGGCGAAGTGGTATCGCCGGCGAACATCAACTCACCCGACCAGATCGTGATCTCCGGAGCGCAAAAGGCCGTGGAACGCGCTGCGGAGCTCGCCAAAGAGCGCAGTGCCAAGCGTGCCGTGATGCTCCAGGTCAGTGCGCCATTCCACTGCGCCATGATGCAGCCCGCGCAGGACCGCCTGGCGAAGGACCTTCAGCAACTCAAGTTCAGTGATCCTGATGTGCCGGTAGTTGCGAACATAGATGCTGAATCGAGGACAAACGCCGACGCCGCCCGCGAAGCATTGGTCCGCCAAGTCACAGGGGCTGTGCAGTGGCTCGGCTGCGTGCAGAAGCTCATTGCGCGGGGTGCAAACACGTTCGTTGAAGTTGGCCCGGGCAAGGTTCTCACCGGCCTCATGCGGCAGATCGACCGAGTGCAGAGCGCGTTCAATGTGGAAGACGAAGCCTCACTTCAGAAGGTGACGAATCTGGTGGCGGCCGCAGCGAAAGAGTAGTAGTTTAAGGCGACCCTCGGGTGAACTTGTGCTCTTCCGATTTCTCTTAGCGCTGCTCCTTGGCTCCACGCCATCTTTATCTCAGAATTGGGCGATTGCACCTCAGAAGGGGGCTGTTACTTCCAAGTTAACTCATTGCGCACTGAAGCTTCGCGCACAATCGGCTGTTGACATTTCACTGCGAAATTCCCGCGTAGTCACCTGTGATGCCGGCGACATCATTTGGGCGCAGCGCCTGCGTAACGGCCGAGGTTCTTCCGAAGATCGCTTGCCCGATGGGAGCTTGAATGTCCGAACCGATGCTCGGCTGAAATGGGCCCATGTGCTTGATCGGGATCACCTGATTGTGGCGCACTGGTGGGTCTGGGTTGCTGCCAGCTCCTCGTCGAGTGAATATGTGCAGGTTATTGAGAGACAAGAAGACAGGTGGGTTGTGGTCCAGCAGATTGAGATGGACATCCACCATGGCGGCAATGCGGTGGGTGCTGATTATGACGCAGCGCGCAAGACGTTGATCACCAGAGCAGTGCATTATGCCGACGGTGAAGGTCGCTGCTGTCCCTCACTCATGGACGTGGTTACATTTCGTTGGAATGGGGCCCGGTTTATCCGTCGGCAGTCCAAACGAGTGCCTCTGGCGAAAGGTTTTTTGAAAGACTAAGGCTTAAGCCTTAGAAGCGGGGTCTGCTACACCGTTCGATGCTCACTCGTGCACTTCACTGAAGGTATCCAGCTAGTCACACTATTTAGTTACGTTTCTTCTCTTAACTCTTTATAATTCCCCGGCATTTCGATCACGGGCTTCTCGGCCCGTCTGAACACTGATAAGAGACAAAAGGAGATTCGGGGAATGAAGACAATCGTAAAGATCATGGCGCTCTGCCTGCTGATGGGCAGTCTGGCGTTTGCTCAGGACAAGAAGGACGACACCAAGAAGTCTGACGCGAAGGCCGCTGATACCCAGAAGCCTGCGAAGGCGAAGAAAGCCAAGAAGTCAAAGGCGAAGAAGGCCGATGAGAAGCCTGCCGAAAAGCCGGCCGACAGCAAGAAGTAAGTCTTCAAGGGTCGCGCAAACGCGGGCCTTTTTTCGTTAAGGGGAACATCAGGGCCAGTCAGACTGGCGTGGATGTTCCCCTTCCGATTTTTCGGGGTTTTCGCGCTCGTTAGGGAGTATGACAGAGCACTTCCTGAGGCGATTCGCTCACGCTGCCGGATCTCTTTTCCACCCACAGAGAAGTTGACTTCGCGCGCCTGTTGATGGTGGCCACCACGATTACACCACTAGGGATCGCAAAGCCTTTCTTCGGCGGTTCAGTGGCGCAATCGATGGAGTGGTGGGTGATCGGCCCAAACTCACTGGAAGGCCCCCAATCCAGAATGAACTGCGACTGCGAATAGCGGTCGTACTTCTGGGGATGCTGCTTCCAGTCGGGATCGCCGTTGTAGATGCCGTAAGCTTTGTCGAAGTCCTTGTTCTGCAAAGCAATGAGGAACGTATCAGCGCGGTGCCAGGCCCGCCAGTAGCGGAACCGGCCATCGGGCCAGAACCAGAAGATCAGGAAGATCACGATCACCAGCACGCCTGTGCCGATCAGCCGCTTGCGCCGCTGCGCCGGCCGTGGATCATACTCTTTTGCGTCCATCAATGACATTCAACTGTTCCTCACAGTGTGCGTTTGAAAAGGAGAGTAGAAAGCGCGAACATCAGCACTGCGAACCCACTAAGATACAGGAGGTCTGGCCAGATTGCAGCCAGCCCAACGCCCTTGAGCAACACCGCCTTGAAGCCGTGGACGGAATACGAGAACGGATCGACAAAAGCTATGCCCTGCAGCCATTTTGGAAACGCCTGCGTGGGATAGATGGCCCCGCTGGGGAAGTAGAGCAGCGTATTCAGGATGCCAAAGATGGCGCGCGGGATAAGCGGATCATTCACCCGCACCATCATCAGGAACATCATGGCGATGAAGGCGAAAGAGGTGGTCGCGATCAGCATGAAGAGCCAGAACAGATTGGCTGGCGAAAAAGCGCTGCCCACGCCGGCGATTAGCGATCCAAGGACGGTGAGCACAATCCCCGCGCCCATGGCTTTCATGGCGCCGGCCACGTTCAGGCCTGCCACGAGTTCCATTTTCGTGATCGGCGTCACGAGGTATCCCTCGTGCACGCCCCGCGCCTTGTCGTCGATATACACGATTCCGCCGCCGATCATCACACTCACAAACATGGCCAAGGTGATGGAGCCGGGCAGCAGGTATTTCATGTACTCGACGTAGGGATAAAGCTCCACTACCTGCAAGGCGGTCTGCTGGACCACCCGTGGCTGGACGTCCGGCTCGTTGAGCGCATCCACGAGCGAGCCCATAGTCTGCTCGAAGGTGGAAGTCATGAAATTGTCGGTGTTGTCCAGCACCAGGCCGATGCGCGGCCGGGCACGCGCGTACACGTCACGCGAGAATTGCGGCGGAATTACCAGCCCGGCATTCAGGTGGCCTTTGCGTACGTCTTCGACCATCTGCCGCTCATCTTTGTACTCAATCGGTTCGAAGGTGCGGGCATTGCTCTGCACCGCACGCAGCGCCTCAATCACTTTCACGGATTGTGGGCCATTATCGTGGTTTACGATCCCCATCCTGGCGTCACGGATCTTTCCTCCAAAGGCGTTTCCCAGAACGATAAGCTGTACCAGCGGAAAGACCATGGCGGCCATCATGAGCGCCGGGGAACGAAAGAACTTGCGCAGGTCGCGTTCCACGATCGCCATTGCACGTTCACTCTGGAAGAATGCCATCTATTTCCCCCACGCCACCGGCGATTGGTACAAAGGGGCGTCCGCGAGCTGATCGCGCAGTGCCCGTCCTGTGTAGTGAACGAAGACGTCGTCCAGCGTGGTGCTCTGGACCGTAAGAGACTTGATCGTCACATTCGTTTTCACCGCCGTTTCCACCAATTCTGTGGTGGTCCGCGATCCGTCGTCGGTCAGGATGCGATACATGTCGGCGCCCTCAGGCTGCACGGAGTTGACGCTGGCAAGCTCAGTCAGGGTCTGCTGCCAGTCGGGCGGCGCCTGGAAGAATTGGGCTTCAATTACGGTTGAACCCGGAATGCTTGATTTGAGAGCGCGAGGTGAATCAAGCGCAACCAGCTTGCCATGGTCGACGATGGCGATGCGGTCGCAAAGCCGGTCGGCTTCGTCCATATAGTGTGTGGTGATGAGCACGGTGAGGTTCCGTTTTTGCTTGATGTTGCCGATCATCTCCCATACTGCAACGCGGGATACCGGATCCAGTCCGGTGGTCGGCTCATCGAGAAAGAAAATCTTCGGGTGATGGACCAGGCCGCGCGCAATCTCCAGCCTACGGCGCATACCGCCGGACAGGTTTTTGGCAGGCGCATCGCGCCACTGGTTCAGGTCAACCAGCTCCAGCAGCTCGTCAATGGAAGCCTCGCGCTCCTCGAGCGGAATGCTGTAGAGCTTGGAGTAGATGCTCAGGTTTTCCCAGACCGTGAGGTCGCCGTCGCTGGTCATGGCCTGCGGGATTACGCCCATGCACCGCCGCGCCTCGGTTGGATTTTTGCGAACGTCATAGCCTTCAATGAATGCATCGCCGCCAGTAATCTCCAGCAGCGTGGTCATCATGCGGATCAGCGTGGATTTTCCCGCCCCGTTTGGACCCAGCAGGCCGAAAATCTCGCCTTCCGCCACGTCGAAAGAGACACCGTCCACGGCGGTGAAGTTTCCGTACCGCTTCACGATGTTTACCACCTGGATGGCCTTCTTCTCCGCCATCAGGCGCCTCCGATCTTGGACCTCGGCACCAGAACCTCAGCCGTCATCCCGGGCACCAGGCGTTTCCTGCTGTTCTCGACCGAGAGTTTGAGAGCGATGGTCTTAATGTCGCGCTTGCGCTGGTTCACGTCGCGCTGGGTGGCGAAATCAGCTTCGGGAGCCTTAAAAATGACTTTGCCCTGCACGATCTCTCCGGACGGAAGCCTTACGTTGAACGAATCGCCAACCGCGATGTTAACGGCCTGTGTCTCGGGCACTGACGCTCTTACCCAGGTATCGCTCAGGTCGGTGATGATGGCGATGGGGGTCCCCAGATTGACGACTTCGCCTTCGCGGGCGGCGCGGACAGTCACTGTCCCGCTCACCGGGGCGGTGACTTTCGTGTATCCGAGCCGCGCTTCGGCGGCCTCCAGCTGTGCCTGCGCATTCAGCTGCTGGGCGCGCGTTGCGGCTACGGTGCTCTGGGCCGCATGCGCCTGGTTGATGCGCGCCTGTGCTGTCGCAAGGTCTGCCTTGGCGGCATTTACCTGGTCTTCAGCTGCGCGCGCGAAGGCCTGTTGCGCTTTGAGCTGTGCTTCTGCCTGGTCGGCCTGCTGTTGTGACGCAACGCCTTCTTTTGCCAGCGCAATAGCCCGGCGGGAATCCGATTCAATCCTTTGCAGGTCAGCCTGCGCCTGGGCCTGTGTTGCTTCTGCCGCGCGCAGCCGCGCCTGCGCGTTCACGACGCCGCTGCTGGTTTCACCAGACATCTGTTCTTCTGTGGCCCGTGTCTGCGAAACCTGGTGCCGCAGGCTGGCCAGCAGGGCTTCGGCGGCCTGGCGGTCGGCAGTCAGTTCTTGCGAATCAAGCACGGCGATGGTGTCACCGGTTTTTACTTCTGTTCCTTCGTCAACGGCGAGCCGCTCAATGCGTCCCGCGATCTTTGGGCTGACCACTACCTGGTTGGCGTCAACCGTACCAATGAGCACCAGGTCAGAAGAACGATTCGTTGTGACAAAGAAGTAAACGATGGCTGCAATCAGCAGCACACCCAGAAATGCGAAAAATCGGTTTCGCTGTGTCACATTTACCTTTTCTCGCGCTCACCGTGGGGCGCGGAACGAGGAACGCAAATGGCTGCCGTTAAAAAGTCCAGCACCGCCGCGCGCCGGCCGGCGACGCGCTCCGCTGAAACGGGATCACCCGGCAGAAGTACCTGCTGCGCCGGCAGGCTGATGAAGTAAAAAGTGATTATGCCGATGATCGAGGTCACGGTTTGCCACGGATCGACTTTGCGAAAGTCGCCACTCTCGATGCCATCACTGACCAGGGTGGCAAGCTTGGTGTAAAGCGGCTTGCCATAGCGTTCAAGGATGCGCCCGGCGACCGGCGAAAGCGTCTTACCCGTGACGCGCATGAATTCGCGCTGTACCAGCCTCGGATAGAGGGGCGAACCGGCAATGTAATCAAAATGAGTGGCCACGTACTTCAGCAGGCGTTCTCGCGGTGGCAGTGCGTGATTGTTTAAAACCGGCATCACGCGCTCGTGAAGCCCGGTGAAAACCTGCTCCAAGGCGGCGGCGTAAAGCCCTTCCTTGTCCTTGAAGTAGTAATACAAGAGAGCTTTGTTTACGCCCGCGCGGCGGGCAATCTCGTCAGTACGGGCGCCGGTTACGCCTTCCTGGGCGAATTCTTCCAACGCGGATTTCAGGATTGCGGCACGAGTCTTCTCCGGCTCACCGCGTGAACCTGTACGCCCGACTTTGCTGATGGAAGCCATGAATTAACCAACTGTTTAATTATTGCCACGTCAATGGAATTTGTCTAGTGATTCGTATCACATGCTGAAACGTACTCCGTTCCTGCAATTCGCGGCTCCGGGCGTGTTCTGCGGCTTTTGCTAGAATGAGGGGTTTGCCCAATCCTCTCTGGGCGAATCAGGGAACCGAATGTCACAAACGATGCTTGCCGTAGTAAAGCCGGAGGCCGCACCCGGCGCCGACGTCCGCCAGATGCCTGTTCCGCAGTTTGGCCCAGACGACGTGCTGGTGAAGGTAAAAGTAGCCTCCGTCTGCGGCACTGATCTGCACATTTACAACTGGGACCAGTGGGCCCAGAATCGCATCAAACCGCCACTCATCCCCGGGCATGAGTTCTGCGGGCATGTACAGGCCATTGGCAAGAACGTGACTTCGGTTAAGGAAGGGGACTTCGTCTCCGCGGAGATGCATGTGGCGTGCGGCAAGTGCTACCAATGCCGCACCGGCGAGGCCCACATCTGCCAGCACGTAAAAATCATCGGCGTGGACGCCAATGGCGCGTTCGCCGAATACGTGGTCATCCCTGAGTCGAATATCTGGAAGATTGATCCGGCGGTTCCGCCCGACTACGCCAGCGTGCTCGATCCGCTTGGGAACGCGGTCCACACAACGCTTGCGGGGGAAATCGCCGCAAAAACTGTTGCCGTGATCGGATGCGGGCCCATTGGATTGTTCTGCATTGCCGTGGCGCGGGCCTGTGGCGCGAGTGAAGTGTTTGCCCTTGAGATCAATGACCATCGCCGCAAGCTGGCGGAGAAGATGAAGGCAGATCACGTCCTGAACCCGGCCAAAGACAATGTTTACGAGTACGTGATGAATGCCACGGAAGGCACCGGCGTGGACGTGATCCTGGAGATGTCGGGCCATCCCGACGCGATCCGGCTGGGCTTCAAGATCCTGCGACTCGGCGGTCGCGCGTCGCTGCTGGGCATCCCTTCCAAGCCAATGGAACTCAATCTGGCCAATGACATTATTTTCAAAGG
>DATAEJ010000063.1:0-31896 GCA_036258095.1 Candidatus Angelobacter sp. | reverse complement strand
CGATGTAGCTCGCTAGCCACGCGACGACGATCACGCACGAAAACAATTTCCTTACTGCTGCCATGTCCTTCTTCTTTCCGGGGGTGCGCTGAATCATTTGTCTGTATAAGCGACACCCAGCGGAGAAATCCGCCATGGCAGAGCACAACTGGCGCTTCAGGCGACGGCAGTCGACTGCCGGCGCGATTTCGCAACGCTCTTCTCACTTCTTCTTTGCTGGGCAAGAACGCCCACCGTAAAGCGGCGCTTCGCGCGATGCAACAACACACGCAGGTACGCGGAGCTCACGCCAAAACGCCGGCAGACATCCTGCCGGTCTTGTTCTTCAAGGAACACTGCCTCCAGCAGTTGACGATCCATGGGCGGCAAGCTCGCCAGGATGCGCCGGACCAAGGCAGCAGTTTCGGCTGCTTCGGCGGCACAGTGAGGACTGCGACAAGATTCCAGCGGACTCGAATTCGCTTCCTCCAGGCTCACAAACCGGCTTTCGCGTCGCCAGATCTCCAGAGCCACGTTTCTGCATACCGCATGCACGAAGGCTCCAAAGCGCTCCGGATGGCGAACGCCATGGTTCGATTGCGCCGCGATAAGCACACGCGAAAACGTCTCTTGCGTGGCCTCCTGCACTAGCTCCGGACTTTGCAGGTACTTGCTCACTTTGCGAAGCACAAACGGGGTGAAATACCGGAAGAGATGACCTTCTGTCTCGGTGTCTCCGCCCTGCAGGGCAGAAAGATAGTGGGAGTCGAAATGGTATAGCTGGGCAGGAATGGCAGCAGCCATGGGGGATCACGCTCCTTAAGGCTGGCACTCGGGCACTGGGCTTGCCGGCCCGCGTGTTCGCTCGTCCTATGGATTAGCGTCGTTCTGGTGGAATGAACGTCATGAATGGACAAAAAACTGGGCAGTTGGAAAATATCTTTGAGAAGTGAGGGCGATGGGGCGACTCACCACAAATCGGGCCATTCGGTGCGCCTCTTGCATTAAATCGTTCTTAGAAAAACGGCTTCGTTCGCGCCAGCGCTTGCCGGGTCTACAGTCCTGAAAATGTGCCATAATGTCGCCCACCTTCAACCGGCGTTGGAAAGGTAGGGTTTCCAGGTGCCAGCCGATCCCCAGGAAATAACTGTTCTTTTGAAGCAATGGCAAGACGGTGATAGGGAGGCAGAATCACGTCTCTGGGAGATGCTTCTCCCCGATATACGCAGGCTTGCGGCTCGCTACCTCGGCAGGGAGCGGCCGAACCACAGCCTGCAGCGAACTGACCTGGTGCATGAGATTTATTTCAAGCTTCATGCCGCCAGGATAGATTGGCAGAATCGGGGCCATTTTTTCGCTATTACTGCCAGGATGATGCGCCGTTTTCTGATCGATTACGCCCGAAGAAGACCCAAAGCCGAATTTCTGCCCATTGACGGTCTCCCTGAAGCCATTGCCTCAGGACGCAACCGAATCGAGCTGGCTATTGCAGTGGATCGAGAGCTGGAGGAGTTGGACAAAGTAAATCCCCTTTGCTCCAGCGTGATCGTGCTTATCTCCTTCCTGGGACTCAGCGTCGAAGAAGCCGCTCAACAGCTTGGGGTCAGCAAACGCAAGGCAGAGCGGCTGCTCCACGATGGCAAGGTATGGCTCGCCAAACGACTGGGTGAGAAAGCATGCAACAGCGCGAAGACAACGACGAGCGCGTAATGGCGCTGGTGGAAGAGGCAATGGAGCTTCCTTCCGAGAGGCGGAAGGATTTTCTTCAGTCCGCTTGCCAGAACGCACCTGAACTACAGGCTGAAGTCTCAGAGATTATCCGCTGGGAAGAACGCCTTGGCACCTTCCTGCGCCAGCCGTTCATTGACCTGATCGACTTCGAGCAAGTGGACCCCGAATCCAGGGTCTTTGAGAAGGGAAAAACTGTTGGCGGCCGCTTTGCCATAATCGGCGAAATCGGCCAGGGTGGTATGGGAGTTGTCTATGAAGCACTGGATCGTAAGCGGAATCTGCGTGTCGCACTAAAATGCGCTAAACCCGGGTTCGGGCGACTCCTCTCTCCCGAACTCGAAGGCGCCCTGAAAGTCCGCCATCCCAACATCTGTCTCGTCAATGAAATCCACACGACTGAAACCAGCAAGGGCAACATCGACTTCCTCACCATGGAGTTCCTGGACGGAGAAACGCTCGCTGCCCGGCTGGAGCGTGCGGGAAAACTGAGTGAGCGAGAGGCACTCGGTATTGCCCGGCAACTCTGTGCCGGGCTGGCCGCCGCTCATGCAGCCGGTGTGCTTCATCGCGATCTGAAAACCGGAAACATAATTCTCGTACCACTCGAAGACGGCAACACGCGGGTAGTGATTACGGATTTTGGTCTTGCAACCGAGGCCAGGTTCAAAGAAGACATTGCCGGTGGAACGCCGCGTTATATGGCGCCAGAATTGTGGAATGGCGAGAAGCCCACAAAGGCGTCCGATGTCTATGCTTTGGGTGTGGTGCTGTATGAAATGCTTGCCGGCAAGCGTTTTCCTGAGTCGAACGGTGAACGCACTGTCTCCACGCCGGTTCCAATTGGCAGAGAGTTGGACGCACGCTGGGCCAAAGTAATACTTCCCTGTCTTGCTCCAATCTCCGCCGCGCGCCCCGACGCACAAAGGGTACTTCAGGAATTCGAGAAGCGCGCCTTTTGGAGATCGCCAGCGCTCGTGGTGCCCGTGCTGGCGATCGTGATGGTGCTCGCTGCCTTTCAACGACCGATTCTCGACTTCTTCAAGCCAGCGGACATTCGCCTGGCGATTTTGCCTGTCTCCTCGAGTACCGGTCTCGTTCCGCAGGCATCAGGGGTTCTGCGTGCCGTTGAAAGCCGCATCAAGAACCGTTCACGCGGAAAAGCAAGTTTGGCCGTCATACCGCTGGAAGATGTCCTTAGCGCCAGGATTAATACGCCGGAAGAAGCGGCCACAATCCTACATGCCACTCATGTGCTGCTTTTGCGGCTGGAGAAAGGTCCTGGTTCACTGGAACTGCATGCGACCTTAGTTGCGAGCAGGACAAACAAACCTGTGCATGAGCTTTCCGCCACCTATGCGGAGGCCAGCGTTGGCGATATCCCGTCTGGCGTCACGGGGATGCTGGCATCAGCGCTGCATCTCGGGCCTGGCGCAAATGCGCAGCTCGCGTCCGAAGCACGCCACAATTACGAACGGGGACTCTATTTTCTCAACCGCGACAGCTTCAGTTACGAGGATGCGATAGCGCAGTTCGCGGGAGCAGCAGCGCTGGATCCGCATTCACCCCTCCCGCTGGCAGCGCTAACGGAAGCGTACTTGCTGAAGTTCGATGCCACACGAGATCCGGAGGCGCAAGAACAGTTGGCTGCCAACCTGCGCGCCGCCGAAGCTATTGATGCTGACTCCATTGAGGTCCAACTCGCTGCCGGACATGTTGAAGAGTCGCAGGGCAACCGGGAGAGGGCTCTTGAGCATTATCGTCGCGTTGCTGAGCTGGATCCACAGAACATAGATGCGACGTTGCGGATGGCAAAGACGTACCAAAGCGCAAAAATGATCGATCGCGCTGAAGAAATGTTCTTGAAGGCAGTGACTCTCGACCCCCGGTACTACAAGACACACGAGGAACTTGGGGCCTTTTATTACTATTCCGGAGCTCCCCGCGAGAAGGCGGCAGAGCAATTCCGAGAAGAGATTGAGTGCGCGCCAGGCCGGGTGGATGGCTACAACAATCTCGGCGGCACCTTGAGTGTGATGGGCCAATACGCTGAGGCTGAGGAGGTTCTGCGCCACTCTCTCCGGATCCGCGAAACTTCTACAGCACTTAATAACCTGGGCAATGTCCTTGCCTTCCAGCGCAATGATCAGGCGGCCATTCCCTATTATCAGAAAGCTATCTCATTACGGCCTGAGAACTATCTCTATTGGGAGAACCTTGGCGATGCGCAACGCAGGCTTCGCCGTTTCGATGACGCGCAAGGATCATACCGCACGGGATTGCAGGGCGCCCTGGCAGATCTCAGAAGTGATCCGGCGCGCGGCCTCGCCCGTATTTATGCTGCCTATCTCGCAGCCCAGGTGGGAAAACGCCAGGACGCTCAAGAGGATATTCTTCAAGCTCTCAAGTCCGCGCCCGATGACAGCGCAGTGAGAAAACGAGCGGTAATGAGCTATGAAGCGCTCGGAATGCGCCAACAGGCCTTTGATTTGCTGAAGAGCGTCTCAGATGAATTTGTCACGGAGCTCTGCCGACATCCGGACGCGGAAAGTTTCTGTGCAGACGATCGCATGAAAGAAGTTAAGCAATCTAAAAACCCCAGATAAGGAGCGTTGTTATGGCTGCCGACCCGCAACCCACCTTCCCCACCTCACAGCAAATCGCCACCCCGATGCCGGAAGTGACTTCAGCTGACCACGAATTCCTCGTGATCGTCCGCGAAGATCAAAAACATGTCACGCTCGATAACTGGTCCCCCGTCATGAAGGTTGGAGAAACCCTTCGGTTCTCGTCTTCGGGACCTTGCCGGGTCATCTACAGGTCCCCGAACAATCCAAATATCAGTTTTGAGTTTTCGGGTTCCACGGTTCATCGTCTGGACGCTGCGGGAAAGTTTATCTGCCAGTGTTTCGCCACTGTAGATGGCATTGAGATTGAAGGTGATGTTCACGGTGGCGACCCGGAGATCAAGCCGCGGCCATAAGAAAGGCAGCATTGGTTCCCGCGCGCCAAAAAAAACGGCGCACCCTTTAGGGTGCGCCGTTCAGCGTGTCACCGCTGCTTGCCTGCCTTATTCACCCGCAGGCTGGGCGGCTTCCGCGGCGTGCAGTACGCGGAAACTGCTTCCACCATTGGACCAGACCAGCAGGAGCGCGTCCTTGCCCTGGGGAACGCTGCCCAGTTCGCGCTTTACATCCTGCGAGCTCTGTACCTGATGGCGATCCACCTCAACGATCACGTCACCACGGCTGATGCCGGCGTTATCGGCCGGGCTGCCGGGCTGAACGTTCGTCACCACCGCTCCCTTCACGTTGGTTGGGAGCTGCAGCTCATCGCGGACGTCCGGCGTGAGGTCGCTCAGTCCGACGCCCCAGCGCGGCTTACCCTGCGATGCGCCGGAGTTCGAAGCTGACGTGTTCTTCGGGTTGATGGCTTCCAGCGTGACTGGAAGGTTTTCGGTCTTGCCGTCGCGGATCACACCAACCGTGACCTTGTTGCCCGGCTTTTCCTGGCTGATCAGAGCTTGGAGCGCCCCGGCATCATCCACTTTCTTGCCGTTCAGTGCCGTGATCACGTCACCGGTTTTCAGACCGGCCTTCGCACCCGGAGAGTCAGGTTCAACCTGGCTCACCAGCGCGCCGCTGGCCTGGTTCAGGTGGAAGAAGGTCGCGTTTTCGGGCGTTACGTCATTGATGCTCACGCCCATGCGCGCGTGCTCGATCTTGCCATCCTTAATCAGCGTGTTGATGATCGGCTTGGCGATCTGTGCCGGAATCGCGAATCCCATGCCGCTGAAGGACCCCGAAGGCGAGATCAGGAAGGTGTTGATGCCAACCACTTCGCCATGAGCGTTCACCAGCGGACCACCGGAGTTGCCGGGGTTAATTGCCGCATCGGTCTGAATGAACTGGCCGGGCTTGCGCGGATCGTCGGTGTAAGGGTTCGCGCGGTTCAGTGCGCTTACGATTCCGCGAGTCACGGTAAAACGGAAACCGAACGGGTTGCCGAACGCCAGAACGCTCTGGCCGGGCTTCAGCGCGCTCGATTCACCCCAGGGCACGCTCTGCAAGTTGCTCGCGTTTACTTTGATGACCGCGAGATCGGTAAGCGGATCAGCGCCGATCAGCTTCGCCGGCAGCACGCGGCGATCGGTCAAGGTCACACGGAGGTCCACCGCACCTTCAACCACGTGGTTGTTGGTTACGATGTAGCCATCGGGTGAAATGATGATTCCGCTGCCCAGGCCGTGTTCAATCTGCGGGCCCTGGCGCATTTGCGGACCGAATCCAAAGAAGCGCTGCATGTCGTTCTGGTCCTGGTCCTGATCATCACCAGGCTCCTGGCCCTGCATCTGCTGACGGCCATGCATCTGCGCGCCGCCGCGATTGCGAGAGACTACGGTGACATTCACCACAGCCGGAGTCACGCGAGCCGCGAGCGTCTCCATCGCTTTATCCAGCGAAGTCAGCGCGCTCACGCTGTTGTCGTCCAGGGCTGCCGCTGCCGCCGCAGGTGCCACGTTCGCCGCGCGCGCTGCTTCAGGACGGAGAATTTCATATCCGCCGAACAAACCAGCGAGCGTCAGCGCCATTGCCGCCACAAACGCCTTTCCTTTTTTCAAGTTGTTGCTTCTCTCCATTTTTTTACTCCTGCTATCAACTAAAGATTTAGTTTCAATGAACGCTAGTTATGCCTGCCCGCGGCCATGCGGCAGGGTTATGCCTTTAGATTTTTGTCGGGGTTGTCTTTTGAACTTGCTGCTTCGGCACCAGCATGCGAAGTTGTGTCACGCTGACCTGGTACCCATGCGGACCGGCGGTGATCGTCTGTTCCGTCGCCACCACTAACACGTATTCGGAGCCCTGCTGCGGCTGGTTCTGCGCAACCGGAGTGCTCACAGGAACACGCGGATTCTGGTGCGCAGCCTGCATACGCTCTGGATTTTTTGGTTGAACAAACCTGGCGGCAATGTACGGCGTCGCAGGCTGGCTATGTTCAACAACTCGCTGCTGCTTCGCCACTGGAGCTTTTGCCTGCTGTGGCCGGTGCTCAATGAATCGTGCATCAATCATCTTCGGCGCAGCCGCCGGCGAGTTTACTTGCTGTTGCACAACTCGCTGTACGCTCGCAACGCTCACTTTCGCAGTCTGGGATGCATCTGCGAACCTCACCAGCTCCGGCGTCCACGAAGTGGAGGCTCCGGAGACGAGCGCCAGGCCAATCACCGCAGGAACAGCTGGCTTCCAAACCCGTCCAACTGGCCGGCTGTTGTCGAGCATGCGCGAGACACGATGCGTAAGCTGGTGCACACGACCGATCAGGGCCTGCGCCATGGCAAGCTGGCGGCGGAGGAAGGTGCGTTCGGCCAGCCGCGCCAGGCTGCTTGCATAGGCCCGGCTGTTGCCGGTGCGCTCCACCACCGCGTCGTCACACGCGAGTTCACGCTCGAGGGAAACCTCACGCTCCAGCCACCACACTGCGGGATGGAAGAAAAACACGGCACGGACAATTTTCTGCAGCAGGTTGGTCCAGTCATCACGACGCCGCAGGTGCTCGAGCTCATGCAGCACGGCATACTTCAACTCTTCTGACGGACCTTCCTGTGCCAGCCACGCCGGCAGGATCACGGCGGGCCGCAGGAATCCGATGGCCACCGGTGCTGTGGCTGTTTGCGAAAGCAGGACTTTTGTCTTGCGAACTGCTGAAAATTCCTCAAGAGCTTTATTCAATTGCTCGCCCAGCAGCTCAGCCGGACATTCATTACAGTTCCGGCGCATGTTCCTGATCTGGAAAAGGCCAAAAACAACTCGCAGCAACCCGAAAAACGCCACAGCCCCCCAGATGAGAACACCATAAATGGCAATCGCCAGCGGGAGAGTCACTGCCGCCGCGCTCTTCGCTCCAGAGAAGTTACTCGATCCCGCTCTCCATCCCTGCGAAAAAACCGGCAGCGCCGCGATCGCGATCAGAGCAGAAAATAAAATTAGAAACCGGGTCTTCGAAGACTTCCCGCCAGAAAACCTCAGTCCAAGCCAGACAGCTGCAGCGAGAACGCTGCCCTCAGCGATGCAGAAGATCAACCACGCCATCGCAGTTGACGCGAGCCAGTTCAGCTCAGGTCCGAAATCGATCACTGCTCTGCTCCTTTCTCCTGCAGCAGGCTGCGCAGACGCTCCAATTCCTGAGCATCGAGGGCCTTGGTTTCCAGCAGATTAAGGACGAGCAGTTCGTGGGAATTGTTGAAGAATCGCGTAACCAGATTGCGGATCTCGGAGCGGCTCGCCTCTTCTCGGCCGATCAGGGGAGAGTAGACGTGAGCCCGTCCATCCTTTAAGTGCTGGACGTAGCCCTTCTTCTCCAGAATACGAATGGTTGTGAGGACGGAGTTGTAGGCAAGAGCCGGCTTCCCCGGAAGCGCTTCCAGCACCTGATGGACAGTTGCTGGGCCGTTCTGCCACAGCACTTCCATCAGCCTCAGCTCGGCTTCCGTCAATGTCGGCGATTTCCGCGGGGGCAAAGTGCCTTGTCACTCCTTCTCTGGTATTTGGTCGCTAAGCCATTAGACGCTGCTCAGAACCAAAGGTAACTAATTATTTAGTTTTTATTTTAGGACGATCCAGAAAAGCTCGCAAGGACGTCAACGTATTGAAAAGTAAAGGATTGTAGAACGCTCGGCGGTCTGACGCTCAAGATTGGCCGATGCTACTCTCTCAGTCGGCTACTGACCCGCAGCTCGAGAACCACGCTCTCTCATCAGTTTCATCAACCTGCCTTGCAGCAAGCTCAGGGATTCAAAGAGAGCCTCAACGCTGCTGCTCTGTGACGACATGCCTTGTGAATCGATGTCTTTGATTACATCGCCCAGCATCTGGTGAAAGCGTCGGAGTCTCTCCGCGCGTAAAAAGGCCTGGAGTTTTCGGGCGTCCGCGTCGCTGATGCGAGAGTGCATCAGCTCACTTACAGTCCAGGTGGTCATGCGCAGCTCGTCCAGGCACTGCCGAAGCCCCTGTAATGCCTCCTGTTCAGGAACAATTTGGCTTTTCAGGTCCTGATCGGCTTGTCTTACCTTATCGGAGAGGTCTCTTAAGAACGCTGAAAGCTCGGTCGTGCTCTTGCTCATTCTTACGGCTCAACTTCCTTGCAAGTACTAGTGCAACAACTTAGACAAATAAAGGATGTAGGGCTGGGAAATCCAGAAAGAAAAGCCTCTCGAAATCACTTTGGTACCCAAATCTCCAGATATGGTTCCGTTCTCTCATGGCTGAAAGGCTTGCGATCAACTCGGCGGGAGAGCGGATGCGCTTCGCTCGTTTGGCATCCGCACGTCTTACAGGAAGCAGTGCATGGGCGAGATTTTAATCCAGAACTGTCAGCCGAAACGGACCTTCAGACGAATCCCGCCCTGCGCGAATGTAAAAGGAATACTTGTAGGGATTAAGGAAAACCGGCGATAACAGCTAGCTCTCTGTCGGCTTCTCCGCTGGAGGTGCAGCCGCAGCAGCCTCAGGCTTTTCGCCGCGAACGTACTGAACTTTGCCCGCATCAATTTCCTGCTGGGCGATCTTGCAGACCTTTCGGGAACTGGTGTTTACCAGTGCAGGGGCTCCACCGGAGAGTTGACGCGCACGCCGCGCCGCCACCAAAACATAACGATAGTTGCTGTCGAAACCGTCTTTGAGCTTCATGCGATCACCTCTTTGTAGCCAGGCTCGGCGGGACCTCGAAGGATGCCAGAATATCCCGAATCTTCCCTTCCATTCTCGGCTTCAGGCATTTCTCTGAGATTTCTAGGTAACGTTTGTCTTCTTCCGATAGGCGTTTCCCTGACCGCCTCGCCCTCTCACCCTGAACGATTCCCACCATCTCGTCAAGAGATTTCTCCAGGCGGTCGTTCACAAGAATATAGTCGTAATTGGGATAGTTCTCAATCTCCCTGCGCGCTGCTTCCAGCCGGCGGTCGATTTCCTCGGAATGCACGTTCTCACTCATGCTGCGCTTGCGCAGGCGCGATTCAAGTTCATTGCGGCTGGGCGGCAGAACAAAGATACTCACCGCGTCGGGCATTTTTTCTTTCACCTGGCGGGCGCCCTGCACGTCGATATCGAGCAAAACGTCATTGCCGCGCTGCGCCGCTTCCGGCAGAACATGCTTGGAAGTCCCGTAGTAATTGCCAAATACTTCCGCGTTCTCCAGGAATTCATCGCGCATGATCATGCCTTCAAACTGCTCGCGCGTAATGAAGTGGTATTCCTGGCCATCCTGCTCACTGCCGCGCGGAGGACGGGTGGTGTAAGAAACAGAGAATTCAAGATTGGCGACGTATTTGCGCACCTCATTGACCAGGGTCGATTTGCCTGATCCCGAAGGCGCCGAGATGATGAAGAGGAGCCCGCTCATTCCAGGTTCTGTACCTGCTCGCGGCATTTTTCGATCTCTGACTTCATACGCAACCCCAGCTCCGTGATCCGCAGCCCCTCGCCGGTGATGCCGGAAGTTTTCGAGAGCAGGGTGTTGGCTTCCCGGTTGAGTTCCTGAAGAAGGAAATCGAGCTTTTTGCCGACCTCCCCGCCCTGATCCAGCAGCTTGCGAAAGTGGTCGATGTGCGTCTTCAGGCGCACGAGTTCTTCCTGAATGTCACTGCGCTCGGCGAGCAAGGCTGCTTCCTGGAGGATACGGTCTTCATCGGCTTTGGTCTTCTCGAGCAACTCCTGCATGCGCGTTCTGACCTTCTCCAGCACCGCCTTTGATACGGCTCCACGATGCCGCGAGACCTCGTCCGTAGCCTCTTCCAACACCTTGAGCCGGCGTCGCATTTCCTGTTCCATGCCCTCGCCTTCATGCTCGCGCATCACGTTCAGCTTCTGGATCGCCTGTTCCATCGCATTGATTACCGCAGCCTGGAAATCGCCGTCGAGTGAGGACGATTCTCCCAGCGCGCCCGGCAGACGAAACGCGACATTGAGGTCCGGCTCGCCGGGGGCGCCGAATTCGGCGGCCGCTTTGCGGAAAGCCGCCACATACCCCCCGACCAGTTCGCGATTGAAGCTGAATCCTTCGCCGGGTCGCCGCTCTACGGAAAGCGTGATCTCCACATGGCCGCGCGCCAGCTTTTCTTTCAGCATACGGCGCAGCTTCATCTCGAGCTCGTCCATGTCTGCGGGAAGCCGGAGTTGCGGATCCAAAAAGCGATGATTTACTGATTTGACAGAAAGGGTGAATGAAATCCCGTCACTAGCCTGGGACTTCACCTGGGCAAAACCTGTCATGGAGCGGATGGACATGAATTCGTGAGGCTGCCGGCCACGTGGATCACAGGACCTTGCCGCGAACGGCCTCTTCACTCATTTTGGGGTCTAAATCCATAAACTGCAATTCATATAATTTGCGGTACGTTCCCAGGCGGGTGAGAAGGTCTTCATGGGTGCCAGAATCGCTGATCCGCCCATTCTCGATGACCACGATTCTGTCAGCGTGGCGAACCGTGGTGAGACGATGGGCAATCACGAACACTGTGCGCCCGCTCATCAGGTTCTGCAATGCTGCCTGAACGAGCGATTCCGATTCGGTGTCGAGCGCTGAGGTGGCCTCGTCCAGGATGAGGATGGGCGCGTTCTTCAGCAGGGCCCGTGCGATCGCGATGCGCTGGCGTTCGCCACCGGAGAGTCTCAGCCCGCGCTCTCCGATGATCGTGTCATAGCCCTCCGGGAGCCGCATGATGAAGTCATGCGCCAGCGCAGCCTTGGCTGCTTCTTCTACGGCATCGATAGGAACGTCAGGCTGGCCATAAGCGATGTTGTTCCGCACGGTGTCATTGAAGAGGATAGTCTCCTGCGTCACGATGCCGATCTGCGCCCGGAGAGAAGCCAGCTTCACATCGCGAATATCGTGACCATCAATCGTGATCGCTCCTGAAGTCACGTCAAAGAACCTTGGAATCAGGTGGACGAGCGTGCTCTTGCCCGCTCCACTGGAACCGACAATCGCCAGAATCTCGCCTGCGCGGGTTTCCAGATCGATGTTACGCAGAATCTCAGGCTCGCATCCGCCCGCGCCTGTGTACGAAAAACTTACGTTGTCGAAGCGTACGCGGTCGCGGAACGCGGGTAATGCAATCGCGTTCGGACGATCCTGAATCTCTTCCGTTTCGTCCATCAGGCGGAAGATCTCTTGCGATGCTCCCAGGGCCTGCTGAAAGCTATTGTTGAAGAAAGCCATCTTTCTCACTGGATCGTAAAGGCGGAACACGGCAAAGATGAATGCCAGGAACACGCCCGCGGTCATGGCGCCGCCCCGCACCTGTGTGCGGCCCACCCAGAGAAGAAGCGCAACCGCCAGTGCTCCGATAAAGTCCATCAACGGCGAGCTAACCGCCTGCGCTGCTACCGATTTCAGGTTGGCGCGAAACAGCCTTCTAGCTGCGGCCAGGAACTTACTGCTTTCCCACTTCTCCATGCCGAAAGCCTTCACGATTCGGTTGCCGGTGATGCTTTCATGGAGAATGTTCTGGATGTCAGCCAGCTTGTCCTGACCGCGACGCGTTGTGGTACGCACTCGCCGCCCAATCTTTCCTGCCGAAAAGACCACAAATGGAACAAAAATCACCAGGACCAAAGCCAGCTTCTTGCCCAGGACAATTACAACTCCCAGAAGAAAGATAAGCGTGAAAAACTGCTGCAAGAATTCAGCCAGCGCTATCGTGAGCGTGACCTGGATCTTTTCCACGTCATTCACCACGGTAGAAACCAGCGTGCCTGTAGCATTGCGCGAGAAAAAGGCAACTGACCTGCCCAGGATCTTGTCGTAAAGCTTGATCCGCAGGTCCGTTATCAGCCCATAACCTGCGTAATTCACCAGATAGGTTCCGAGATAATCGCAGACTCCCTTGATGATCGAGGTACCAATGAGCGCGACCACGACGACAGTGAGCGGGTTGCGGAAGTGCTCAGGAACAAAGTTCTGGAGGTAAACCGGATGCTGGGTTCCCGGAATGGTGAACAAGGTAAGCGTGCGGCCGGGTGCTCCGGGATTGAGCACGCGATCGATAATCGGGCCAATCAGCAGAATGCGGAACCCTTCCATTGCACCCACTGCCGCCATGAGCAGAATGGAGCCAACAAAATGCGGCACATACGGGCGGAGAAAGGCCAGGAGCCGGTTTAGCTGGCGCATAGGCCTCCGCTGAAACGAGAAAGCATTCTCATTATTCTAAAGGAGGGCTGCTGGTGGCGTACTGGGCTAAAGGCGCGGAATGGTTAAGTAATGTTGCTTACTTTGGGGAGTCGCGGTGCAGGACCTTAACCCTGTGCCCTGCCTTCGCCAGCCGTTTTTTGACCTCTTCGGCGATCAGCACTGAGCGATGCTGGCCGCCGGTGCAGCCGAATCCGATCGTCAGGTAGCTCTTGCCCTCGGCTACGTAGTGGGGAATCAGATAGACCAGCAAGTCTGAGATGCGGTCAATGAATTCCTGTGTCTGCGGGAACGAACGGATGTATTTAGCCACCTTGGGATGGCGGCCGGTGAACGGCCGGAACTCCGGCACAAAGTGCGGATTGGGAAGGAAGCGAACGTCGAACACCAGATCAGCGTCGCTGGGTACGCCCGCTTTGTACCCGAAGCTTACGACCGAAATCAGGATTTCCTGCTCGTTGCTGCCCGGCGTGAATTTGCCAGTGATGTGCGACCGCAACTCGTGAACGTTGAACTTGGTACTGTCCACCACTGCGTCGGCCATTTTGCGGATTGGCTGCAGCATGCGCCGCTCTTTATGAAGCGCGGCTTTAACTGTTGAATCCTTGCCCAGTGGATGCGGACGCCGCGTCTCACTAAAACGGCGGAGCAATACTTCATCCGCTGCTTCAAGAAACAGGACGGTCACATTGTGCTGCCGTTTCAGCCCACGGATGATGGCCGGCAGCTTTTTCAGACCCTCACCTTCGCGTATATCGGTAACGATGGCGGCTTTTTCGATCTCGGGCGACTGCTTGGCCAGATCAGCGAAGCGCGGGATGAGTTCGATGGGCATGTTGTCCACGCAGTAATAGCCCAGGTCTTCAAAGGCCTTCATCACGGACGCCTTGCCGGAGCCGGACATGCCGGTGATGACGACAAGATGCGTTGCGCGGCGACGTGAACGCTTTGCTGCTGAGCGGGAAAATTTGCGGGAGACCGCCACAAAGGGATACTAACACGAAGAGTTTTCGGCGCTGATCGCGATCAGACGGCGTTCGATGCCGCTGGAACCGTTTGATCAACTTCCTGAGTGAGCGAATACATGGACCGCCAGGCGCGAGTGAGCATGCGCGATTCCATCTGGCGTCGCCAATCCTGAACGCTCTTCTCCGCCAAGTCACGGCCGGCCGAGGGCGGAAGCTGCTGCACTGCTTTCAGGTAGGCGGCGGTCTGCTCCCAAGCGTCCAAAAGCTTGCCATCAGCCCAGAGGAGCGCGGAGTTCAAGCGCAACTTTTGCAGCTCGTCGAGCTTGCGCTCGTGAATCATTGCCACCCAGGAGCGCGCTTTTCCAGGATTGTCGCGGAACCAGGCTTGGAACACTGCGGCTTCCACGAACATGCGGTCGCGCACCCAGGCGGAGGATGTTGCGGGGGCCGCGAGAGCTTCTTCCAGGAATCGTGTCGCTGAGGTAATGTCCTGTCGTTCTGCGGCAGCAAGGTAAGCGAGCCAGCAGCCGGCAACGTGGTCGCGCGTGCCATCGCTGATCGCCGTGGCGTCAGATAGTTTGAGCGCGTCCCAGTCTCTGGGATGGATGCCATATTCAAGGGCTAGTTGAAGTTCGAGGATCGCCAGCCAGCGCCGCCCACGCTCATCATTGCGGAGCAGCATGAGCAGCCGAGAGCCATCAGAAAAGTTGCCGGAACGGGTGCTATCCGGCAGCAGGGTCGCGATTCCCATGAGTGCCGAAAACAAGGCTGTCAGGTGAACGCCATAGGCAATAACGGGATCAAGACTTGCCCAACCGGGCGATGATTCCACAACGATCACAAATGCCATACTGATGAAAGGTCCCGCAGCGAATAGCACGACCAGGCTGCGCTTCAACCGGCCGATTTTTCGTGGCGCCAGCACGATTCCGCCCACAGGCAGCACTTCGCAGAAGTGGAGTCGGCGTTCGGCAGCGCAACTATCTGCTTCAGAAAAACCCCAGCGCATCCGGACCAGCCGGAACCCGGCAATTCTGGCAGCGACCAGATGTCCCAGTTCGTGGACTACGGCTGCTCCGACCAAAGCCGCGAGCGGCGCCAGCAGGAAGACCTCCAGCACGCCCTGCCAACCGGCGGGAGCCTGCGTGAGAACACGGCGCAAGGCCGGCAAATAGATAAGAGTAAGAATGAAACCGCTGCTTAAAAAGAAGTATTCGCCCGCGCTGACCTTCTCCAGGCGGGAGTGCGGGACAGGCCGAAGCACGTCGAGTATCGGCGTCGACGTCGGAGAATACACCGCAAACGTCTTTGTATCGGACGCAAGTTCCATGTTGGGGAGTGTTGGGCCTAGCGGCCCATAGCCAGCATCATCATATGTTCATGTTCCGGCCGGTGCATGAGGTCGTGAGTAGATGGCCTTTGGTCACGTTACCTCGCCGCAGAGGCGCGCCGCGGAAAAGACGACGCGCCATGAGAAACCGATGCTGGTTACTTCCAGCTCTCTCCGCCCAGTGTCACCTTCGCACCCAGCCTGAAGGTAAGAGGCAGGGCGCGGAAACCAAACACCGGATCGTAGTGCTGGCTGGCAAGGTTCTCGATCACCGAGAAGAACCTCAGGCGCGGATTCACGCGATAGCCGCCTTCGAAGTCCAGCTTCTGGTATGCCGCGGCGAGATTATGGTTGGGGAGCAGAAGGGTGTTTCCGAAGTTGGCGTCGGTCAGGAATGTGCTGTCATCCCTACGGCTCACCAGGTAACCATTCAAGAAGAGGTTGAGCTTTTCCCGGCTGTAGCCGAGGCGGAAGCTGCCGGTCTGCGGCGCTCTGCGGAAGGGCCGCGCTCCCACAAGCGGCGCGAAGGCTCCAATCGGAATGCCCGGAAAAGCCGGATTGGCACAGAAGGGTTGCGGATTTGGCGGCGAGCAGTTGAAGGCGTCGCTGGTGAACGAGCGCTGCACTACCGCGTCGAGATAGGTATAAGCTCCGCGAATAGAGAAACCGTGGCCGAGAGCAGCGTCGAGTTCAGTTTCAACGCCCTGCGCACGCAGATCACCGGAATTGATGGTGGCGCCGAAGCCTGAGGCATCGGCCACCGGCTGTGGTACTCCCAGCAGCGGAAGCGCGGTGTTGGGCACGAACTCGATCTGGTTGGTGAACTGATTGTGGAAGTACGTGGCTGAGAGCTTCACCTTGCCACTGGCAAGCATCTGCTCCACGCCGGCATCGATACTGCGGGAACGTTCGGCTGCGATGGGCGCGAGGTGAAACTGGCTGATCAACGTGGGATCACCGCCCGGTCCGGAAAGCAGCCCAAAGAGCGACGACGTTTCTTCAAAGATCTTAGGCTCGCGGATTCCCTGCCCGTAGCCGCCTCTCAGCTTTGTACCGGCGAGCATGCCAGTCGAGCGCGGCCGGACCAAGTAGTAGGCCAGCGACGCGCGCGGGATCGCCGCAGTACCGAAAACTTCGTTCCGCTCAATGCTGCCACCGACAGTTGCATAGGCTCGGCTGCCAAGGGAGCCATGCACCTCGCCGATGTAACTGTAGTTTCCGCGATCGGCATTGGTGGCGCTGCCGAATGCCAGGGTGAAGCCGCGCTCCTGTTCAAAGCGGAAAGCGAACAGACCTGTGAGCTGCGGAGTGAAGCTGTAGTCAGACTGGAAATAAACGCTGTCGCGTTTGGTTGAACTGCTGGTGAGCTGCGGGTAATCGCCGGCGAAATCGAGAATGGCCTGGCCGGATACTGTAAAGCCGTTCGCACCACGAACAGCGGTTGGCAGGCCAAGGAAGTTGCCGGACAGAGGATCGAGGATCCCGGACGGTGATGGGTTTTCATCCTGCAGGCGCAGTCGCGCGGCACCGTAACGCAGCAGGTTGTGCCAGCGCATGGTGGTTTGTTGATCGAAGCTGGCGGTGATGTAGGCATCCTGATCACGCTGGGTTGAGTCGTCCGCAATACCCAGCAGATCGACGGCATTGGACTGTCCGAGAGCCGTCGTGGTGTATCGACCGGTGAAGCGCAGCTGGGTAGCGGAGTTTAACGCGAGCCCAAGGTTCGTAACGTACGTCCCGTTGTGAAAAGCGCTGTTGGGCAAAGCGTTGGAGATGTCGTTGCGCGAGAACTCACCAAGGTAATCCAGTCGGCGGAACGTGCCGGCGAGCGAGACGTCATGACGCAGGCTGCCGAAGTTGCCGGCGTCGAAGGAGTAAGAGAGCTCAGGTTTCAGTGTGGTGCCGCGACGGGTAGAGAACTCCACTACGCCCGCCATGGCATCGGGGCCATAGAGGACGCTGTTTGGGCCGCGCAGAACCTCGATTCGGTCAATCCCGGTCGTCGCGATGGTCCCAAAGTTCACCACGCCGCCGATGTCGTTCATTGGCTCACCGTCGATCAGGACCTTGTTGTCATTGCTGTTGCCGCCGCGCAGGAAGAGCGATGCCGCTGCGCCGCGTCCGCCGCTCTGCACAATCTGAGCGCCGGGGACCTGCTGCATCGGTTCAACCACGTCAATGCGATCGCCAAACATCTCTCGCGTAAGCACGGTGACGGCGATGCCGGTTTGCGATTCGGGAATCGGTGTACCGGTATCAGACACAACGACGTGCTGCTGAATCGTACCAACGCTGAGCGACAGGCCGACAAGCAACGGCGTGCCGGCTCCGGCGTATGCGGGGGCGCTGAGCTGGGTCGCAAATCCTGCTGCCGAGGCACGCACACGATAGACGCCCGGATCAGAGACGTTGAACTGAAAGGCACCGGACGGGCCTGTGATCGTCGCGCCAAGAACCGATGTGCCCTGGAGCAGTTCGACCTTCGCGCCCGAAATAACTGCGCCTGTGGGGTCGGTAACAGTGCCCTTGATCGTGGCCTGTGCGGCAAACATGACGGTGGAACATATAAAGAGGATGCCGGCGATGATCAAACCGGACCGAGTTGCTGCGAAAAACATCGAGAAAAACCGCTTCATGCAGAGTTCTCCTTCCCCTCGGAAGAGGAAACAAGTACATCCGCAGCACGGACCGGTCTCCTGACTCGCGATTTTTTCCCATAACCCATCAAGTGGGCCCTTATGGGATGTGAGCACGCAGCCTTCCCGCCCGAAGGCAGTGGCATTGCGCGCTGGAGTTCATCGCTTACAGTTGCGGGGCAGTAGCGGAATTACACCGCTTTCCCGAACATCCTGCTGCACTACGGAAGCAACCAGCGCTTCCAGCGGAACTGATTCGACTCGCCCATGACTTACCCGCGAAGCCATGCGCGCCCAGAGGTGGGCACCCGGCCGGTCTCCTGACTTATGCCTTCTACGAACTTCAAGCGCCTTCCCGGGTTCCCAGTGGCATGCTGCTGAAGTTCTCGGCAATCACAGTTGCGCGGCAGTGGCGGTTTTGCACCGCACTTCCCGAAACCAGGTGCAAACTTTATAGATGAGAGGAAAGAGGAGGTCAAGAAGTTCTCTTTCCATCCCGAGCGAAGCGAAGGGAGCCTTATAGACTCGAATGAGGCATTCTCTCGAAAGATTGTCGTGAGAACTCCTGAAGCTTGCATGGCCGACCCAGACACTCCCGGGATCCTTCGACTATATGCTCGCGTCGCTTTGCTCGACTCGCATTCCGTTCAGGACGACACGAGTCGAAAGCAAGGCCTCAACAAAGGGCACTCTCCTGATCCCGCAGTTCGCGCTCACACTTCCCTTCTTCTGCGGAGAGTACGTGTCGCCGCGGATGATGCCGGCTTCTAATTCCACCGGCTCGCCGCCGCGCCTTTTACGATTGCATGGCCGTGGCGCCAGCGGCTGCGTATCAGCGCAAACGCAACCACGCTTAGCAGGGCCGCGAAGCCCGCCAGCAGAGCCCAGATGTCGCGATTCGGCGTGGCACCGGTTGCAAGGGCAGCTTTGGTACCAGCCGGCATCGCGGATGCAGCAAGAACCGGTGACTGTTCCGCTGCGCGAAGGGGCTTCTCGACTTCTCCCGTCCCGGAGATTTCAAACGCGGGGATTTCGCGAAGCATGCCTTTGGCTGCTACCTGCTCCATGCGCAACCCCTGCACTGTTCCCAGATTTGTGAATGCTGCCTTTCGTGCTGCAAAAGTCATCTGCGGCGGATGCGCAACCGCAAACGTCTCCACCGGGTATGCCGGTTTGAACTGCAGTTTCGCCGAGCCGTTATACGGCAGGTGATAAACAAACTTGAACAGCGTGTCGCCGGGGCGGACCGGGAAATCAACCGCGTACCTGCCCGGCTGGTCCTTCACGGCGAGTGGGGTGACATTGATCCACACGCCGCGCTCCCGCTTTGCCTGCACAAACTCAAGGATCGCTTCTCTCGGTATCGCGAACGAGAAACTCTTCGGTCCAGCCTGCGTGATGGGCGGCGATGAAGGGTTTACGAGCGAATACATTTCCGTGACGTTCAACCGCGAGCCATCGGCTTCAATCTGACCGATGCCGAGACGGCCATGAACCGCGGCAACGCGCGCTGCAGAATCGAACACAGTGATTGTGACCGGCGTGCTGTCCGTGATGGCCTGATCGTAATTCACACCGGCATGGACGGCACGGAGAAGATGCGGTCCGGCCGTCGATTTCAGCGCGATGGCGAATGACCCGCGCGAATCACTTCGCGTTTGCGATTCTTGTTCCATGCTGTCGCTCAGGCGCATGACTATTACTGGATCGCCGGATGAAGGCTTGTTTGTGGTGCCGTTGCGGACGGAACCGGTGATGGTTTGAGCGACGAGGGTGGCGGGGGTGAGAAGAAAAATTGCGTTGCGTAGAAGAGATTTCATAGGAAACTCGCTCACTTAAAAAGCCTTGTGAGAACACCTCGTATCGGCATTTACGCCTGACGCATGAACATTCAGGTTCTGTACAGACCTTGTGGAGTTCAGCAAGAACAAAGCCGTACTGCAGACGATTGAAGCTTGTCTGCCAAGTGTGAACGGGAAGGAATCAGTTGTTGCCCCGGGCACTGGCGCCGAAAGAAGTCACGGCCCTCCAGAGGCGGGCATGAAAGTACAGCAACTCTGATTGGGAGTCAATGGATGAAAAACGCTTAATAAGACTTGAGATTTGTGCAATAGGCAGGCTATCAAGAAGCTCTCTATCATTGGCCGTAAGTTAATCGCGGGAAAGGAGCTACACGGGCCAGAGCAGATGAGCAAGCAATTTCCCATTTTGGGAATGAGGAGAGAACAACCTGCCTTGCTCTTCAGTGCACGCTGCGTCAATCCAGCGGTCCCGTCAAGCCAGGTGCTGTCGAAGTGAAGAGCCGGCTGCCTAATGCTTGAAACTGCAGCCCCGGCTCGTTGCAGCGTTGGCACAAGAGTGTCACCATCAAAATCGCGCCGCGCGGGTTTCCATTTTTGTTGCTCGTACATACCAAAAGGCCGTTGCATTTTTGACCGTGCCCGGAACCCATTGCATTTTCAATGCGCTCCACGGGGGATTAGAGCTTCTTCATCTTCTTCCCTGTTTACAAATGGAACAGTTTGATGTTAAAGAGATGTACCAAAGCCCCCGATCAGCGCTGAAACTACGTGGACGGTGAGACAGCGCTGAAGGGAACACTGTGGTACAACCGCGCGACTTCCGGGTTGCGGGTAACTGAACGCGAGTTACGGCCGAAGCGCACTTCTCTTTTCTCGTTCGCGCTCTCTAGCCCTTTGCAGCGCGCCTTTTTTCCAGCGCGACGAACTCGACGTGTGGAAATTCGAGATGAGCGAAGCTTCGAACCGGTCTTTGCCTTTGCGATCCGGGTTGCAGGATCAATCCCGTTCCTGCGAACTGGCGAGTGACCTTGAGCCAACCGAGCTTCTCAGCCGTTCAGGTCTTGCGGGCAGTACCATGGAGTTCGGCCCGCGGAAGACCATATACCATCAGGGCGACCGGGCGGATTCCGTCTACCTGATTCATTCCGGCACGGTGAAGCTGACCGTGGTTTCCGATGAAGGCAAAGAAGCGACCGTCGCGCTGCTTGGCCGCGGAGACCTGCTTGGCGAAGCCTGCATTTCCGGTAACGTTTCAGAGCGCATGAGCACGGCACAAACCGTCACAAAGTGCCGGCTGCAGCGGGTATCGCGAGCATCCATGGAGCAGGTCATTCACAATGACCGGCAGTTTCTGGATTACTTTCTCTCATTTGTCGTCAGCCGCAATCTCAAAATGCAGGATGATCTCCTGGCCCAGCTTTTTACCTCCAGCGAGAAACGGCTGGCGCGGACTCTGCTGATGCTGGCCGGCTTCAGTCGCGACCATGCGGACCAGGCGCACGTTCAGCGCCTGAGCCATGAAGAACTGGCTGAGATCGTGGGCACTACGCGTTCGCGGATCACCTTCTTCATGAACCGCTTCCGCAAGCAGGGGCACCTGGACTATTCCGGCATTACCGGAGAGCTGGTCATAAACCATTCACTGATCTCCATAGCGCTCGGTGTGCCTGCATGCGAGCGCTGCCCTCGAATTGACAAGCTTACTGAGCTTGCTTGAGCACGAGGCCGGAGTACCGAACGCAATCTTCCCGGCTTGAGCAATATTGCACAACTTCGCCGCACGCTCTGGCCCAAGATGCTGCGCATATAAGCATCCCGCAAAACGGCGGGCCCGCCCAGTTCACGGGAGAAGACAAACACAGGCAGCAGTGTGCTTAGCAGACTCCTGCTGACCACTGTGTTGCGCTCGCAAAGCTCGTGTCAAAACGCATGAGCATGAAAGCGTCTGCGCAAGTCGACGCGATCCAGGCAGTCCAACAGCGACCCTTGCCGGAGTAAATCTACTTTCCGGAAGAGCCGCCACCGGTCCGGGGAGCGGCCATCTCTTACGGACCTGCAACAGGAGCGAACACCGATGAGCATCTTCTATCTACCCCGAAATACCTCCCGAGCGCGTTTGCGTGACGCCGAAAACGCGCGCAAGAACCGTGCTGAAATCCTGGCTGCCTACTCACAGGGCCAGGTCAGCCGTCGTGAACTCATCAAGTGGGGCCTGTTCACCAGCGCAGGAGCGCTTGCCCCGATTGGTGGCTTGAACCCATTTGTTCCCAGCGCACGCGGTGATTCCATCACTGGCTTCCCCGCCAGCCCCTTGTTTGGAGTAGCAAAGTTCAGCACGCCCATGCCGCGCTTCGACGTATTGCCGCGCAACCCAGTCACAAGCCTGAATCCGGCACCGACCGCCCAGGCCAACACAACGCTGCAACCAGTTGATCCTGCATTAGGAGGAGGCTTCGGTCCGATTGAAGGGCGGCCGCCGGGGCCCATCTGGGCGCATCAGCAATTCACGCAGTTCCCGCCGCAAGTGGCGATTGAGGTAACGCAGTCGCAAGCGCAGACCAATAATGTCTACAACCCGGGCGTTGATTCACAGTTCAACTCCGGCATAGATCCGACGCAGCCGATTCCACTCAAGTTCCATCCTTCGTTTCCGACGCAGACTCCGAACTCGGTTTGGACATTCAACGGCACCATCCCACCGAAGCTCGTCATCGGTCGTTACGGTGAACCGATTCTGACGCGGCATCACAACCAGCTTCCTGCCGATGTGACGCAAAACAACGGCTTTGGCCGGCACACGATCTCAACACACGAGCACAACGGTCATCACGGAGCGGAGAATGATGGCTTCACCGGAGCGTATTTCTTCCCCGGACAGTTCTATGACTATCACTGGCCAATTGTGCTGGCAGGCTTCAGCACCATCAACACCACGGCAACTGATCCGCGCGCGGGAAGCCCTGCCGACAACGGCGGAATAAATAAGGTTGCGGGCGACTGGCGCGAGACCATGTCTACGCACTGGTTCCACGATCACATGTTCAGCTTCACCTCGCAAAACGTCTATAAAGGCAACGCGGCAATGTTCAACATTTATAGTTCGCTGGACCGTGGCAATGAGGGCCTGAATGACGGTGTGAACCTGCGGCTACCATCGGGAACGGCCAAATCCTTTGCCAACCTTGAATATGACGTGAACCTGATGCTGGCGGACAAAGCGTTCGACAGAAACGGCCAGCTCATCATGGACATCTTCAACTTCGATGGCTTCCTTGGTGATGTGATGACCGTGAACCTGACGTTCTGTCCGTACTTCGAAGTGGAGCGTCGGAAGTATCGCTTCCGCATCCTGAACGCCAGCGTTTCCCGCTTCTTCAAAATCGCGCTGAGTGATGGCTCAGCGATGATCCAGATCGCGAACGATGGCAACCTGTTCCCAAATCCAGTCACGCTCACGCAGCTCGACGAACAAGGCATTGCAGAGCGGTATGACATCGTGATCGATTTCTCGCGGTACAGCATCGGCTCCAAGGTCTGGATGGTTAATCTCTGCGAGCACCAGGATGGAAAGAAGCCGTCTAAAGATCTCACGCTTTCGCAGGCGCTCTCCGGCGGTTCCAGCGATCCATGCGTTGGCAAGTTCCTGGAGTTCCGCATTGTACGTGATCCGGCGCAACCCGATCAGAGCCAGGTGCTGGCCACGCTGATTCCTAACCCTGATCTCAGTAATATTCCGGTTGCACGGCAGCGGACATTCCAGTTTGGCTCCGGTGGCCAGACCACGAATGATCCGGTGACCAGCTTCACCGGTCCGTGGGGTATCAGGACGGACGGCGCAGACAAATCACTGAATGCGGATTTCGGCCGCATCTCCGCAGCTCCCAGCTTCGGCACGCGAGAAGTTTGGACACTGGTGAATGCCGGAGGCGGCTGGGACCACCCGATCCACATTCACTTTGAAGAAGGCCAGGTGCTGGCGCGCAATGGCAGCGCGTCCAACGTACCTGCATGGGAAAAAGGCCGGAAAGATGTCTATCGTTTGCGGCCCGCGGGCAGTGTGACGATCACCATGCAGTTCCGCGACTGGGGCGGCATGTTCATGGAGCACTGCCACAACACAGTGCATGAAGATAACGCGATGCTTTTGCGCTGGGAGATCGACAACGGTGGCGCACCGTTCTTGCGTCCGCTGCCTACGCCGATCCCGAGTCCGCAAGGCGTCACATTCGAGCAGCCTGACGAAATCCTTCCCACGGCTTTCTGACGAACAGAGGGGAGGAGGAACGCTCACCCGGTGGACCGTCCGGAACGGTCCATCGGGTTTTTATTTTCTCGTTGAAGACCGCAGGAAATCCGGCCGCGGCGGTGTGCAGGCCGACTCAAACCAGCGGCTGATGTAGATCTGCGCGTGGGCCTCTCCGCAAAAATGCCGCGCACCTTCGGCGTTGGCCGCCTCGGTCTTCCACTTGATCACCATCAAATCAGTGTTGCCGCAGCGGATCACAAACCAATGCACAGGATTGCAGGTAACGAGCCCGCAGATTTCGCAGGAGTACTCTTTGAAGGTGGACATGAGTGCTTAATCATAACGGATTGCTACCAGGACTAAGCCTTTGTCTTTCTGTCATTCGCTTGATCTCGGCAATCGCGCAACGCGCAACCAGCAGCACTGTCTTTGCATCAAACTATTTCCGTTGCACGTTAGCGTTTCTTTCACTGCTACGGCGCCGGGCCATTTACAATCGAATCAAGTGTTCTATCCTTCGCGGTGCCCCAAGCCGCGACCCTTCAATCTTCAAGAGAAACCGCGGAGCCGCATGCAGTCCAACCTTATCCGTTTTGAACCTGTTTCCAATCTACTCGCGGAAAACGTGATTACGCAGATCAGAGATGTGCTGATTGGAGTGGATGAAGAGCACGTGATTCAACTCTGGAGTCGCGGCGCCCAGGAACTCTACGGCTACACGGCCGCGGAGGTTACCGGCCATCCTCTTCAAGAAGTGACAAAGTATCGCTTTCTTGAACCCGCGAACGCCGGCGCGACTTACACCGATCTCACCAGCAATGGAGTGGCGAGCGGGCTCGCGTTGCACACGAAGAAAGACGGAAGCGAGATCATCGTTGAGTTCAATACCACCATCATCAAAGATGGGGAGGGGCGTCCGCAGGGCATGGTAGCGCTGATCCGCGACGTAACCGAGCGAGAACGGGGCAGGATGGAGACGGCGCTCCTTTCAGCGAAGATCTGCAGCTGGGACTGGAACATGATCACCAATGAAGACCACTTCTTTGGTGACACGGAAGCAATCTTTGGCGGCGCACCCGGATCCCACTACGCCGATTTTGTGAAACGTGTCCATCCTGAAGACCTGGCAAGAGTGGAAGCCAAACTCGAAGCGAGCAGCCGGAACAGGGAAGAATATAGCGATGAGCTGCGCGTGGTACATCCGGATGGAAGCATCCGCTGGATTCGCGGGCAGGGCCGCTTCTTTTATGACAATACAGGCACGCCAGTCCGGATGGTCGGCCTGAACATGGACATCACGGAACAGAAAAAGCGCGAGGAAGACCTCACTTCGGCGAAAGCGGAACTTGAGCGCCAGAAGGCGCTTCTACAAACAATTGTCGACAACATTCCCGTGATGCTTTGCTACATGCGCGAGCCCGGCAAGGTGGACTGGGTAAACAAGACATGGGAAAAAGTCCTGGGCTGGACTCCGGAAGACAATGAAGGCCGTCTTGCACCGCTTCTCTACCCCGATGGCAAAGACATGGAACGCGTGCTGGAGTTCGTTGCGCGAGCCGATGGGCGCTGGGGAGAGTTCCCCACCACGACCAAGGCAGGCGCAAAACTTGATACAAGCTTCCTGACCGTGCAGTTGGCGGATGGCACGACTATCGGCATTGGCCAGGACGTTACAGAACGGAGGATGGCAGAACAGCAACTCGTACTCAGCCGTGAGCGGCTCAGGGTTGCGATGCTCGCCGGTAACAGCGGTACGTTTGAGTGGGACATACAGAAAAACGTCAACCGCTGGTCAGAGGAGTTGGAAGCCCTTTACGGACTTGATCCTGGCACATTCCGCGGCACCTATGAAGCATGGCGGGAGCTCGTGGTAGCGGAAGACTTGCCGGCAGCAGAAGAGGCGGCACGCCAATCACTAGTCACGGGAAGACTCCATGCCGAGTGGCGCATTCGCCGTCGTGACGGAAAGATTCGCTGGGTGAATGCTCAGGGCCGCGTGCTGGCTGATATGCGAGGGAAACCGGAGCGCATGATTGGCGTCAACATGGATATCACCCAGCGCAAAGAGGCGGAAGAAACCCTTCGCCGCTCTGAAGCGCGGTACCGGTCGCTAATCGAAGCCTCGACACAGGTGGTATGGACATGCGCGCCAGACGGCAAACAGGATCGCGAGTTGCCGGAGTGGCAGGCATTCACGGGCCAGACCGGGGAACAGATTCGCGGCCTGGGCTGGATGGATGCGATTCATCCTGAGGATGTCCCAGCAACCATGGCCGCGTTTGCCGACGCGATCAGAAGCAAGTCTGTTTTCAATCTGGAACAACGTCTAAGACGCCATGACGGTGCGTATCGCTACATGCAGGTACGTGGCGTGCCCATTCTCGATACAAGCGGCGAGATTGCGGAATGGATCGGCACACACACAGACGTGACAGAACAAAAGCTATCACAGCAGGCGCTGGTACGCGCAGAAAAGCTATCGGCGGCAGGTCGACTTGCCGCCACTGTGGCACATGAGATCAACAATCCGCTGGCGGCAGTGACCAATATCCATTTCCTGCTGGCGCATGATAAGAGTCTTCCAGAGAACGCGAGAGAGATCCTGGCCCTCGCCGATCGGGAACTGAAGCGCGTGACGCATATGGTCCGCCAGACGCTCTCATTCTATAAGGAGCATACTTACCACGAGCAGATCAGCGTCTCGGCTCTTATTCAGGAAGTGATTCAACTCTACGGCGGACGGGTGGAAGCGCGAGGCGCCCGCATCCGCACGGAACTGGATGACTCGCTCATGCTGCGTACCCTGCCGGGCGAGTTGCGCCAGATCCTTTCCAACCTGATCGCAAACAGTCTGGACGCGCTTGCAGACGAGGGCACACTGTGGATTCGAGCGCGACTGCGGAGACACGGTGAAAGCAGCGTGGCGCAGATCACCGTGGCGGATACCGGTGCGGGGATTCCCGCTGCAATTGCAGCCCATATTTTTGAACCGTTCTACACCACCAAAGAGGACATTGGGACTGGGCTGGGACTCTGGGTGACCAAACAGCTCGTTGATAAACATCACGGACGGATCGCGATGCGTTCACGCGTCGGCCATGGAACAGTGTTCATTTTGCAGTTCCCGATTGAGACCGCCGCGCTGGCCAAAGCAAGCTGAATCCCGCAGGATTTGTACTCCCAATGCTGCGGCTGATCGACCATGGCGCACCATGTCTTCGCCGAAACGCACTTCTTCTGACCAGCTCTCGCTGTCGCTGGAAACATCGAATCAGTGCTGTCACCAAGACAAAGCAAACCTATGGACTGTGCCGCCATCGAACGGAAGAAGCACAATTGATCAAATTTCCTGAGTAGCCGTAAAGGTCCGGGGAAGAAATCGCATTTGAGGTGTGCCCTGGACCGTTCAACTGTCCTGATACTGGCGGCGAATCCTGACTTCCTTTCTGAAGCCGTTTCCCTGCTGCAACAAAAGTCCTGCTTTGTGATTGTGGCGCATGACTTCAAGGAGCTTGAGGCGGCGTGTGCCTGCATGCAGTTCCAGGTTGCGGTACTCGGGCCGGCTCTGGGGAAACGGATGAAGAAGGCGCTTGCGCTGCACTTGCAGGAGCGGTGTCCTGAGGTGGCAATCATCGAGATTGCCGCCGAGGCGGGCGTTGACGGCGCGATCCATTTTCCGGAACCGTCCGGCCAGGAACTGCTGCAGATTGTGAACACGGCGATCTCTGCGACTAAGCAGCGCCGTGGTGCTTGATTTCACCGAGAAGCATGCTGAGTTCCCTGGCGGCGCCTCGCAGGCGGGCGCAGCTTTCAGCCAGATGGGGAAATCTCATCTCCAGCAGATCAAGGCTGACATTTGTGGTACTCAGCATTTCCCGGAAGGAACGGACCATCTCCAGGTCCGCGGTGTGTTGAATGGTGGCTTCGGTCATCTCGCAGTTGCCCCCAAGGGCGGCGTTCCAATTGCAGGGTGAAGCTCGGGATGGGACGGAGTCCCGATCTTCCGGAGCGCCGTGGATTAAGGTTGAACCTATGTAGCTGATAGGACGAAACGCTACAATCGCAAATAGTAGCACGGGGTGGCTGTGCAAAACTGGACGTTGTGGACGTCTTTCTTCGTAAAACAGGATTAAGGTGAGCGGCAGCTGCTTGTAGAGTTGCGGCGTTTCGCAGTTAACGAATGACCCCGCTCTGGGTTTGCTCAGGGGCAGGTGCTGTTGCCCTCGAGCATTCGCGGCAGTGTATTCTTTAAGACGTGACGCCGACGACGATCCTCCTGGTCGATGATGATCCGGTGGATCTGCAGCTTTTTACCCGCGCGCTCAAGAATGCAGGTTACCGCCCCATCTCCGCTGTGGTCGGCGACACGGGAATGGTCTTCCCTGAACACGAGAATCCCGCGCTGGTCCTGCTGGACTACCGCTTCTCAAGCGTGCTTCGCGCGCCGGACCTGGCTCGCCTCATACGATCTAACTACCCTTCTGCTCATCTACTCCTTCTCTCTTCGCTGCCGTCATTGCCGGCGGAGATGGACCGCCTGGTGGACGGCTTCATCTCGAAAAACAGTCCTGAGAACATTGTCCGGAACGTGGACGAATGGTTGAAACCTCCAGCGGCGTGAAATGGAGCGGGCGAGCGTCACGCATTCGGCTCGCTAAAGCAGAGAAGATAGCCGTCAGGATCTTCGACGTAAAAATCCACGCACGCCCACGGTCGTTGTTCCAACGGCCTGATCACCTGCACGCCACGCGCCTGAATTTCCTCGAACAAATCTCTCACCCCGGCGACGGAGATGTACGCGTCCAGATGTTCGTTCTGCTTCCGATGTTCTCTCTCGGCGGGCAGCTTCGGCCCATCCTTAAGATGGATTGCGAATCCATCGCGTGAGACGCTGGCGTAGAAGGATTCGTAAATAAAGTCGACCACGAACCCGAGCTTGTCACGATAGTAGGCAACCGCCCGGCCGATATCGTCGACCAGGAACTGCGGAGCGATACCGGTAATGCGCGCAGCTTGTTGGACTGACATTGTGGACCTCTCATTCCTTGCGCCGGAAATGTTTTGTGTCGACGCCGAAGCAATGGCTAAAGCCATCATCGTCGGTAAGAAAGAATTCGGTCTGGCCGTAATCCCGGTCCTCGAGTTCTGACACGCCATAGCCAAGGCTTTTCAATCGCACTCGAGTTTCGTCGATGTCGCTCGGCGCCCAGTACAGTCGGATGCCCTCATAGTGTTCCGGCTTGATCGGGTGTCCCGCACGCTGATTCAACATAAAGCAGAGATTGTCTTTCTGAAGCATGCAGAAGATCAGCCGGCCGTCTTTGTGCATTTCTGAACTGGTTGTAAACCCGAGACCATCCACCCATAGACGGAGGCTTTTGTTGAGGTCTGCGCTGGGAATGATCGGGATGCAATGTTTGACTGGCATGCGTGTCCTTTCGACAAACCATAAGGCCGGAGGGCAGACAGACCCTGCCCTGATCCAGCCTCCAATCTTATTCCCTTGCATTCCACCGTCGCTCGCGGCTAACGTTGGCTTTCCAACCAGAGTCGAATAGCCGAAGTCTCTGAAACGGAGAGCAGATATGCCATGCAGCTTGAAGCTCGGTTTCGCCGCGATCGCGCTCTTGATCGCCCAGCAGGCGTTGGCCCAAAACGTGTCCGTCCAGAACACCAGTACTCAAGAACTGACCGATAAAACCAGCCCTGTCAGCAGCGACACAACGACCAAAGCAAATCCCTCTCCGAAGCGCCAGCGCACAAAGAAGCCCATCGATGCGAAGGAGTCCGCTGCCAAGACGCCGAAGCTCACTCCCGACCAGGAGTTGGGATACCAGACGCTGGAATCGGCAGAGAGCCAGGCCCGCGCGCTGGAAGCGCCCATGCGCAGCTACGCTCTGCTGCAAATTGCCAGCGCATATACCACCGGCAAACCGGAGAAAGCCCGAACGCTGCTGCAGGACTCGTTCGCCGCTTCCCTCGCGATTCAGGATGACGATGAAACCAAGCGCAGCCTGCAAACGGACGTCTTCCGCGCGCTGCTGCCGCTCTCGCAAAGCGATGTGGAAGAACGGCTCACACAGGCTGAGCCCGACGCACGCAAGGGCGCGGCGCAAAGCATCATCAGCAACCTCGTCAGCAAAAAGCAGTTTGACCGCGCCATTGAGCTGGTCCAGCAAGTCACCACGTGGGACGAGTTTCCCTACGCCTCGGCTTATCGCCTGTTTGAGGCGTTGCCGCCGGAGATGAATGGCGAGAAGCAGGCATTGTTTGCTTCCGCCGTGGCCAGCTACCGCGCTCACGACCAGAAAAAAGTCGCGTTCGGCAACACTGATTTTCCCAACCTGGTCAACCGATTCGGTCTAGGCATGCCGCCCAAGCTGGCGCTGGAAGCCATTGACGAGATTCTCAGCAAGTCAAAGAACGACGCGCAGGACGGTGGCGATTTTTCCATCAGCCTTGGCGGGTCAGAAGGCTCGGCCAGGAGCGGTGGACCTTCACGCTACGGATTGGGAATGACCCTTATCGTCACGGTCTTCTTGATGCTCGTGCCATCGCCTTCTTTCGCGCTCCTGGCATTCGGAAACTTATGCGCTCTTCTTCGAGGTGATTGGATAAAAAGCCGAAAGACGCTGCTCAACGCGCGTACTCTGGCAGTGAGGGCAGATCACTTTTTGCTTCCCGGCCTCAGCCAGGGTCAGGATCTTGGAAAACGTCTTCTGGCAAGCAGTACACAGATATTCGTATGTGGGCATTTCCGCCTCCAACACTTAAGGACATTTTACTCCGCTGAAAACCCGGCTTCTGCGATGCTCCAGAGCCGGCGTGACCCGACTTCATTGAGATTTTGCGTGCGCTCACGTTTAGGACGGCTTTTATGTTGTCCCATTGACATGCCGGAATCGCAGTTCCATTTTGGAACTGACCGGTCTCTCCCTGCAGCCCGCGGTACAACCAAAAGCAGCAACTCGCAATTCGAACCTCAGGACCAGTGCTGCTCTGGAACAGCGACCATCTGAGGTGGTCATGGAATTCCGGGCGTGCTGTTGGCAATCACGGGAAGCAGCTCATGCCGTTTCGTGAGTGCAGGGGGAAACCGATATGGAAGTCCATCAGTTGAGGTATTTTTGTGCAATCGTAAAACATGGAACATTCACACGTGCTGCCATGGCGGAGCATGTTTCGCAGCCATCGTTGTCACAGCAAATCATCAAACTGGAAGATGAGCTTGGAGGAAAGTTGTTTGATCGGCTGCCCAGAACCTCCAGGCTCACTACGTTAGGGCAAACCTTCCTACCTCGCGCGCTAGCCGTTCTGCAGGCGATTCGAGATGGCAAAGCCGAAGCGCGCCAGATCGTTGCGCCGCAGCAGTCACTACCAGCCGAAAACAGCATCTCAATCCCTCCCACAAACCGGACAGATACTCTTTCACGCAGTAACAACCGGGTTAATGCTTTCACCAAGAGCGCGTGAAGTTTTTTTAGTCGATCGCCGTTCCGATCTCCTAACCCAAATATCTCCATACAACTCTCCTGGTTCGCGGATCGGGCCTTCCCCATCCGCGAACAGAGAAGACAACTGCTGTTTTGGAACTGCGGCTTTCAACATGTTGCGTTCTACGGGTCCCGGCCGAAGTTGGTTCAGCCAGGACCCGGTTGGTTTAAACGGTGCAAGTGCTCGTCGGAGTCTTTCCATTGTTGAAGACGCCGGGAGTGCTGTTGGTGAATGTCTGGATCGTGCCGTCAAATTTGGTAATGCTGATGCTGAACGGCTCGTTATAGCCCGGCGTGCGATCGTTCAGCACGCTGATTCCCACCTGCTCGCCCAGCAAAATGGAAGCGCGGCTGGAACTGCGGAAGTGAATGCCCGCGTGAATTCCGTGACCAAAGGAAATATTGTGTGCCAGCTTTGAAAGCTCGCCGTTAATGGTGAGGTTGGCAGCGTCCGCGCCGGTGTAAGGCACCAGTGAAAGGCCGTCTGAGCTGGGCTGCATCACGTCAGTGCCTGCGGCGCGCAGCAA